>JBEKJF010000340.1:0-5629 GCA_050011375.1 Candidatus Sulfotelmatobacter sp.
CCGTTCCAACTGATTGTTTCGGATGACAAGCGCCCGGCGAGGTGGGTTCACAATCTGGATTCCATTGCTCTTCAGAAGGCGCGCTGACACCGTGAATCGTCAACGGACCAGTGGTCGAAGCGATGTTTCAGATAACGGAAACGTCCAGGGGGCGGAGTGGATCCTAGTCGCCGCTGGCGTGATTCTGCGTAGGAACGAGAACAAGCCGCGGGCGGGCTTCGGCGGGACGGTGTTGCGAGGCGCGTCCGCATAAATCGAGAATGGCGAAGACTGCTGCGTACGCGGAGAGGACGCCGATGCCGACCGAGGCGGCTACGGTGAGGCAAAGAATCAGAGGCATGAAGAGCGAAATCACGGTCGACCACCCTTATTAAATTGCAGTATCAGATGCCACAGCTTCAACTTTCGTCTACGCGGCTTTTTCAATCTACCTGCGTTAAAGGCCGCTGCTAGTGACGATTCAGGTGCGCCGCAGCTTGCTGCTCCGTAGTAAAATACGGAGTAGAGCTGTGCACTCCTACTGTCGGACAAGTCTGTAAGCCTGTCGACATTACGGAAGGGCAATCCAACCCGGTTTTTCAGACAAGTAACCAATGGCTATTACTAAAATCTCCGTGCGCGGGGCGCGCCAGCATAATCTCAAGAACATTGACGTTGAGATTCCGCGCAATACTTTGACGGTGGTGACCGGACTGAGCGGGTCGGGCAAGTCGTCGCTGGCATTTGACACGATTTATGCCGAAGGGCAGCGCCGCTATGTGGAGACTTTGTCGACTTACGCGCGGCAGTTTCTGGACCAGATGGAGCGGCCGGATGTGGATGCAATTGATGGACTTAGCCCCTCCATCTCGATTGAGCAGAAGACCACCAGCCGCAGCCCGCGTTCGACCGTTGGGACCATTACCGAAATCTACGACTACCTTCGCCTCTTATTCGCTTCGATTGGAGTGCCGCATTGCCCCAAGTGCGGGCGGGCGATCAGCCGCCAGTCGGCGGAGCAGATCGTGCAGCGTGTGATGCTTCTAACTCCTGAGGATCGAGTAATGGTCCTCGCGCCCATCGTGCGCGGGCGCAAAGGCGAGTTCAAGAAAGAGATGGAGACGCTGCTCAAGCATGGCTACGAGCGCGCACGCGTGGATGGCGAAATTGTGAATCTGGATGACGACCTCGCGCTCGATAAGCGCAAGAACCACACCATCGAAGTGGTGATTGACCGACTGCTGGTGAAGCCGGGGATCGAGCACCGTCTGGAAATGTCGGTGGGGCTGGCGATGAAGTTGGCCGGCGGCCTGGTGCAGATCGCTGTGGTTGGCGGCGATGAGCAACTTTATTCGGAGAAGCTGGCGTGTCCGGATTGCGGCATCAGCGTGCCGCAACTCGAGCCGCGTTCGTTTTCGTTCAACAGCATGTATGGAGCTTGCCCGGAGTGCCACGGCCTTGGCAGCAAGTATGATTTCGATCCGGCGAAGGTGATTACGGATTGGTCGAAGCCTCTGCTTGATGGCGGACTGGGACCGGGTTCGGCGTCACAGGGTTTGATTCATGCGTTGCAAATCACGGCCGCGGCGCATGGCATTGACCTGAGGAAACCGTTCGAAAAACTTCCGGAGCAAGTTCAGGATCTATTGCTGAATGGAGAGTCGGGGCGCGTCAAGACTGGCTTCCGCGGAATCTTCGGATACTTGAAGCAGAATCTTGAGGAGTCGACCTCGGAAGGTTATCGCGACTGGCTGATGGATCACATGTCGGCGACGGATTGTCCCGCGTGCGGGGGCAAGCGGCTGCGGCCGGAGAGTCTAGCTGTGAAGGTGAGCCGCATGTCGATTGCTGAATTTACCGCGCTGCCAATTTCAAAGGCGCTCGATGTCGCGCGAGGCATTAGGCTCGCGGGACGAGAGGAAAAAATCGCTGGCCGCGTTATGCATGAAATTGTGGAGCGGCTGCAATTTCTGAATGCGGTGGGATTGAATTACATTTCACTCGACCGCTCGGCAGCGACTTTGTCTGGAGGCGAAGGGCAGAGGATTCGTTTGGCGACGCAGATTGGGTCGAAGCTGCGCGGCGTGCTCTATGTTTTGGATGAGCCTTCGATCGGATTGCATCATCGCGATAACGGACGGCTGCTGAACGCACTCGAGAATTTGCGCGACTTGGGGAACACTGTGCTCGTCGTCGAGCACGACGAAGAGACGATTCGCCGCGCGGATTATGTAATCGACCTCGGTCCCGGCGCGGGACGACATGGCGGAGGGTTAGTGGCGCACGGAACTCCTGCGGAAATTATGCGCGAACCCAACTCGCTGACCGGGGCTTACATTTCCGGCAGAGTGCAGATTGAGATGCGCGCCGAGCGGCGTCAGAAAAACGGTGCGGCCCTGACGATTCTGGGTGCGAAGGAAAATAATCTCAAGAATCTCGATGTAACTTTCCCGCTCGGCGTGATGACCGTGGTGACGGGAGTTTCCGGGTCGGGCAAGTCCACGCTGGTAAACGACATTCTTTATCCGGCGCTGGCTCGGCAGCTGTACCGTTCGCGCGAGAAGTCGGGCGAGCATAAGGCGATTGTGGGCGCGGAGAACATCGACAAGGTGATTCGCATCGATCAGTCGCCGATTGGCCGCACGCCGCGCTCGAATCCCGCAACCTATACCGGAGTCTTCACTGCCATCCGCGAGATCTATACCATGCTTCCCGAAGCGCGTGAGCGCGGGTATAAGGCTGGACGTTTTTCTTTCAATGTCCCCGGAGGACGTTGCGAGGCTTGCCAGGGCGAAGGTCAGCGGCGCATCGAGATGAATTTTCTGCCCGATGTTTACGTGCTCTGCGAAGTCTGCGGCGGACGCCGTTACAATCACGAAACGCTGGCGGTGAAATACAACGGCAATTCGATCGCCGACCTGCTGGAGATGCCAGTTTCGGACGCGCTGCCAATTCTGGAAAACATTCCGCAGGTAAACCAGAAGCTGCAAACGCTGGTCGACGTTGGCCTCGGCTACATTCATCTCGGTCAATCGGCTGTAACGCTTTCCGGCGGTGAAGCGCAGCGCATCAAGCTGGCGCGCGAGTTGAGCAAGCGGCAGACCGGCAAAACTCTTTATCTTCTCGACGAGCCCACCACCGGCCTGCACTTCGATGACGTAAGAAAGTTGCTCGACGTGCTGCACCGCTTGACCGACCTGGGCAATTCAATCGTCATCATCGAACACAATCTGGACGTGATCCGCAACGCCGACTGGATCATCGATCTCGGCCCCGAAGGTGGCGAAGAAGGCGGCCGCATCGTAGCCCAAGGCACGCCCGAGCAGGTGGCGCGAGTGAAGAAGTCGTACACGGGCCAGGCGCTTGCGGGATATTTTGCGGGGAATGGGAAGCGGAGCGCGTAACATTTAACTTGCTGAACGCCTTTGGAGAAACGCGATCATGAGCATCAAGAACGAGGGTCCGGCAGGACGGGCGGTGCATCCGGGAGAGATTCTTCGCGAGGAGTTTCTGGAACCGATGGGCATCTCGCCCTACCGGCTTGCGGTGGAGTTGCACGTTTCTCCTCCTACCGTCAACGACATCGTTCGAGAAAAGCGCGGAATTACCCCTGAGATGGCAGCTCGTCTGGCCAAGTATTTCGGAACTACGGAGCAGTTCTGGCTGAACTTGCAAGACGCTTTCGCGGTTCATCAGGTCCGGCGGAAATATTCGAGGGAACTCAAAGCCATAAAGCCTATTGCCACGGCTGCGGCGCGCTAGCGTCATCCTAAGGAAAATATTTTGTCAGCGCCCGAAAATCCGCAGCTTGATCCCCAGCAGCTGAGCAGCGATCTCCAAACGTCTGCTCCGTATGTTGTTGTGCCGTTCCCGCCGCCTGTGGTTGAGCCAGTACGACCCGAACCCAAGGCTGGCGAAGACCCGATCTGGAGCGGCTGGGACGTTTTGCAGATTGCCGGGCTGACTCTGCTGCTTACGCTTTTTGTCGTGCCACTGCTCACGGTTACGGGCGCTCGCATTTTCATTTATCCGCATGAAAGTTGGCTGGATGTGGCGCGGAAGCCTGTGCTGGCGCTGCTTTCCCAGTTCCTCTCTTACGTGGTTGTTGTTCTTTACATGATCCTGCTGGTACAGGGCAAATATCGCGCGCGATTCTTCCAGGCGATGCGGTGGAACTGGCCCGGCATTGCCGGCGTAAGTTTTCTGGGTGTGGGAGTGCTCATGCTCGGCTTCGACATTCTGGGACGATTTCTGCCCATGCCGAAGACCACACCCTTCGATCAATTCTTCGATCGCCCTTTCGATGCCTATCTCACCGCAGCTTTTGCGGTTAGCCTCGGGCCGTTGATCGAAGAAATTTTCTTTCGCGGATTTCTTTATCCTGTGGTGGCGCGGCGTCTGGGCGTTGGCTGGGGAATTTTTCTGACGGCGCTGCCGTTTGCATTGATGCACCTGGCCCAGTACGGTTATTCCTGGGGAGCCGTGTTGATTGTATTTCTGGTTGGCGTGGTGCTCACCGCAGTGCGGGCGATGACGAAGTCAGTGGCCGCAAGCTTTCTGGCGCACGTGGGCTACAACGGAACGCTGATGGCGCTGGCTGTCTGGTCTACCGATGGATTCAAGCACATGGATAAAGCGGGCCTGGGATTGTTTTGATTGTTGCTGAGCTCATTCCACGCTGTCATCCCTTGCAAGCTGTCGTCCCGAGCGAAGCGAGGGATCTTGGTTTTTGCCCGCAGCATCATTGCTGGTGGCGCAAGCGAACACCAAGATCCCTCGCTTTGCTCGGGATGACAATCCTGTTGGTGTGCTTGACCGTCTTCACTTCACCGTGATCGTCAGCAACTGCACCCCAGACACCACATACTCCAGCGGAGCGGTTGCGGTTTCATCTACATTCGATTCGCCGCTTACGATCATTTCCTGGTTGCCGCGCATGCCATCCATCACATTCATAATCGAGATGGGGAGCGTGGGCATTACTTTGTCGGCGACGCGGGCTTCGGGGTCGGCCTCTAGCAGCGAGACGTAAACGCGGTTGTTGGAGTGCTCTTTGTTGAGCAGCGCGATGGTGGAGGCGAGATCGAGTTTGCGGCCGAACGCTGGACTGGCGTGGCCGATGCGGTCTAGAGTATCGCCGTCGCTCACTAAAATGCGCAGGGTTCCCTTGCTCGCCGAGGTGGGAATCTTTACTGGAATCTGCCGCACGATGCGCTCGCCGCGGTAGGGAGCGAGCACCGTCTCAACCATGATATCTTCCCCGGGGCGAGCTTCGGTTACATCGGTACGCGCACTCTCGAGGCGCGCCCAGCGGCGTTCGCGGACAAGGTCGAAATCCAGCTTCACTCCTGCGATGGCCGGGGCGTTGTAGGGATTGTCATAGATGCGTCCAAAGCGCTCACCCAGTGAAAGTGCGGCCTGCATGGCCGCGGGCTGTGCGCCTTCCGAGGGAGCGAACATGTTGCGCATCGTGACCTCGGGAAATCCCTTCACGCCGATGCTCCCAGTGAGCCGGTAGGTAATCTCTTCGCCGAACTCGTTGACACCATGCAGCGCGTTGAATACCGTCACCATCAAAGCCACCGGCGTCAGCTTGGGATTATTCAGAACCTCGTAATGAAATTGCTTCGTCCCTGTGCTGCTGTGGATG
>JBEKJF010000341.1:0-5612 GCA_050011375.1 Candidatus Sulfotelmatobacter sp.
CGAGAGCCTCTTTGCGAGTTTGGCGTTCACACGGCTCTCGGCTACTATGGGACTCTGCGGCGAACGCGGATTCTCTCGAAACAATCGCACGCCTTATTGTGCGCATTCTGCCGAAGACTAAGGACCCAGTCCGATGAAACCAAGCTCACTAGTTCTGCTCGTCCCAATCGCATTCGCATCATTCGGATTGACAGCCATGGCGCAACAGCCCTCGGCGTGGCGGCAAACGCAAAAGACAGACGCTGCGGCTGGAACTGAGTTCACACGGTTTACCTTGGCCGGAAAGTTCGTGAAATCGCCACAGGGCAATGTCGCGAATGGTCCCACGCTCGCGCTGGATTGCGTTCCCGGCAAGGAATCTTACCGGCATAAGAGCAGGTTCGTCGGTGGGAATCTTGTGGTCGGTAGTCCCCTGAAGATCCACTACGTTGAGCCCGAAGAAATTCATGGAACGTCGTACTACCCGAAGGTTTCAATCCAATACCGCTTGGATGGTGCTAAGGAAGAAATGGAAAAGTGGTCGCCGGGAACGGATAAAACCTCAGCCCCGGTTCCTACTTCTGCCTCTATTCCAGTAGATGCGGTGAAAAAAATGCTTCGCGCACACACCGTTGAAATCACGGCGGAGGATGCTGGAGGATTACCGGTGGTGATTCAGTTTGATATGCCCGACCCAGCGGCAGTCGAAGAAGGCTGCAACGTGGATGAGCCGAAGAAGTAAGATGTGATTTCCTGCGACCGCCGGGTTACACCAGTTCGAATTTCAATTCGCCCAGCTTTTCCAGGCTGCAGGCGATCTTGTCCCCCGGCTTGAGCCAAACCTGCTGGTCTTTGGGCTTGCCCTGGATCACTCCCTGCGGCGTGCCGGTGAAAATGATGTCGCCGGGCTTCAGCGTGATGACCCGGGAAATGTAGCTGATTATCCTCCGTGTGCTGAAGATAAAATCGTTCGTGTTCGAGGACTGGCGCATTTCGCCGTTGACGCGGCACTCGACCTTCAGGTTGTCGGGATCGATCTGGTCAGCGGTCACCAGGTATGGGCCGATGGGTGCGAACTGATCCGGAGTCTTCCCTACCATCCACTGCCCGCCGGTTTCGAGTTGCAGGTCGCGTGCGGTGAAGTCGTTGCCCGTCGCATAGCCCGCCACGTAGGAAAGCGCGTCCGCTTCGCTTACCGCTTTCGCTTCGCGTCCGATCATTATTACCATCTCGGCTTCGTAGTCGAACTTCTGGGCGAAATCTACAGGGAGCTTTATCGTGCCGTTGTGGTGATTGAGCGTGGTGTTGAATTTGTTGAACAGTACCGGCTGCTTCGGAATTGGGGAGCCAATCTCGATGGCGTGCTGGCGATAGTTCAATCCCACACAGATGATTTTTTCGGGCCGCGTCACCACCGGGCCGTATTGAATCGACTCTTCCCTGAGGAATGCTTTTCGCGCCGCCGGCGACTTGGCCGCCGCCTCCACGAGCGCGTTCAGGCTCGGGCCATCTTCATTCTGAAGCAAATCGTCGATCGTCGACGGAGCATGCATGTGCAGGATCTTCGCGGCTTCGTTCACATCGAGTATTCCTTTTTCGGTTTTTACGCCTAGACGGTATTCGGCCCCCTGGCCAGAGCTCCGCAAGATGTTCAGCAAGGTGAGTCCGCGCGCCATGCCGCGTTCCCGGGTCGCGCCAGGTTTGGCTTCTGCGAGCGCTGCCGGGAGACGGCTCGCCGTTGCCAGGGCGCAAACCGCTCCTGTAGTTTTCATGAAATTCCTACGATTGTGCTCCATGGAAGGCTCTCCCTCAATTTTTAATTTTTTTCTATGGCGGGAATGCCGAGGGATTATAGAGCAAATTGTGGTTGAAGAGAATTCAGCGTGTCTGAAAAAACGCAGAGGTGATGCGAGGCTAGGTTGCAGAACTAATTACTGAGAACCGAGAACTGAGAACCGACCTTATTGCAGATCTTTGGCCTTCTTTCGCACCGCGGCGAGCAGAGGTGCGGGCAGTTCGGCGTAGCCTTCCTGCATAGCAAACTGCTGGCCGTCCGAGTACACCCAGTCCAGCAGATTGGTCAGGGCGATTACGCGCGCTGAATCCGACGGTGCACTTCGCAGGTAGATCCAGGTGAAACTGGTGATAGGAAAGGAATCGGCCCCGGATGCGTTGGTCAATGAAGCGGAAAAGCCGTTCCAACGCGGCGCTTCCGTCGCCTCGCAGGCCGCAACAATACTTCTATCGGAAGCCTTGACGAACTTTCCGGCAGGATTCAGCACGGCCGCCTGTGCAATGCTATTTTTGACCGCATGTTGATATTCGACAAAGCCGATGGAACCTGGATTGCTTTTCACCTTCTCAGCCATATCGGAACTTCGTTCGGCAGATGTTCCCGCCGGCCATTTGGGCGAAGGAGTGGTTCCAACTTCAGCGCGAAACTTTGAACTGGCTTTGGAGAGAAACTCTGTGAAAACGTAGTTGGAGCCTTTGCCTGCGGGGCGATTTACTACCTGAATTGGAAGATTGGGCAAATCCATCCCGGGATTGAGCTTCGCGACTTGCGGCGCATTCCAAACCTTCACATCTCCGAGAAAAATTCCAGCCAGCACTTCACCCGAAAGCCGTAGCTCTTGATGGAAGTCAGGCAGGTTGTAGATGGGAACAATTCCGACAAGCACCACCGGCAATTCGACCAGCCCACCCTCTTTCCGTTCTTTGTCTGTGAGCTGAGCTTCCCCGGCGCCAAAATCACCCGCGCCATGAGACATCTGCTTGATTCCTTCGGTTGTGCCGACCGTCAGGTATCGCATTTGAATGCTGGCGTTATGCTTGGCGTACTCCTGCGTCCAGCGATTGTAAAGAGGCGCAGGGACGCTCGATCCCGAACCCACAAGAACAACAGCATTCTGGGCGTTGGCAGGAAGACCTCGCAGGTTAAGAAAGATTAACCCCAAGATCAAGAACGTCGAGGCACTCCTGGATCGCTTGTACATCGAACGTCCTGCCGTTGCGTTCATTGGCCCCCCATAGGCACATTACTGAATTCAAATTTATTGCTTGAATACAAGAAGTGAAGATAACTATGGTAAGTAACCTTCTTTTCGACTGGAGTCGGCTCTTTTGACCAGCCCCATAGTCAAAGTTGGAGCGTCCTATGTTTGTAGGGGTCAGTTGGGGCGGGGGACTGAAGCTCCTAGTGTAAGATGCTCAGGTTCTGACCACTTGCCTATGAATCGGTTTTTGTATTCGACCGGGCTGGCTTGGGGTTTCGCAGACAGAAATTCACTAATCTGCTCGAACGACATTTATGCCACTCGATAAAGGCGAAAGTTTGGCGCGCGAACTTTTGTCCGCGTATGAAACGGGACAGGCTATTCCCATTATTCCTTCCGCGCGTCCCGGCTTCGACCTCAACATGGCTTATGAGGTTGAAGCCACCCTCAAGCGATTGCGCGAAGATGAAGGACATAAAGCCGTTGGCCGCAAGGTTGGTTTTGCCAACAAGGCCATGTGGCGAGTGCTCAAACTTGAAACCTTGCTTTGGGCCCACATGTATGACGATACGGTGTATTACAGCAAAGACAGCTCTGCATCGCTGACGCTGGCACATCCGCGATCGCTGAAGATCGAACCAGAAATTGTTTTCGGCTTGAAGCAGCCAGTCATGGAAGGCTCTGACGCCGCAGCCGCCCTTGCATCGGTCGATTGGCTGGCGATCGGATTTGAAATCATTGATTGCCCTTTTCCCGGATGGAAGTTTGAGGCCAGTGATTTCGTAGCGTCTTTTGGATTTCATGCGGCTCTCGTGGTTGGCGAGAAAGTGCGAGTACAGCCAGGCATGATCGCGGATCTAGTGGCTGCCCTTCCGCAACTTAAGGTGCGTGTCCTGAAGGGCGGAGAATTTGTGGAAGAAGGATACGGAAAAAACTCCTTAAAGAGTCCGGCCTTGTGCTTGGCGGAGATGGGCGCTGCCATTGCGCGAAGATTCCCAAACGAGCCGTTGAGCGCTGGAGAGATCGTCAGTTCGGGGACACTAACGGGCGGACATTCCACTGAATGGGGCGATGTTTGGACCGTTGAGGTTGAGGGACTGCCTTTGCCGCCGTTGACCCTTACGCTGCTGCCGCCGCGATAACTCTTTATCGATGGATGAGGTCGAACGTCACGGCTCCGGCTGAGGAACCGATGTTCGTCAAGGATACGAACCGTTCTAGTTTGTGATGCCCGGTCTTGTGGAAGAAATAACTGAGAGCGACCACGCCCGCCGTCTCACCGGCGAAGTTCATGGCGAGCATAGGAGTACTGCCGGAGAAGACTCGAGTAACGGGGTTCAATTCCTGGCCGCCGCCGCGCAGGTTGTCGCGAGTTACGACGAAGTCAGCCGCGTTTAAGGCGGCAGTGGTGGCAAAAAGAAAAGTATTCTCACGATCCCAGAATCGATGGCTGGGTGCTTCTGGCAGCGTCGCAGGTTGCACGGTGGTGAGCGCCGGGGTCGGCGTGAATGCGGCGGGTTGCATCGCCGCGGGTTGAAGCAGCGCGGCGGAAACTTCCTGGCTGAGCGCTGGTTGGCATAGGCCTAGAACGCCCAACAAGATTGCTGTCCGGGGTTGCATAAGGTTGCTAATCCAGCTTTTCCGCATGACTTTTGTGTATATCGGCATTGGCCACCTGTACTAGTACTAACGCAAGGGCAGGGCCAGGCGGAATGGCCCCTAAGTGCTACTAAGTTATTTAGAATGATTACTTTGGAGTTGGTCAGGGTTACTGGGGTTACTCGGCCAAGGTGCAAATAATTGCGCATAAGGCCGGATTCTGCAACTACTTTGAGAGGGACGCCAGCGCCTCTCGAAATAGCGAATCGAATGAGCTTTTTTCTTTGCCCAAACCATTCTTGACCGCGCTTGCCAGCGCCTTCTCAGCCATAGGGCGCTGATAGCCTAGGTTCATCAGCGCCGAGAGAACATCTTCTTCCATAGCGCTCATCGCGGGCGCGGTTGGAGTCGCGGCCCCGGTCGCTGGGGGCAACTTGTCTCGCAGCTCCAACACCATGCGCTCGGCGGTCTTCTTGCCGATGCCTGGAATCCTGGTGAGGCGCGCCAGGTCATTGCCGCGGATCGCGCCTGCAAGCTCATCCGCCGCCATCCCGCTCAGAATGGTGATGGCCAGCTTTGCCCCAATACCGCTCACCGTCATTAACTTCTCGAACAACTGCTTCTCGGCGGGTGTCAGAAATCCATAAAGCGCAATCACGTCCTCACGCACGTGCGTGTGGATGTGCAGCGCGACTTCGGAACCGGCGGAAGGTAATTCGGAAAAGGTCGGGACGCTGATGTTCACTTCGTAGCCGACGCCGCCAGTCTCAACCACAACCTGATTGGGATGCTTGGCCAGCAATTTTCCGCGGAGGTGAGCAATCATGCGAGTTCCGAGTACCGAGTCGCGAGTACCGAGTCACACCGCAGATTTTCGGGGCTTGGGACTCGGGACTGGCAGCTGAATTTAAAGCAACGAAGTCATATGAGTTCCCAGTACAAAGTCGCGAGTTGCGAGTCAAGCCGTGGATTCTCGGGACTCGGGGCTCGGGACTTGTCGTTGCTGAATTTAAAGACAACGAAAACGGCAGGGCCGAC
>JBEKJF010000342.1:0-8313 GCA_050011375.1 Candidatus Sulfotelmatobacter sp.
TTACGGCAAGGATGCCGGCAAAGGCGCGGACTTTACCTTTGTACAGATCAGCGACAGCCACATCGGGTTCAACAAGCCGGCGAATCCAGACGTCACCGCTACCTTACAGACGGCAATCAACAAAATCAATGCGATGCCACAGAAGCCGGACTTCATCATCCACACCGGAGATTTGAGCCAGCTCTCGAAGCCAAGTGAGTTCGATACGCTCGACCAGGCCCTAAAAAGTGCGTCTGCGAAACAGATTTACTTTGTGCCAGGCGAGCACGACATGCTCTCCGACAACGGCGATCAATATCTTCAGCGTTATGGCAAGGGAACTAAAGGATCGGGGTGGTACAGCTTCGATCACAAGGGCGTGCATTTTGTTGGCTTGGTGAACGTAGCCAACCTGAAGGCAGGCGGCATGGGGTCGCTCGGACATGAGCAGTTGGAGTGGCTTGAGGACGATCTACATGGACGCTCGGCCAGCACTCCGATCGTGCTCTTTGCTCACATTCCACTGTGGACAATCTATCCGGATTGGGGCTGGGGAACCGACGACAGCGAACAGGCTTTGTCCTACGTGAAGCGTTTTGGCTCAGTGACGGTGTTGAACGGCCATATTCACCAGATCATGCAGAAGGTTGAGGGCAAGGTTTCGTTCCACACCGCGATGTCGACGGCCTTCCCGCAACCCGCGCCGGGAACAGCGCCCTCCGCCGGTCCGATGAAGGTGCCAGCTGAGCAATTGCAAAAGGTGTTGGGCATCACCGATGTGAACTATTTGGTTAGCGGTCGAAGCCTCGCAGTGGTTGATTCGCCGCTGGGCAGCTAACTCATTATCCGGTCAGCAGTAGACAACCCATATCCAGATTTAGAAAGGAACACGATCATGACGAAGAACAAGCTTTGGATTTCAGGCGTAGCGGTGCCGGTACTGATTGCGATGATGCTATTGGCATTGTCCTCTCGCGTTACTGCGAATGCCGAACCTTCCGCGCCAGCAGCTGCGGTAAAAATTGATAATTTCGTATTCGGACCTCAGACGCTCACGGTGCCCGTCGGAACGACAGTCACATGGACCAACAGTGACGACATTCCTCATACCTCGGTCAGCACAGAGGGGGTGTTCAAGTCGAAGGTGCTGGATACGGATGAAAAGTTCTCCTACACGTTCACCAAGGCGGGAACGTATCCCTACTATTGCACGATCCACCCGAAGATGACCGGCAAGATCGTCGTGCAGTAAACACACTTTCTAAGCAGGGTCGAAGTGATTTTTCGATCCTGCTGCAAGCAGGGTGAACACTATGAGCGCAAGCGTAACCCAATTCGATGTAACCGCGCAAATGAATGACGATATGGACCTGGTCCATGCCTGTAAAAATGGCGACGTTGCCGCCTTCGAGCAACTGGTGAAGCGGTACGATCGCAAACTCTTCCGCATCGCCCAGAGCGTCACCCATAACCGGGAAGATTCGCAGGATGCGGTGCAGGAAGCTTTTCTGAAGGCCTACCAGCACTTGGCCGACTTTCGAGAAGCTTGCCTATTCTCAACCTGGCTAATTCGTATCACCGTGAACCAATCGCTGATGAAGCTGCGCAAGCAGCGCAGTACAAAAGAAATGTCTCTCGATGATGATTTTGAAAACGACGAGGGAGATTTCCTGCCCAAGGAAGTCACGGATTGGTCTCCTAATCCTGAACAGCTTTGCTGGGCCTCTGAATTGAAAAGCATTCTGGTAGAGGCTTTGAAAAATCTCGAACCCGTCTCACGAACGGTTTTCGTGTTGCGCGACATTGAAGGTCTTTCCATCGACCAAACCGCCGAAGTGCTGAACATGAGCAACTCCGCGATAAAGGCACGGCTATGGAGGGTTCGCTTGCAGCTTCGCGAACGGCTGAGCAAACGCTTCGGCGTCCAAAAAGATAATGAGCAGTTAGGCCCCAGTGCTTTACAAAGCGATGCGACCAGCGCTTCTGCCTGCTCATAACGACCAGCACGGCCGCGAATAGTAGCAATATTCCAATCCACTCAATGTTCTTCTCCGAGTGTCCCGATCCCTCGACCTATTAGACGCGCCCGAGTTGTCCCCTTTTTAGTTATTTCGTGCTAACCACAAACGACACGGCCCTGCGGTGTGCACTGCATGTTACGACGTGGCGACAAACAGTTGACAATCAAATGACATCATTCACGTATCCCTGCTCATAAGTACCGCGTCCAACGTACATAGGTTGTGAAACATAGTTGATGACAGTCACTCCGGCCACGTTGCCGGAATAAAGTCTCACAAGAGCGGTTACCAGCATTGATACTTCGCAACACTTCAACAAGGAGAACTTATGAATAAATTATACGTAGTCGCTGTACTTACACTGACTTGCCTGCTTGGTTTTGGCGTAAAAGCTCATGCTCAAGACACTGAAATCAGCGTAACGGTTCCGTTTGAGTTTGTGGCTGGAGGTCAACTTCTTCCTGCGGGCCAGTACATCGTTGGCCGCACCTCCGCCGATGCGCATTCAGGCATAACAATCCGCAGCTACAACAATGTCGCACTCATGCTCCCCATTGTCGTTGATGGGACTCCTGCTTACCAACCGAAGCTTAGCTTTGTGCGTGTTGGCGGCGAGTACTGTCTCAGCAAGGTTGAGGCACCGCAAGGTATCTACACCTTTAGGGCACCACGCGCGATGGTCATGCTAGCACAGAAGAAGGACCAATCCTCCGTGTCTTCCGCTGGCGGGAACTAGGTCGGGCACAGCATTGGCATTTATACGGCTGTGGTGGGGAGTTCATGGATAGGAGGTAAGTTAGTCGACCTGAACTCCCCCTTCATCCCGCAACCGGGAACAGTGTTTGTCGAAATAGCAAACAGGTATTGTGTGACCATTTATCAAATCACAGACCGCCGGCATAGCCACTACAACAGACACTCAGCTGCTAAACCCCTGGGGAATCTCCGTTATTCCGGGGCAAGATTTCTGGATCGCCGATAATAACAGCGGCGTCTCCACGCTATACGACCAAAATGGCAACAAAGACACTGGGCTGATCGTGACCATCCCGGGGGCCACAAGCAATCCGAACGGCAACTGCAGCCCTGGCTGCCCGACGGGAACGGTGGCCAACCCCAACGGCACCTACTTCGCCGGCGGTTCGTTCATTTTCGACACGGAGGACGGCCTCATCGTTTACTGGAATGGCTCCAGCAACACGGGAATTGTCGGTAAGGACAATTCTGCCAGCGGTGCGGTTTACAAAGGTCTGGCCTTGCTTGGCACCAACCTTTTAGCCGCCAACTTCAACAGCGGCAAGGTGGACGTCTACGATTCGACCTTTAACACTACTTCGTTGGGCGGTTCGTTCACCAATCCAAACCTTCCCGCGGGCTTCGCTCCGCACGGCATCCACGCGATTGGTAACCAGGTCTATATCGCCTATGCGATGCAAGATACTCCGAAGCACGACGCCGTGCCCGGGGTTGGTGCTGGACAGGTAGATATTTTCGATACCAACGGCAACTTCGTCAGTACCTTCGTCGCTGCTGGCGCGAACAACAACCTCAACGCGCCTTGGGGCGTGGTGCAAGCTCCGGCCAGCTTCGGAACCTTCGGGGGCGATATCCTGGTAGGAAACTTCGGCGACGGCACCATTAGTGCATTCGATACTACGGGAAAATTTGTCGGCCAGCTCACCAATTCTTCAGGCAGCGTGCTCGTCAATGCCGGCCTGTGGGATATGGTGTTTGGCGGAGGCGGCGGTGCCAGCAATGACCCAGGTACTCTTGGCACTCTTTATATTACCGCTGGAGGCAGCGCCGGCCAACCCAATTTCCCGGCTGGAGGAAGCGCAACTGCCGTATTTGCCAGCGTCGTCCCCGTAGCCGCTGTCGGCGCTCCCGGATTTTCCTTGAATCTCTCGGCCATGAGCGCCACGGTCATGCCGGGAGGTTCGGCTAACCTGATGATCAGTGCGGCCGCGGTAGGAGGATTCAACAGTCAGATTGCGCTTACCTGCTCCGCGCCCACAGGGTTGACCTGCGCTTTCTCGCCTTCAACGATCTCTCCTGGATCGAGCGCGTCATCCTCCACATTGACCATCTCCGCCGCGGCTACACCGCCGGCGGGTGGCGGGGGCTATAACGTGCCCGGCATGATGGCACTGCTGCCTGGTCTGGGCCTGTTCGGAACCGTTCTCGCTACTCGTAAACGGAAGCCGCTTACACGCAAGAGCATAGGGTGGATGAGCCTGCTGGGATTGCTGCTCGTCGTCTCACTATTCGCCCTCGGATGTGGCGGTAGCAATTCAAACAACCAAACAACGCCCGCGTCTCAACAGGTCACTGTGATGGTGACGGGCACATCTGGAGCGCTGAGCCAGTCTGCCGCTGTAACTGTCACAGTCAACTAGAACAAAACAACCCGGCAAGGGCGCACCTAGGTGCGTCCTTGCCCAACCCTTATCTGGAGAACAACCATGCTGGAAGCAGTGTCTTACGGACTGACTGGACTGGCTGCCGTGCTGGTCGTGGCGTCTTGTCTCGCGTACAGGGACGAGTCTTCTCTCCGGAGAAAACTCCCGGTCAAGCTGGTGATTGGAAAAGACTGGCCACTGTCTCTGAGAAGTGGACAGAGAAGCGCCGAGGCCTTCTGTAGCTGTGTCTCAAACAGATCCGTGCCCAAGGAGGCTTTCCATGGCTGAGGTTGCCTCACTACTGGTAGAGCAGGCGCGTTCGATGTCCTTAGTAGCGCATCTGGAAGAATTGCGAAAACGAATCATTTTGTCAATGTGCGCGGTTGTCGTGGGATTTCTCTCCTGCTGGTCGTTTGCAGATCGTATTTTCGGCTTAATGCAGCGACCCATCATTGGAGCGCTCCGTCATCATGGGATTGCCGGCGGGTTGGTGTATCTGAATCCCACAGAACCGTTTAATCTCTACCTTGAAGTCGCACTTGTAGGCGGCTTATTCGCCGCCTCTCCCTTTGTGTTCTATCAACTCTGGTTGTTCATCGCTCCCGGCTTGTATCGCACGGAAAAACGCTATGTCCTGCCGTTCTTGCTCAGCACTGTTGGCTTGTTCATATCCGGAGGACTTTTCGGCTACAAGATGGTCTATCCCGCTTCCCTGGACTTTTTGATTGGATACGGCCAACGCTTCCAGCCCATGATCACCATCGGGGAATACACGAAGCTGTTTGTGACCATCACTCTTGGTCTCGGACTGATTTTCGAAATGCCCATTCTCGTATTATTCCTGGCCCTGATGCGCGTAATTACGGCCCGCTGGATGCTGCGGAACCTGCGCTACTCCGTTCTCGTCATCTTTATTATAGCGGCCATTGTCACACCCACTGCCGACATCCTCAACATGTGCCTTTTCGCCGCTCCGATGGTTGCACTCTACGCCATCAGTATCGGTGTGGCTTGGCTGGTAAATGCCAAGCGTGAGCCCAAAGCCGGCGCCGTCTAGTCGGGCCCGCGATCTGCCGCTGCAAGCGGTTCCGCATTGCAGTGACGAGGACTCCAGCCTGCGACAGCAAACAATCTGGAGCCGCAAGGCCGTCCTGGTCTTCGGGGGGCGGCCTTTTCACTTGCGGGTCTAAGTCGAGTAGGTGAAGCAGTAGCGTCGATGATATCTCAAAGAGTGTCACGTAAACCACAACACTCCAGTTCCTGGAATAAATCGTACTCAATCCAGTTAACCTAACCGAGCACAACTACCCCTTAATGTGGAAGGAGCCAAGAGGTCCTGTGATTGTGATTCAGTGAGGAGAGTTTTGGGCTGAAGATGAGTTTATATGCCTCCTGAGCATGATTTGAAAAGACGGGAATATCTTCCTCGTCAAGTTGCGGACGCGCCCCTCCTTAGTTGGCAGGATGGGGTAAAAGGAATATTGCGTGGATCAGGGAATAACGGTCGGCTCGCGGAGTTACACATACAGAGGGAAACACGCGCTGCCAGGGGGAATTGGTAGACAAAAAGTTGACAATCAAATGACATCCTCGGCGTATCTCGTCGTAAGCTGCAGAGTCTAACCCACAGTACCGCTGGAACAAAATCATGAACACAAGAGGAGCATAAACGTGAAAGAAGAAGTTCTCCCACAGAACACCAAAAGTTCAGTTGGACGCCGTTCGTTCTTGAAGGGCAGTCTTCTGGCAGGAGGCGCAGTGATGGGCGCCGGTTTGCTGGCAAATGGAAGTTTGGCCCGCGCACAATCCGAGACCCAAGAAAGCGGTTCCCTTAGTCAGGGCGATATCGCAATCCTGCGTTTTCTGGCAGCAGCAGAGCTGATCGAATCCGACCTTTGGATCCAGTACGCTGAACTCGGCGGCATCGGCGATCTTCCGCCAATTGAGGTAGACCCCAACGAACAACTGAACCCCTATCAGATAGCCTTGTCGAATCTGGATGGCGATGGTCCGCAATATATATCAAGCAACACGCTGGATGAAGTGAGCCATGCTGCCTTCCTCAACGCCTTTCTCGAGTCCAAAGGGGCGGAGCCGGTCGACTTTACTCAGTTCGAAACTTTGCCCGGAAGTACTGCCAAGGGATCATCCGGCAAGCTGCGGCTCACGAACCTCATGAATCTGAACGTCGACACCAGCTGGTACGTTCGCTACCGCAGCGCAATCAATCCGGATCTCGGCGCAACTTTTCCTCAGGCGATTTCTCTCAGAGGTGTTACCGCCATTCCCAGAACCGATGCCGATTACGAAGGCAAACCCAACCCCAACTTCAAGGGCAACGATCACATCCAGGCCATCGCTAATGTAGCGGCCTTTCACTTCGGATACATCGAGCAGGGCGGTTCGAGCCTTTACGGATCCTTGATTCAAAAGGCCACGGCGCAGGAAGTGGTTAGGATCATGTACGGCATTGGAGGAGACGAGGTCGCACACTTTCTAGAATGGGTTGATTTTGCGGGCAACGGAGTGCAGGCGCCGGTGGCGCCATTTACGGACGCTAAGTCAGGGCTGACGTTTCCGAATTTTTTCAGCCCGCTCAACCCATCGATTCAGCCCAGCTTGATCTTCCCAGTTCCCGTGGAATTCAGGCCCAACCTGCCCCATGTTTCGATGATTCGTCCGCTGAGCGATAAGTTTGGCGGTGCTGTCGCGACGATCAAGAGCTTCACTGCGGATGGACTTTTCATCGGGCAAAGCCAGGAGTTCCTCAATTTGTTGAACAAAATGGCGGTCGAAGCCGATTCCGCCCAGCGGTTTGGGCAGTAGCCTGAGCCTTAACTATCCGCGTCTTGCGGATTGCTTGTTGTCCAATGGGGGCGCCGCACCCAGAACACCGGTCGCGGCGCCTGCCTTTCGCCAATCACTAGTTGTTTGCGCGTCTTTCGACGAGAAATTGAGGAGCATCTATGTTAGAAGGCCTGTTCCAACCGATGCATCTGCTGATAATTTTCGGAATCGCCTTGCTGGTGTTCGGACCAAAGAAGCTTCCTGAGCTGGGCAAAGGAATCGGAGAGGGCATCCGCGGCTTCAAGTCAGCCATGAAGGCTGAAGAAGAGAAACCGGCGACCACAACAACGGCCGTCCCTAACGGCCAAGACGTAACAAAGGGATGAATCGTGGGCTTCGGCATGGAAATCCTATTCGTGATTGTGTTAGGGCTTCTGATACTAGGCCCAAAACGGCTGCACACTATGCTCGCACACGTGGCGCGGGCTAAGGCTGAACTCGAGAATGCGACCCGTGGGCTGAAAGCTCAACTCGCCGCAGAACTCGAGGCCGTGCCTGGAGCTGGCAAGAACGATTGCTCTCACGTGTTGCTTGGGGATTGTGAACTTTGTTCAACGCCTGAATCTGCGGCGCAATCTCAGGAACCAGCGGAACAGGTCCTGATAGGGAGCTGAAACAACACACAGCTTCTTCAAGATCGGATGTAGTCACCGTTATTTCGGAATTCATCATTACCAGAAAGGGATATGCGTACCATTGGATAGGTGCTTGAATCCAACAGAGTAGGAAGGGATGAAATTATGAGACTCGCCATGGAATTACTCTTCCTGCTTTTTCTTGGACTCCTGATCCTGGAACCGAATGGTCTACACGGTATGTTGGCGCGCGTTGCGCGGGCTAAAGCCGAACTCGAAAATGCGACACGGAGCTTAACGTCCCGATTGGCGGCCAAACTCGACGATACATCTGACCTCCGCAATGCCTTTTGGTCAAGTGAATTACTTAGGACCTATAGGAGTTCTTCGACATCCGAATCTGCATTTCTCGTCCATAATCGAGAACCTTCGAAAGGGAGCTCATGAGAACCTTCTTCCTGCTTTTCGTCGCTTTAGTCCTGCCTTCACCTT
>JBEKJF010000343.1:0-5581 GCA_050011375.1 Candidatus Sulfotelmatobacter sp.
CCGGGTGAAAAGGAAGGCTCCCGTAAAGTCACTTATCTCCTGAGCGCCAAAGGAACTCCATACGTGGTGGCCGCCGGAGTTTACGACGACAAGGCAAGCATCGCGGAACTGTCAAAGCTGAGCAGCGCGAAGTAACGGTCGCCCCACACATCCACCGCGCCCATCGCAAGAGCCCTTCCTCCGGCAAAGGAGGGGCGGGCGCGTGCTATGCCAGTGCTCCGCGGCTTGATCTCTCCGCCCCACCCACGGCTGGCGAGGCTGCGGAAAAAACTCCAGCTCGAGTCGGTTTGGGAAAGGCCCGAGCTCTCGTGCCGCTGAGTCGCTGAAAATGGGCCCGCCCTTCAGTGCCTGGGGTCGTGCTCTTCGCTAGCGCGGAGGGTTTTTCCGCGGCCTCTAGCCTCGTAGGCCCGCTGGCCAGTATCGCCTGATGGCCACTCGCTCCGGTCACCGGCTGGCCTGCGACCAGCGGTTACTCAAGTCTTAAGTAACGTCTCATCTCCATTCGACTCGTTGACACGGGGAACCCAGTTTGTTACCTTTTACCAGTCATTCACAACACCTTTGGTGAAGTAAGTTGGACCAGCTTAAGTTCTGCGTTCCGTATCAATTGCAGATATCAGGTTTCAGCCTGGTCCGCGGTTCCGGTAGGTAAAGGGCGCGTTAAAGAGTTTCCATTCCCAAGATGGGAGCGGGCCCAAAAAGGTCAGGTCGTCCGAACAGGCTTTCTGCAACCTCAGAACTTTGCCTGGCGTTCCGGGCCCTGATCTAAAAACGTGGCGATCTAAAAGCGGTGATCTAAAAGCGGAAGCTCAATTAACAGTTTACGAAGGAAGGCATTTGCATAAGCGCTTCTACATTCTTTTTGTGGCTCGCGGCGACGACGGCCAGCTCCGCAAGATCACCATTCCCGTCCAATATCTCTATGTATTCGTAGTAGGCGCGGCCATCGGCTTCCTAAGCCTCACTGGTATTGCCAGCTCTTATGCGCGCATGTTGCTCAAGGTTTCGCACTACAACCAGCTGCGCACGGAAAAAGAGCAGCTGAAGGATCGCTACTCCCGTCTCGAAGAGGTCGCCAAAGAGCGCGACGTGCAAGTTGCATCGCTAGGCTCGATCGCCAGCGAAGTTTCAGCTCTTTACGGATTGAAATCGCAACCCGCGCTGGTCACCGCTTCCGAGCAGAAAATTCACGACGCCGATGTCAGCTCATCCCTCGACCAACTGGGCGCGCTGCGCACTTCCGCACTCACTGGAGCCGCCACGGTTGGCATCAGCCTCGGAATGACTCGCAACGCCTCCACAGCCGATTGGGTCCGCGCCAGTTCAGCGCCCAGCCTGTGGCCGGTTGACGGCCAGATTACCGGCAGTTTCGGCGAGCGCATCGACCCATTCAACGGAGAAGGCGCATTTCACAGCGGCGTTGATATTGGCAGCTCTTTCGGTCATGCCGTCATCGCGCCCGCCGACGGCGTAGTAACCTTCGCCGACTTTCTGGGCGGATACGGCAAGGCCATCATGATCGATCACGGCCACGGCATTTCCACCCGCTACGGCCACCTTTCTGGATTCGGCGTCACACCCGGACAGCAAGTGCATCGCGGCGACACCATCGGCTACGTCGGCATGAGCGGACGCTCCACCGGCCCGCACCTCCACTACGAAGTCCGCATCAACGACACGCCCGTCAATCCCTACAAGTATCTCCGCATCACCGTAGCCCAAAGCGACGGCTACCAGCCCGGAAGCTAGCAACTCAGTTCTCAGTTTGGGCTTACATTCCGGACGGATGTGCGCTATACTGGTGGTTCCGGTGGGCACCTATGCTTCTATATCGTGCATGCCGGACTATTTAGGGGCTCCTGCGGGGGCCCTCTTTACTTAGGAAGGTCTTTATGAAACGCCACGCAATTTTTGTGGATGCTGGGTACGTTTTCGCCCAGGGTTCGGTATCTCTCTCCGGAAGCAAAACTCCCCGAACACAACTGAAGCTAGACGCGACTGAGATCATCGCGCAGCTGACCGCTCTTGCGCTCGAACAGAGCGTTGGCGTGCAACTTCTTCGCATCTACTGGTATGACGGCGCCTGGAACGGCCCGACTATCGAGCATCTGGCTCTTGCGAACACGGACAATGTCAAACTGCGGCTTGGCTCGATCAACAGCGCCGGGGAACAAAAGGAAGTAGACTCCCTGCTTGTAACCGACCTCATCGACTTGGCCCGGAATCAGTCGATCTGCGATGCCACTGTGGTGACGGCTGACACGGATGTCCGCGTCGCCGTGCAGATCGCGCAGACTTTTGGAGTCCGCGTTCATTTGATCGGCCTGGAGCCGAGCCGCGTCTCTCAATCGCCGTCTCTTCGGCAAGAAGCTGATACAGTGCTCGAAATTGCCAGAGCTGATGTATCCAAGTTTTTGAGAGTCCTGACTCCCGCACCGCCGAAGCCCGCAGTCGCACTCGGCCCGGCAGCAGTGATTGCAACCCCTCCTGCAGCAGTCGCCGCTCCGGGACCGAAGGCTGGCACCTCAACGGTCGGTCCGCCGAAAACGATTGAGCAGGTGATAGACGAAGCCATACAGCAGACGCTGGCTCCTCCCGCTGACATCTCCGCTCTGAAAGCCGCGCTTGCCGCTTCGAGCGGCGTGCCCATGGAGTACGACCGACGGCTTCTGGGGACCTGCCGAACGCTGCTCAAAAGAGACCTGACCGGCGATGAGCGCCGAGAGATGAGATCCCTTTTCAAAAGGAAAGTCCTGACTCCGGGCGCACTGGGAGAGTAGCTTTTCGCGCGCATTTCTCGCTGTCTCCCGCTTCTTGCCCTTGCACTCTTTCCCTCGCTAGGCTACGTTCATCAGAAAGAAAGTTTTCAGCCTCCCTCAGGGTCTCGGCTAGAGAAAATGAGGGCTGAGAACTAAAAACCACCCATGACCTCGTTCTTCCGCTCAGTCCGCGAAGACATCGCCGCCGTCCTCGAATCCGACCCCGCCGCTCGCTCCGTTTTCGAGGTTGTGATCCTGTATCCCGGACTGCACGCCGTCTGGGTGCATCATCTCAGTCACTGGCTCTGGCGCCACGGCCTGCGCTTTCTGGCCCGGTACGTTTCGCAAGTCGCGCGTCTCTTTACCGGCATTGAGATTCATCCCGCAGCCGAATTAGGCCGCCGCCTCTTCATCGACCACGGCATGGGAACGGTCATCGGCGAAACCGCAATAGTCGGCGACGACGTAACGCTCTATCAGGGAGTAACTCTAGGCGGAACCGGCAAAGAAAAAGGCAAGCGCCATCCCACGCTCGGCGACAAAGTCGTGATCGGTTCCGGCGCCAAGGTGCTGGGCAACATCACCATCGGCGACAACTGCCGCATCGGTGCGGGTTCAGTCGTGCTGCGCAATGTCCCGGCGAATTCCACCATAGTAGGCGTCCCCGGCCACATCGTCCTGCGCGACGGCAAGCGCGTAGTCATCACCGATCCCAAAGAAATCCGCGACCCGCTGTCTGACGTGATCATCAAGCTGGCCAGCGAAATAAAAGAGCTGCGCGAAAAGTTCCAGCACCACTCCCACGAATCGCAGGACGCAGAACCAACCGCGACGATCGACGAACAAGGCTCAACCCCGAACATCTCTCCGCAGGATTTGTTCCAGGACGATTACCAGGACTATCAGATCTGAGTGAAGTGCAGTTGCCGGTAGCCAGTTGCCGGCTGCCAGTCTTCGCGTCGGCATTTGACTTTACTGGCAACTGGCGGCTGGCAACTGGCTACTGCCTCAATCCCATCCAGCTCTCCGAGACCACCAGCGAGTTCCCGGGATTATGCGGATCGTATTTCACCGAAGTTGGCAGCCCCAGCCGGCAGGAATGCAGGTTAATCCATTGGCGGAGGTAGGTGACGTCTTGCGAGCACTCATACGAAACGCCCGCGACGTCATATTTGTAGATGAGCAGCACAGCTGCGTGATGCCCGTCGCTCACCGGCAATTCCTGCACATCAATGACTGTGCCATCGGTAATGCGCCCCACGCCCTCAAGCCAGGTGCGCCGTTCGCGCTCCAACTCGGCCGGACCCTTAGGCTTGCGCCGCAACAGCGCGTAAGCGCCAGCCACAACCGCGCTGCCGCCGACAACGATCAACGAATAGAGACGTAAAGAATCCATACGGAAGAAGTTATCAGCATATGACGGAAAGCCGCGCTGCGGAAGTAGGTTGAAAGTTACCGAGGTGGTGGGGCTGTGGAAAAGCGAAAAGCAGTGGTCAGTGTCCAGTGTCCAGTGCTCAGTAAACCCAGATCGACAACATCACTGTCTCCAACTTCGTTTACCCGGCGTGGTTTGAGACCTTTCGCACAGGGGGCAGCACGCAGTTCGACCGGCAAAACAGAATTCAAAAGCGGTTACATTTGCTGGCGGGCGGTCACATCGGAGTGTTCAGCGGCATTTCCTGCTGGAACTAACGCTGCAGAGTACCGCTTACAATCGTGTTCGCGTCCGTCTCAATGGCTAGCATTTCCTTCCCTCCGTCCACAACCACGACGCTGAAATTCAGGGGCGACTGGCCCTTCGGCGTTATGGTAGCCGTGCCCCTGCAGTCCGTGCCGACCATGTAAGAACCGGTGACGGGCTCCTCTGCGAACGTCAGAAACGTGCCGCCTTCGCTACTCGCTAGGTGGCCGCTTATCACTCCTTCTCCAGAAGGGTTGACCGCTAACTCCAACTGGCCGATGAAAGCCACCGCTCCTGTGGCGGGCGTCCCTGGGAGGAATACGCCGGTTGTTTCAAACCCAAAACTCCCCGCAACTCCGGCATTGGTGCAGATCGGGGAGCCCTGCTTTACGGCGAATCCCTCCCCAAAAAGGTGAGCGGCCAGAAACCCTGTTGACGTAACCACAAGGGAGAAGGGGGTGCCTCCGGTGGGGTTACCCGTGCCAGTGCAGTTCGAGGCGACTGTGTATCCTCCGGTGACAGAATCGGTCACAATCACGCCGCCATGAGACGCTATGGTCACTCCGGTAAAAATGCCTGTAGTTGGGTCAAACGTGATCTGGGTCACGGCGGCGGTGGCAGGGGCGCCATTGCTACTTGTGGTGTCGTGCAGAAACCCGTAGGTGCCATTAAGCGAGGCGTTTGAACAAGTCGCCGCCCATGCAGCGGAAATCAGCGCAAAGCTGGCAACAGCATTCGTTAAAGTCATGCGAAACATTTTGGAAATCATGGTGCTCTCCTCTTCCTGTTTTTGCTTGCGTTCGTCTATCTAGCCGGAATTTCCTTTCGGCCCCACCAGGGAGTCCTCGTTTTGGTTTACTGGTTAGCGTTTCGGTTTCGCTTGGCTCTTGACTAGCGGTCCTCTCTTCACGTGCATTGCCTTCAGCGGGCTGGCACTCTGCTGCTGGAAGGTGCCTAGCCATTCGCTGAGGGTGTGCTCGTCCTCGCCGAGCGAGAACACCAGCCCCGGTCCAGCTTCATACAGGACCACGGTGAAGTCGGCGGTGGGACCGTCAGCGCCCCCGACGGGACCGACGGCAAATGGAGTGGCCGATCGGAAGGTGTATCGCCCAGCGGCGTCAGGTGCGGCCGCAGTCCCCGC
>JBEKJF010000344.1:0-5541 GCA_050011375.1 Candidatus Sulfotelmatobacter sp.
TCTGCTGGATCATCGTCTGCTTGCCATCGAGCGCCAGCAACTGCTTCGCGCGTTTCTTCCGGCTCAACGGCCAGAAGCGCGTGCCTCGCCCGCCAGCAAGAATCACGGGATAGAAATTTGATTTCTTAGCCAAGGTTTTTCGATTGCACTCCGCTACATCCGCGTTTCCGGCTCCCGCAACTTCTCACCCGGAACCCGCGTTTTCAAAAACTCCAAAGTCCACTGGGGCCGCACAGTAAATTTCTCCACCCCCGCCGGCACGACCACCGCATCGCCCTTGGCAAAAGTTACAGCCTCAGCCCCGGCAGCTTCGACCACTCCGCATCCCTCAACGGCAACCAGAATCTGCGCCGAACTCTTGCCCGACTCATCGCGCGTGCTCAACTCCTGCGCATCCTTCATCTCAAACATATCCACCACAAAATAAGGAGCAGCCACCAGCGGAGCCCTTCGGTTGTTGCTTCCCGCCACTTGCGCCGGAGCCGGCCGGATCACTTTTCCTGAAGCGCCGTTCAACTTCACTGCGGCCAGTCCCTCTTTCAAATGCAACTCACGCGGCCGCCCGTAATCATACAAACGATACGTAGTGTCCGACTGCTGTTGCGCCTCAACGATCACCGACCCCGGCCCCAGCGTGTGCACTGTGCCGCCGCTAACATAAATCATGTCACCGGTAAAAACGTTCAGCCAGTTCAGCACTTCCTCAGCCCGCTTCTCATGGATCGCCTGTTCCAACTGCGCGACGCTCACGCCCGGTTTCAACCCTAAAGCAATTTGCGCACCCGCCTTCGCATGCGCCACATACCAGCATTCCGTCTTGCCCCAAGGCTGCCCCACGCGGCGCGCCTGCTCATCATCGGGATGAACCTGCACCGAAAGTTTCTCATGCGGAAAAAGAAACTTCAGCAGCAACGGAAACCGCTTCGCATCCCGCGCAGCATCTCCCACAAGCTCCCGCTGATGTTTCTCGCTGACCTGCGTCAGCGTCTGCCCGGCCAGCGGACCGTTCGCCACTTTGCAATCGTCCCCAGTAAGCCAGGCCTCGCCAATCTTTTCCTCGAACTGCCGATTGGGATAAATCGGCGACAGATCAAGCGTGCCCCAGGGCCGCGGATCGAACCTCGGAAGCATCAGTAGCGGATAGAGATTGCTCATAAGAAGAAACACGGTCTTAGGTGTCAGGTCTTAGGCATGACGCCTTCGGAAACGCCAGGATCGGAGCCTATGATCTAAGACCTAAGACCTAAGACCTATTTAAGAAAAAAGGCCGTTCGCGAACGGACGGCCTCAGCCGAACCTAATCATCAACCGTAAATCCCAGCGCAGAAATCCGAGCCTACAGCGCGCCAAAAAACTTCCGCATGCGCTCCAGCCCACGATCCAACTCCGCCTTCGAAGTCGCGTAAGAAACGCGGATGTGATCGCCCGTACCAAATCCCTCCCCAGGCACGGTGGCCACGTGCGCTTCGCGAAGCAGCCGTCCTGCCACGTCAGCCGCCGACTTCACGCCCCCGCGGCCCAGAAACGCCGAGATATTCGGGTAAGCGTAGAACGCGCCCTCCGGCAAAGTGCACGTCATGCCAGGAATCGAGCGCAATCCCTTCACCACGTGATCGCGAAGTTCAATATATTCCAGCCGCATTTTCTCGACGCACTCCTGCGGACCCTTCAACGCCGCCACCGCTGCCTTCTGCACAATCGATGTCGGATTCGACGTCGACTGGCTCTGCAACTTCGACATCGCACTCACCACCGCCGCCGGACCCAGCGCATATCCCAACCGCCATCCCGTCATCGCATAAGTTTTCGAAAGCGAACCCAGCACCACCACGCGCTCCTTAAACTCGCGCAGCGATCCCACGGAAAAATTCCTGCCCGTGTAATTCAGGTAGACGTAACACTCATCCGAGAGCACCCAGATTCCACGCTCATGCGCCAGCCGCACAACTTCCGTCAAATCCTTTGCGCTCATCACCGCGCCCGAAGGATTCGATGGCGAATTCAAAATGATCACTTTCGTCCGCGGCGTAATCAGCGCAGCAACCATCTCCGCCGTAACCCGGAAGCCCTGTGACTCGTCCGTATGCAGCAGCACGCACTCGCCGCCGGCGTAGCGCACAATGTCCTTGAACGAAACCCAGTAAGGCACTGGCAAAATCACTTCGTCGCCATGATCCACCAGCACCTGAATCGCGTTGAACAAAGCATGCTTGCCGCCAGTTGACGCAATCGCTTCTTCGCGTCGGTAATCGGAATCGAAGTCGACGGCATGACGATGCACAATCGCATCGCGCAACTCCGCCGTGCCGGGCACCGCCGTATACTTCGTAAAGTTGCCCTGAATGGCCGCGATGGCCGCTTCCTTTATATGCTGCGGCGTGGCGAAATGCGGCTCGCCCGCGCCGAAATCCACCACGTCAATACCCTGCGCGCGCAGCTTGTCCGCCTCGGCCACCACCGCCATCGTGGCTGAGGGCTCAATGCGGTTGATCCGGTCGGTAAGTTTCAGCGCTTCCGTGGTTGCAGTGGTCATGCTCTTTTTTTCCTTTTCTTTTCTCGCCCAGCCACAATTTCAGGAACGATTTCCTTCGGCTCTTCGCGAAACTTGTATGCTGGATCCAGTTTCTCGCGCAGCCGCTGCTCCACAATTTCCGGCACCAGTCCCTTCACCGGACCGCCGGCCTGCGCCACCTCGCGCACCAGCCGCGAACTGACATACGAATACTTATCGGCCGGCATCATAAACACAGTTTCCAGCGTCGGCTCCAGCTTGCGGTTCATTAGCGCCATCTGCAATTCGTATTCGTAATCGCTGATCGCACGAATGCCGCGCAAAATGCAAATCGCTTCCATCGATTTCGCGTACTCCACCATCAGCCCGTCAAACGTGTCGATGCGCACGTTATCCAGATGCCCCGTCAGCGCCCGCAGCATCTCCAACCGCTCGGCCACGCTGAACATCGGGCTCTTTTCCGAATTGCGCAGGATCGCGACTACCAGCTCCTCAAAGATCTTGGCGCCCCGCTCCATCAGATCGAGGTGCCCGTTGGTAGGCGGATCAAACGACCCGGGATAAATGGCAAGTCCTTTGTTCAATAGTCCTCACAGCACAGGCGGAGCTGAATACAAGATTCTAAGCGGGCGAGCGCAGGAATGGCAATCGCCCGCATAGCGCGGTACATTTTGCGGGAGTTGGCTATAATTACGCCCACCCATGGACCCTACCTCTGGCACGATACGTGGTCCGTATGAAATTCAATCGCGCATAATCCACCGGGTTCACACGAGCGCTCACGTTATTTTGGTTGTCCTTCTTTTCGGTTCGATGCTGGCCGGCCAGCAGAGGACATTTCCGGTTACTTCGGATGTGGATGAACCCACCATCGCGGGTCGTCCTGTGAATCTGGATGCGCAGGGAAAACTGCTGCCCTGGCCGATGCCGGATAATATCGGTTATTCGTATTCGTCGCACTTTCTCACGCAGTGGACCATTCTGTGGGACCAGTACAATCGCCAGCGGTTGCCTTATTTCTATTGCTGTTTTGATTTTGACCGCACCACCTTCGAACTGGCTCCCGACGAGCATTGGGCGAACTCGACTGGCTATCTGCGCGCCATGATGCAGGGCTTCGTCGAACGCCTTTATCCCTATACCGGCGACGACCGGACTCTTACATTCCTCGAGAGCTTCGTGGATTATGAACTGGAAAACGGACTCACGCCCGAGAGCTATGCATGGCCGCTGGTGCCGTACGCGTCTGCCAATCCCGGCGCGAAACGTTACACCGGCTGGAGCCAGCTTGGCGAGGACTACATTGAGCCGCATGTTGTCGGTGAGGATGGGTATGGCTATCTCCGCCTCTACGAGATGACCGGCAACACCAAATATTTGCGGGCCGCGATTCGCTGTGCCGACGCTCTGGTAAAAAATTACAAGCAAGGAGATGCGGATCATTCACCGTGGCCGGTGCGCCTGACGGCACGCGACGGAAAAGCGGAAGGCCCCGCTATGGGCCCGTATTCCGCAAACGTAATCGAGCCCATCATGCTTTTCGATGAACTCATTCGGCTGGGTCAAGGCGATGTTGCAGGTTACACGCGCGTGCGTGCCGCTTGCTGGGACTGGTTTCAGAAATTTCCGTTAACGAACAACGTCTGGGTTGGCTATTTCGAGGATACGACTCCCAGCATGGACAACATGAACCAGGTTATTCCCCTCGAATTTGCGCGCTACGTTCTCCTTCATCCAGAAAAGGACGCGCAATGGCGCGAGCACGCCCGGCAATTGATTGGGTGGGTAAAGACCACTCCGAAATGGCCGAAGTATATCGTGCACGGCGCCACAGTCACAACCGAGCAGGGAGATGGCGTCCACTTCTGCTGCAATGCGCCGAATCAATGTTGCGATAGCCACACCTCGCGCCTGGCTGCAGTGGAGGCGTTCTACTTCGCAAAGACCGGCGACGTTACTTATAAAGAGGCCGCGTTTCGTTCCTACAACTGGGTCACTTATTTTCAGGGAATTTCGCGCAATGCTCATGCTCCGTTCTCAAACCAGTGGTGGTTTACCGACGAGTTTGCGGACGGTCCGCGAAGAATCATGGACGCTTTCTGGGCAGTTCCGGAGTGGGCGCCGGCAGATGAATCCCATTTGCTCGGCTCTAGTTCCGTGATTACGAAAATCCGCTATGGCAAAGGCTCGGTCACCTATTCGACTTTCGATCCGCAGTCGTCCGATGTGCTTCGCCTGGATTTCGTACCCGAATTCATTACCGCGGATGGCAAGCCCCTCCCCCGGCGCAAAGAAAAATTTCTCGATCAGCCGGGTTTCATCTTCGATGATTCCACCCGCGTGCTGCGCGTCCGGCACGACAACGCGCGTGACATCGACATCCAAGGCAAAGGTGGAAACGCTCCCCCGCAGTATGTTTCTTTTGACGATCCGCACCTTTCGGCGGGAACGGTGTTGAAGGGCCAGTATCCTTCCGGCGTCATCGATTGGCCTACTGATCAGTGGCAGATCAACGTGCCAGAGGGTGCATTCGGAACGTTCAACCTAGCTTTTGCCGACCCCAACGCCACGACTGCGGAATTCCGTTTCTATTGGCCTCGCACCTTTGTGGGCGTGGACGTCTACAACGGGGGAGCATCGGATGCGATCGTTACCTTCCGTTCTCCGGGCACTCGCGAGGTCTCGTTTACCGTCAAGCCCGGAGAATTGCAGCGCCTGCGAACGGGATGGCGAGTCGTGAGTTCCAGCGTCATCGTCGAGCTGAAAAATGGAGGGGGCGTACGGTTCGATAATCTGGCGTATACAGAAGAGTGAGATACACAGGCTTGCAGCGCGTGCCTTTCGCGTCGACTTTTTCTCTCACTCAGCCCGAATCCAGAAATGGCAAACCGGGAAGGGCACGACGTTCAGTCGTGCCGCAGAGCCGACACAACCGTGGAAGAGCCGCGCTTAGGCGCCGCACAACCGTGGAAGAGCGGCGCTTCAACGCCGCGTAACCGTGGAAGAGCGGCGCTTCAGCGCCGCGTAAA
>JBEKJF010000345.1:0-5537 GCA_050011375.1 Candidatus Sulfotelmatobacter sp.
GTTAGGTCCTCTGGCTGGCGCCCTTCGAGAATCGATTCGATGATATCGGGGGCGAGGAGTGCGCACCCGAAAACCTTGCCGATGTAACGCTCTGTCAGGCCGGCATGTTGGGCCAGTGATCTCATGTCTACTGCCTCTCCCCGAACCACCTTTTCATACCAGCCGTGGGCGCGCGCAAGAGCTTTTATCAGTGCGGGCTTAGAATGCCGAGCCGCGTCGATGGAGTTGGGCGGCACAACCAAATGAACTTCGCCGCCACATCGTTTCCGCTTTGCTTCAATGGTCAAATTGATCAGATCATATGCATCGACAGGCTTTCTAACGCCCAACAGACTGGGTGCAATAATCTTGCCGCTATTCTCTAACAACTGACGCAGCTCCTTCCTGCTGATCATGACTTCAATACTGTTCTCCTGGATAATGATCCGTCCGAGAAAAGCAGCGAGTAGGTCCCGAAGGTCGTCTGAGGGAAGCGAGGGCAAGCGCGAGGCGAGTTTCTTGGCAGCGGCGACCAGGTTTCTGCTGATAGCGGGACTCTCATCTTCTGTGCCGAGCCCATCGAATATCTCTGCATCGGATTTCAGGAAAGCGAGAAGCTTTCCAGTGACTCGGCTTTCGAGTTCGTGTGCAGGCACTCGGGTCGGACCATCACGTTCGCTACTGGGGCTCTTGATCGCGAGCTGAGAAACGTAATAGCGGTAGCGCCTACCTCGCTTCATGGTGAACGACGGTGTGAAACGATTGCCAGCGGCATCCTCGACTAAACCTGTTAGCAGACTCGATGCCTGGTCTCGTGCTCGCTTGCGCCGCGTCCGAAGATTGCGGTTCATCTGCGCCTGGACTTTGTCCCAAAGGTCTGGTGGTATGACGCCTTTGTGTTCACCCGGATACCAATTCTCCCGGTGGCGGATCTCACCTATATAAAGACGATTCCGGAGGAGGGCATATAAAGCACCGCGAGCGAAGGCCACCCCTCCCAGGCGGCCTCCCGTTCTGGTGGTCCACACTTTGCTTCTGACCTTCTCTCGATCTAGTTTTACTGCCAACTTCGAAACGCATCCGAGTTTCAGATACAGGGAAAAGATTCTGCAAACGAGATCCGACTCTTCCGCGTTTGGAACCAACTTTCGTCCATCCAGATCGTAGCCGAGTGGCACCAAGCCTCCCATCACATTCCTTTCTTTTTTGATGCAGCAATCTTGTCTCGAATCCTTTCTCCGGTGACCTCTCTTTCGAACTGTGCGAATGAGAGCAAAATATTGAGGGTGAGTCGGCCCATCGACGAAGTGGTGTTGAACTGCTGAGTGACGGATACGAAGGAGACCCCTCGTGCGTCGAGAGCCTCCACGATCTTGGCAAAGTCGGAGAGGCTGCGCGTCAGCCGGTCAACCTTATATACGACAAGGACGTTTACTCTCTTGGCCTCGACGTCCTCCAACAAACGTTTTAGTGCCGGCCGCTCCATAGTCCCGCCAGAGTATCCGCCATCGTCGTAGCGAGTGGGAACCACGCGCCAGCCTTCTTGTCGCTGGCTCAGGATGAAGGCTTCTGAGGATTCTCGCTGGGCGTCCAGCGAGTTAAAGGATTGTTCCAGGCCTTCTTCTGACGATTTCCGGGTGTAGATAGCACACCGTATGACGGGCTTGTTTTCGATACTCATTTGGCCTCCTTAAGTTTGCTGCTCGCTTGCTCGTTCTTAATTCCACAGAATAGTGGACCTGACCAGCGGGTTCCGGTGATCAGGCGGGCGATTTCAGAGAGGCTCTGGTATCGAGTGCCCTGGTACTCGTAGCCATTAGTTTTCACATTCACGAGGTGAACCTGGTCGCGCCACTGTCGAACGAGGCGAGTGCCTGGCTTGATGGTCGGTGCGGAGGGAATTGCGGAATCACTGTCTTTTTCAAACGCTCGGCTGAGGTCACGAAGGCGGTTGCGAGTCCTCGCGCCGAGTGATCCGAACGCTTGTTCCTGCAGCCGGAAGGCCAGGATCGGGATCATCAAGTCTCTGCGCAGTTTCGACGGTGGAGATGCGTCGAAGAGTTCCTTCCACAGATCATAAAGAGCGGCTTTACTGAACTGAGGTAAAGCGCCAAGACGCTGGGCAATCGGGTCGGGCATAGAAGCCTCCAGTACGACATTGACGCTCCCTTTGCGCAAACAATCAAGTCGAATGTGGTTGGCTACCTGACGCGTTCTTGCCGACAAATGGGCTCCCGGGCGTAATCTCAAAATCCAGGCGTCTGGTTACTTTAGGACCGTCTGTTCCCCCTTCAGTTTAAGAACAACCAATTTACAATCGATTAAGCACCGGGCGGATTTCAGGGCTATGCGCGCCGGTTTTTTCGAGGTCGGAGTCTCTGGTGGCACGAATTTCAAAAGATGAGTTGGAATATTGTGTCAGGCAAAACGTCTGCTCCGATTGTCATTCGGAGGAAAACGTCAAAGCTGCCGTAGAGTTCCAGACGCGGGGAAGGCTGAAGGTGCCATGCTGTCGCAAACATTTCAATGCTTATAGAAGTAAGATTAACGAAGCCGACGCCAGGAAATATGCCCGAACATCCGCCGTCCAACGAGAGGCCGGCGAGTGTAACTACAAGGGCTGCCACCATAAGCTGATTCCTCAAGAGTTGCTGCCGCCGTGGTGGAAACGGGAAGGCACTTGCGGGATGCACGTTGCGTTCAAGGCCTTCCGCGTGAATCGCGAAGGGCTTCTCAATATATTACTTGGCCTGGCAAAGCCGGGCCTCTACCACACAAAATGTTTCTCGGCGAGTGACCTATTAGAGCGATACAAGCAATTTCGCCAGCGGAAATTCCAGCCTGTTGAGCGAAACCGTCCATACCCAAGCTCTTGAGCAGTAAGGGCTTTGCCGTTTACACCCCGTAACTCCTTCAGTCTTTTTTCAATCTGCGACACACTGTTCTAGTGGAGAACGTTACCGAATTAGCAGTTGTTTATCAGGAAATCCAGCGACTATTGCCCTATCCGCGAAATGCGCGAACGCATTCTAAGCGGCAGATTCGTCAGATTGCAGACAGCATCTGGGCGTTTGGTTTTACCAATCCGGTTCTAGTTGATCGCTCAGCCACGATTGTCGCTGGGCATGGACGAGTGGAGGCCGCTAAGCTGTTGGGAATGAAAAAGGTCCCGACGATCTGTTTGGAAGGCCTCAATGACGCCGAGTAGCATGCCAGGAACAACCTGCCCGACATCCTTGCCCGATGGCGAAAACGCGAAAGCAGCGAGCTCAAGCGCCCGCGTACCGGGCAGAGCTTCAGCGTGCCCAAGGCCGACCTCGTAGCGCAAGGCTACGACCTCAGCATCAATCGGTATAAAGAGGTTGTGCACGAGGATGTGGCGCATCGTCCTCCGAAGGAGATTCTTGCGGACCTCGCCAAATTGGAGATGGAGATTCAGCAAGGGATGCAGGAGTTGGAGGGGATGCTGAAGTGAGCAACGGCTGGCCTCTCGTCCCAATGGAAGACATCTTCGAAATTGCGCGAGGGGGCTCTCCGCGTCCGATTGACAGTTTCCTCACCGACGACCCGGATGGGGTGAACTGGGTGATGATCAGTGATGCCACTGAGAGCGGGAAATACATCAATTCGACGAAGAAACGTATCCGTGAAGAAGGGGTGAAGCGCTCTCGTGTGGTTCAGCCGGGAGACTTTCTCCTGACGAACTCGATGAGTTTTGGTCGGCCATACATTATGAACACCTCCGGCTGTATTCATGACGGCTGGCTTGTCCTAAGCCCTCGCAATCAGAACGTCTCGCCTGATTTCTTTTACCACTTGCTAGGTTCCGATTTTGTGTATGCGGAGTTCGTGCGCCGCGCTGCTGGCGCAACAGTCAAGAACCTGAACATTGAGTTGGTGAAGGGTGTTCAGGTACCGCTGCCACCGATGCCGGAGCAGCGGCGGATTGCGGAAGTACTGGATCGGGCGGAGGCGTTGCGGGCCAAGCGCCGCGACGCTCTTACCCAACTCGACACCCTCACCCAATCCATCTTCCTCGACCTCTTCGGCCATCCTATTGTGAGCAGGTCTGTGTGGCCGATCTCAACGTTGAGCGAGGCATGCGAGAAGATCAGTGACGGCACACATCATTCCCCGCCAATTACGCCGAATGGCGTTCCCTACATAACGGCGAAGCACCTAAAGGAACATGGCCTCGACTTTGAGTCTGACCCTTGGTTTGTCTCTGAGGACGATCATCGCCACATCTTTTCGAGGTGCGATCCGAAAGCTGGCGATGTGTTGTATATAAAAGATGGCGCGACCACCGGAATAGCTGCCGTGAATCGCTATGCCTATGAGTTCAGCATGCTTTCAAGCTTGGCGCTGCTCCGACCGAATGTTTCCCGACTTGATGCTACTTATCTCTGTTCTTGGTTGAACAATCCGCTGGTAAAACGGGAAATACTTGGCGACATGGCTGGCGCAGCAATTCGCCGGTTAACCCTTGCAAAAATTAAGGCTGTGAGGATTCCACTTCCGCCACTCTCTCTCCAAAGCAAATACGCACGCCGCGTTGCTGCCGTGGAGAAATTGAACGCTGCGCACCGCGCCTCGCTGTCCGAGTTGGACGCACTCTTCGCAGTCCTTCAGCACCGTGACTTCCAAGGAGAGCTATGACATGACCGCCACGACCCACGAACTTACCTTCAATGGCGGGCTGCTGGAGCGCGGATTCTGGCTCTACGTATGGGAAATTACTACTCCTCAAGACACGCATCTCTACTATGTGGGACGCACTGGAGATAGCTCATCGATCAAGGCGCAGTCACCGTTCAATCGTATGGGTCAACATCTGGGTTTTAACAATCACGGCAATCCGCTTCGCCGCTACTTGAAGACTGAAGATGTTGATCCTGAACGGTGCTTTTTTCGGCTGGTGGCCTACGGCCCGATCCTAGAAGAAGCAGCGACCCAAGAGGAACACCGCCAGAGAAGAGATCGAATCGGCGCTATGGAAAAGGCGCTGGCGGAAGCGATGGCTTCGGCAGGCTACCGGGTGATTAATACTGTGCACTGTCGCATCAAAGTGGATGCGGAACTATTTGCAAGGATTCGAGACTCATTTGCCTCTAACTTCGAGAAATTGGCGGGAGCGGCATGAGCAACTTCGCCTTCCTCCAATCTGAATGGCAGCAACTATTTGCCGAGGGGCAGAAGGCGGAGGCGCTGGTCGTACCTGATCCACGTACTGCGTGTTTCTACGCCCGACGCACGCTGGAGTTAGCTGTTACCTGGCTGTACAAAAGCGATCCCGCACTGAAACTCCCCTATCAGGACAATCTCAGCGCACTCATCCACGAGCCGACTTTCAAAGCCACGGTCGGGCAGAAAATCTTCGTCAAAACCAAGCTGATTAAAGACCTCGGTAATCTCGCGGCGCACAGCCACAAGTCGCTGCTACCAGTCGATTCGATGGCCGCAGTGCGTGAACTGTTTCACGTGTGCTTCTGGCTAGCGCGGACTTATTCCAAAACTGTCAAACCTCCGGACGGTCTGGCCTTCAATCCCACGTTGTT
>JBEKJF010000346.1:0-5525 GCA_050011375.1 Candidatus Sulfotelmatobacter sp.
ATAATACGCGTCGCGGTCCCAGCGTTCCGATGGTGAAGTCCAACGCCACGACCGGCTCCGGTCCTGACCAGTCCTTCCTCGGCAGCGACATGCGGGCGGCATACTACGAGAACACAACTCTCACCGGCAGCGGCCAGTCTCTGGGATTGCTCGAGTATGCCGGCACCGATTTGACTGACCTCGACACGTATTATGCGAACGTCGGTCAAACCAATAACGTTCCTGTCACACTGCTGTCCACAGACGGCACCCCTACATCGTGTACCGCAAAGCAAGGTTGTGATGATACCGAACAGACCATCGACATGACCCAGGCACTCGGCATGGCCCCTGGCATGTCTAGCCTGGTGATGTACGTGGGATCTACGGATGTAGCGATTTTTAACGCCATGTCCACGGCCAAGCCTCTGAACGCCCAATTAAGTTCCTCGTGGGTATGGACCCCGGCTGATCCCAACACCCTTAATCCCTACTTCGAGGAGTTCGCTTTACAGGGACAGAATTTCTTTCAAGCCGCGGGTGACAGCGGGAAGTGGGGCACGCGTTCCGAGGTTTGGCCGGCGGATAGCGTCTACGTCACCTCGGTCGGCGGGACAGACTTAACTACAACCGGACCCGGTGGCGGTTGGCAATCGGAGAGTGCCTGGTCTGATGGTGGCGGCGGCATTTCTCCGGACGGATTTGCGATTCCCTCGTGGCAGGTGACTACGGCGGAGGGATGCTCCAGATGTTCGCAGACTCTTCGCAACGCCCCCGACGTTTCGGCAAATGCAAATTTCAGTTTTTACGTTTGCGCCGACCAGACGGCTTGCTCCGCCAACTCCTACGGTGGAACCAGCTTTGCTGCGCCCATGTGGGCCGGTTACCTGGCTCTGGCGAACGAACAGGCAGTTTCTTACGGGCAACCGACCCTCGGCTTCGTCAACCCGCTCTTTTACAACATCGGACTGGGACCGTATTACACCATCGATTTCCACGACATTACCGGTGGAAGCAACGGCTACTCGGCTACAACTGGCTACGATCTCGCGACCGGCTGGGGCAGTCCGAACGGGGATAATCTGATCAACGCGCTTGCGCCAGCGCCCGTCGGCAGTTTCACGCTCTCCGCAACGCCCAGGAAGGCAAGCATTGCTCCGGGTGGTCACGGCGCAGCCAAGGTCACTGCAACGCCTTCCGGTGGATTCGATTCGTCGATCGCCTTGACCGCGTCCGGCCAGCCAACCGGCGTGAGCGTAGCTTTCAAACCTGCTTCCATCGCGGGTGGCTCAGGAACCACAGCCATGTCTATCAAGGTATCCAGCACCGCCGCGGCCGGCACTTACACGATAACTATCTCCGGCATCGGCGGAGGCGTGACCGAGACTACTACATTCACTCTCACCATCACATAGTCGCCGATGGTATTAACCATGAAAGGCCCGGATCATTTGAAACGGGCCTTTCTATTCCTCTGTGATTTCAAAAGATGTTTACCCGCCAATTGCTGACGGAAAATGGCAGCCTGGGTATTTCGTGAGAGCGACTGCGATGTTGCCCGCTACAAAACCGCTTACACTGACTAACGGATGAGGTCAGCATGACTGCTTGCGGCTCACGCGAAGTCAGGCGCTGCTGATTTTTCTCTGCGGCTTGGCAACGAGTTTTCTGCCGGCACAGACTGGCGCAATTCCGCCCACACGTAACTTCTACTCTCGCAGCCTCACAGGCGTCGCGCCTGCGGCATGGCATCAATGCCAGCGAATGGTTCGCGCAGGTTTACGACAAGTCTGGTTATACGAAGGAACACTTTCAGAACTGGACCGACTGGAAGACGCTGCGCTGATCAAATCGATGGGCTTCGATCACGTGCGGCTAAGTGCGAACCCGCAACCGATGATAGGCTATCCAGACTTGATGGCGGAGGGAGAGGGATTCGAACCCCCGGTACGGTTTCCCGCACAGCGGTTTTCAAGACCGCCTGTTTCAACCACTCACACATCCCTCCGCGAGAGGGGTAAAGGTTGACTTGCTCCGTTTAGTTTACAACAGGCGATTTAGGAATCAACGACCCATGCGCATGGTCGAATGCCTGAGAATGGAACTCCATGACCTCGGTGAAATGAGCCAGGAAATAGGAAAGGCTGTGGTCGCCGGGGTAGGGGTGATAATCGTGCTTGACGCCTTCCTTCTGTAACAGCTCGTGCAGCGCGGCTGCGCCTTTCTCAAATCCGTAGTTGTCATCCTGGCCGCAGTTGAAATAGATAGCGAGCTTTTTTATGCCTGCGAGATTTTTTCTAGCCAGAATGAACGGGCTGTTGTCGTTCCAGTGCTGCACGGCGATCGGGCTTCCGAAAACGTTAGCTAGCACTTTTGCCAGCGGAGCGCCGGAGCGACCTGCATTATCGAGTTCCTGCGGAGATTCGGTGATCAGGGCGGCGCTTTGCGCGCTAACGGCCGAGAACATCTCAGGATGAGCAAATGCGAAGCGCAGCGCTCCATATCCACCCATAGAAATGCCGCCGATCGCCCGGCTATTTCTTCCTTTGCTGATGCGGTACTTGGTTTCGATCAGAGGAATAAATTCCTGCAGAAAGAAATCGCTGTAGCGCACTGCTCCGTCGGCGGAATTAATATAAAAAGTTTGCCCGCCCTCCGGCGCGACGATTAGGAATTCGCCCATCTTGTGCTGCTGGCGAAGTTCGTCGAGCATCGTCCACCCGCCGCTGTTGAATAAAGTTCGTTCGTTGTCGCCGAGACCATGAAGAAAATAAAGCACGGGATATTTCTGCGCAGGATGCTGGGTCGAGCCAGCGTCATAACCGGCGGGAAGGTAGACGCAGTAGTGAACCGGATGTTTCAGAATGCTGCTGTTAAGCGCGTCGCAATCGATGCGGCTTTGCGCATGAGCCGAGCGGCAAACAACGAGAGCCATGAACAGAAGAATGATTCTGAGCTGGCGATCCATGAGTTCCAGTTTATTCGTAGCGCAGAGCCTGCACCGGATCAAGCCGGGCCGCACGTCGCGCCGGGTAAAGGCCCGCTGCGAGGCTCACGAAAAAAGAGAACGCCAGGGCGAACGCCACCAGCCACCACGGCACCGACCAGAAATGTTCGGCCGGAAAAGACTGGCTCTTGAGATAGATATTTGTTCCCACGTTGATGACCTGACCGATCGCCCAACCGAGAGCGACGCCAACGATGCCGCCGAGAAGGCCCATGGCGCCCGCCTCTGCGAAAAAAAGTTTGCGGATGTCGCCGTCGCTGGCGCCGATGGCCTTCATAATCCCAATTTCGCGGCGACGCTCGAGGATGGCCATCACGAGTGTGTTTACGATTCCGATGAAAGCGACGGCCAGAGCGAGGCTGCCGAAGATTCCGAGAAAAACATCGAGCACCTTGAAAAACTGCTGAATGCTCTTGCTTGCATCAAGAATTGAGAAGGTATTAAAGCCCATCTTCTTAACCGCATCTTCCACCTTCTGCACCTGGCCCGGATTTTTCACTCGCACATTTACCGACGAGTAAACCGGCTGATCGCTGGCAGCGCGAGAAATTTCGCGCAAGTCCGTAGGCTGCATGACATGCAGGCTCTCAGCCAGTCCGAGCGGGAGAAATACTCGCGCTCTAGTGGGCCCGCGCATGCTCTCGGGATCGAGATCGGCGACGCCAACGATCTTCAGCTTCTGCTCGCGCGACACAACGGAATAGGCCGCGCCCGAGACACTTTGATCGCCAGAAGTGGATTTGTCTCCCGCTGCCGTTGAAGAAGCACTCTTCGCCGTCTCGCGCTGGGCATAGCGCATCGTCAATTCTTTGCCGATGAGCGGCGCAGCCAGCTCGGCGACGTTAGTTTCATCGATCCCCGGCTTAGGCGTCTTCCCCAGGAGTTCTTCAGCGAATGCTTTCTGAAGAATCGCTTCGGGCGCAACGTCGGACGAGAAGAATTGTCCTTGCACCGTTTCAAATGCATCGTTCGATTTCGCGGAAGTGGGCAGCGCCGCGACCATCGTTAAATGGGGCCTGTCTTCGTACCGCAGCTCCGTGATGAACCGAATGTCGGGATAGGCTTCAGACACATTAGGCAGCCGCTCGATCTCCTGTCGCGTAGGTTCGTCGAGGATTCGACTTTCGGCCGGGGCGGGACCGCTGCGCTCTTCCTCGCGGCCAAAATTTCGCAGATCGCGGCGCGAAGTGACAACAACCGTGTCGAACAAACCGGACTTCATCAATCGTCGCGAGGCAAGTTGTTGCAGCCCGATTCCTAGAGAAAGCATCGCGACCAGCGATGCTACTCCAACCGAGATGCCAATTGTGGTCAGCGAATTCCGCAGCAGAGATTCCCGCAAATTGCGAAGCGCAAGTTCAGTCAGATCGGGAAGTTTCATGGCCGCTCTGTCTCCGTTCTCGCATAATCTTTTCCCGTCGCTCCCGCAGAGTTCGATTCGTTCCCAACCAGCTTTCCATCCGCCAGAAAGATAAGGCGTTGCGCATAGCGTTCAGCCAACGCCCGTTCGTGCGTTACCATGACGACCGTCATTCCCAATTGCTGGTTGAACTCGCGAATCATATTCATGATTTCGGTACCGGTGTGGCTATCGAGATTGCCCGTAGGTTCGTCGGCGAGCAACAACTGAGGCCGGTTGATAAGCGCCCGAGCCAGTGCGGCGCGCTGTTGCTCTCCACCCGAGAGTTCGCTCGGACGATGGTTCTTGCGCTCCTTCAGTCCAACACGCGCCAGAGCTTCGTTGGCCAGACTGTCACGTTTTGCGCGATCGACCTCGGCAAAGCGCATGGGCAATTCCACGTTTTCCGCGAGCGTCATGCTGGCGATCAGATTGAACGATTGGAAAACCATCCCCACGGTACGCAGGCGATAGTGGGCGAGTTCCTCGCGTGAAAGTTGCGCGAGATCTCGCTCGTGAACGATCACGCTGCCAGACGTAGGACGGTCCAGCCCCGCGATCAGATTCAATACAGAAGATTTTCCGGACCCAGAACTGCCCAGCAGGGCGATAAATTCACCGGCGCGCACTTCAAGATTCACGCCGTCCACAGCACGGATGAGAGTTTCGCCCATCCGGTAATGGCGGCAAAGCTGCTGCACGCGAATCGCCGGAGAGTTAACCACGGCAGTGTCGACCGCCGGAGCTTTATTCGAGGAAAACCTGTCAAGGCTACTCATCACGCTAACGGACTTCTCCTTTGAGGACGCGCATTGCATCCGTAGCCTTAGCATCGCCGTTGCGCGGACCGGAGTTGCCATTCGCGTTCCCGTCAACCTTGTCTCCCTCGCCCGGCGCAAGAAACAAATTCTCCTCCACCCCGTGTTGTCGAGTGTAGAGATCGTAATAACGGCCGTGCGCGGCGTAGAGTTGTTCGTGAGTGCCCCGCTCCACAATTTGCCCGTGCTCCATCACTAGAATTTGGTCCGCGCGGCGGATGGTGGAAAGACGGTGCGCGATCACAAACGTGGTGCGGCCCTGCATGAGATAAGAAAGCCCTTGCTGGATCATCTGTTCCGATTCCGAGTCAAGACTCGAGGT
>JBEKJF010000347.1:0-5509 GCA_050011375.1 Candidatus Sulfotelmatobacter sp.
GTGTCTTCGGCTTTGTAGACCACGCCCATGCCTCCGCCGCCAAGTTTCTCGACGATGCGGTAGTGGGAGATGGTCTGGTCGATCATGGCGCTAGGCGGACTGGCGACGCTTCATCTTACGGTTGCGGCGAGGGTCAGTCAACGAATGTCACGCGGCACAGCGAATCCTGTACCATCGTCTGCATAATTTGATGGGAGCCGCATGGATGTTTACTTAATCGACGGGACGTACGAATTGTTCCGGCACTTTTTCGCCGTGCCTGCGTCGGCAGATTTAAATGGCCAGGAGATCGGCGCGGTCCGCGGAGTGCTGAATTCTGTTCTGTCGATGATCGAGGGTGGTGCAACTCACTTTGGGGTTGCGACCGATCATGTGGTGGAATCGTTTCGCAACGAATTGTATGCGGGATACAAGACCAGCGAAGGCGTAGCTCCCGAGTTGCTTTCGCAGTTTCCGATTCTTGAAGAGGCGCTAGCAGCGATGGGAGTAAAGGTGTGGCCGATGGTTTACTTTGAGGCCGATGATGCCCTGGCTTCTGCCGCGGAGAAGGCTGCAAAGGATGATCGAGTGAGGCAGGTGCTGATCTGCACTCCGGACAAAGATCTGGCGCAGTGTGTCGTGGGCTCGCGTGTGGTTCAGTTCGATCGCAGGCAAAATATTCTGCGCGATGAAGCCGGGGTTGTGGAAAAGTTTGGAGTGAAGCCGGAATCGATTCCGGATTATCTGGCAGTGGTGGGCGATAGTGCCGACGGATTTCCCGGTGTGCGCGGCTGGGGTGCCAAGGCCGCGGCCTCCGTGTTGTCACGCTATCCGCATCTGGAAGATATTCCGAAGGATTGTAGAGCGTGGGATCCATCGATTAGCAGGGCGCGGGCGTTGTCGGAATCTTTACTGGCAGCGTGGAACGATGCGCTGCTGTTTCGCACGCTTGCGACCTTGCGGCGGGATGCGCCGGTGTTTGAATCCGTCGAGGACTTGCGATGGAAGGGTCCACGCGAAGACTTCGAGAAATATTGCCAGCGGATCAATGCGCCCGCCTTGTTTCGCCGGGCTTCGTCAGCAAAATCAAAGTCCATCACGGGCTAAAAACCGCAGCACTTCACGAGACTCTTCGCAGGTCCTAATTACAGCGCCGGCTGTTTTCCTTAGCGGATAACCCGCTTCAAGCCGTCCTGCGCTGGCCGGTAGCTGTGAGCTTGGGCCAACGCGGCGCGGTATTCTTCGGCGGCTGCGGGGCGGTCCCCTTGTTTCTCGAGCAAGTCTCCGAGCAGGCAATGAGCTTTGAAAACGGGCGATTCTTCGACTGTGTTGGGCAACGCGATATAGCGGCGTACGAGGCGGATTGACATGGCATAGTCACGGCCGGTGCGCAACAAGAGGCTGGCTCCATCGACTAACGCTGCGGGGCGATCGAGCGGAGCCGATTCCATGCTGCGCAAAGCTTGCTCCATGTCGTCGAGGCGGTTGACGTGGCGATAGAATCCGGCGAGATTTACCCAGGCACGCGCGCCTCCATGACTGGCATCGATGCCGGCGCGATATTCCCGCTCCGCTGTGACGTTGTCTTTGCTTCTCTCCGCGATGCGCGCGCTCACCCAATGTGCAATGGCTGGATTCAGTGGTGCGATCAGAGCCGATTGGGCGCGCGCTTTGTCTTTGCCCCCGCCGATGACCGCGGGAGCCTCCAGATAAAACTCGGCGAGATCGGTGCGGGCCTCCCAATTTGTGGGAGATAGTTCGACGGCGCGTTCGAATTCAGAGCGCACCTTTTTGGCTAGGCCCATGGCGCTGAGGAAGCCGGCGCGGTCCGCTTTCTCGCCGTAGATGCGGCCGAGCCACAGGTGATAGAGACCGTTGTCCGGTTCGAGCGCAGTGGCTTTTTCACAGGCGGGAATTCCGGCGTCCCACGCGCCGAGTTCGAAATGAGCGCGGCAGAGCAGGTTGTAGTTTTCGGCAGTGGGCGCAGTGTGGATTTGTTGTTCGAGAGTTTGGATTGCTTGGTCGACGCGGCCGGTGGAGAGGAGATCTTGCGCGGACTGCGCTGCTGCGATCAAGGACGACAGCAGAAGCAAACCGATAGAGACACAGCCAAAAGCCCCATTTCTCGCAAAACACGCGAGAAATGGGGTACCCCATTTCAATCGCGCGGGCTGAGAAGCGGGTTCCCCTCGGCAAGCTCGGGGCAGGCTGTCACCGAGCTTGGCTCCCGCTTCGGAATGACAAATATGTTTACTAATCCATCCCCAGTTCACGCTACGGCACCACTTTTACGCGAGCGCCGTCGCTCAGGGGCTTGGAATCGACTGCGGACAGAGCCACTACAGCGTGTTCCGGAAGTCCGGCCGTGATCTCGACCTGCGTAAGATTTTGCAGAGAGACTTCGACTCCGCGGCGCTGGAGTTTGCCGTCTACCACCTCGTAAACGTAAGGTTTGGTGTCGTCGATGCGGATGGCTTCGCGCTGGAGCGTGAGCACGCCAGTGTGTTCGGCGGTGATGATAGTCACGCCGACGTTTACGTTCGGCAGCAGGCGCAAGTCGCGATTGTCGAGCGTGCAAGTGACTTCTCCGACGCTGCGTGTGACGCGAAGTTTCACGGTCGAGGGAACGGTGCTGACTTCGCCCTTCCAGATGCGGCCGGGCACGGCGTCCCATGTGACTTCGATTTTCTGGCCAGTGGCGAGGCGGCCGATATCGGGTTCGTCGACGAACGTGCGAACCAGCATCTGCGAAAGATCGCCTTCCTGCAACAGCAGGTCTCCGGTCTGCACGTACGCGCCTTGCTTGATGGGAAGCGAGTAGACGATGCCATCGAAAGGAGCGCGCACGCTGGATTTCGCGAGCGCATCTTCGGCGGCCTGGTAGGCAGCCTCAGCTTCCGCGCCCTGAGCCTGCACTTTGGCAACTTCCGGCTGGGAGTAGCGGTCCTTTTTCTTTTGCTCGAGCAGGGTTAGATCGGCCTGCGCGCGTTGCAAGGCGTCCTCGGCCTGCTTCACCTCACCGGCCGAGGCTGCACCTTGCTGCTGCAGACGGTGGTAAGCGTCAACATTGCGCTGGTCGGCATCGCGCGCGTTGCGGGCTTTGACGAGCTGTGAGTCGAGGGTAAGAAGTTCTTCGCGAGTCCCTCCCGTATTAAGGTCGGACTGGTTGGCCTGCGCTTCCTTTATCTGCGCTTGCGCGCGCGCGGCCTGAGTGCGCAGATCGGCATCATTGAGCTGCAAAAGGAGTTGGCCCTGGCGAACATGGTCTCCTTCTTTCACCAGCAGGCGCTTCACCGTCGTAGCGGCGGGAGAGTGGGCTTCAAAGTTCTGTATGGGTTCCACTTTGCCATTGGTGGAAATCAAGCTGCGGATGGGGCCGCGCTCTACCGTGGTGGTGCGAACTTTCAAGGGGCCGGGCCGCGTGAATATGGGGATCACGGCGAGGGCGGCAAGCACTCCAATACCCCACCAGATGCGGCTTTTGCGCGAGGCAGGACGTCCATTCGAATTGTTGTTGGGCGCTGCCAACCGGTTATCTTTCAGGGTGCGGCGAGGACAATTGTAAGTACCAATTTACCACTCTGGCGGCAAACCAGAGAACGCCGCCTGCCCAAGCCGTTACACAGTTAGATGCGGGCGCAGGGCGCGGGATGCGCGAACGAGACGACGAGTTCGGCCTGCGACGGCTAGCGGCGGCCAGTCGGCCGAGGACTCGAGGGAGGATAGAACGTCATTGGCTCCTGGCTCGCACTTCCTCCGAAGTTAAACCATAAATCGGAGGAGTACTGATCTCGAGCATTCCAAGATAAACGTAAATCTGACCGCGATGATGTATCTCATGCTCCACCAGCGCGCGCAACCATTTGCCGACTGCAATCGCTGTTCCGGCAGGAGTGATGCAGCGCTTCTTCAAGTCTTCGTCGGAAAGACGGCCAAAGATTTCCATCGATTCAGCGTGCAGCCGGTTCATGAATGCCAAAACGTTCTCAGGTCCGTCCGCCAACTCTTTGCCGTGGCCGGGATAGCGGCTGGGCCTCATCTGCACGGTTTCGGCATACATGTAACGTTCGATCGCCGCAATATGCCGGATGAGGTCAGCGAAGCTGAACTTGCCTTCTCGATAGGTCCAATCAAATTTGTCCGGCGGAATGCACTGTACAACTCGAAGCGTGCGCTCGCGGATTTTCCCGTAGTAGTCGAGAAATGAAGCGACGCTGCTAACTTCCATGAGAGCCTCGAGACAAACAATATTAAGAGAACGCTGTGCGCACTGAGGATTCAATTGTTTTGATGGATGAAGAATACCGACTACAATACCTTCGTCATTTGCAAGGCGGAGCTTTACGATGATCACCGGCGCGCACTTCGTTATCTACACGAAAGATGCGGAAGCAGACCGCGCTTTCTTTCGCGATGTACTCAAGCTTTCTTCAGTCGACGCAGGACACGGCTGGTTGATCTTCGCCATGCCTCCTGCGGAAGCCGCATTTCACGATTCGGAGAAAAACGATCGGCACGAGCTTTACTTTATGTGCGACGACATCGCCGCGACCTTGAAAGACCTCAAGGCGAAGCACGTAAAGGTCTCAGAGGTGAACGAACAACGTTGGGGAAAAGTTGCCAAGTTCGAACTTCCTGGCGGTGGGAAGATAGGCATCTACCAGCCGAAACATCCGAGCCCGTTGAATCCCAACCTCTAAGCCCAGCCGCGAAGCGGCGATAGAACAGCAACGCCTGTGGGACAATGTCTCCATGCCCAAACCTCCGCGCTACACCCCCGAGCACGCAGCCGCCGGGTTAGACGCCAAGTTTCCCGAGATCGAAACCTGGCCGAACCAGTTTCCCGGATACGAGATTGTCATCGACGATCCGGAGTTCACTTCTGTCTGTCCGAAAACCGGCCTGCCTGACTTTGGCGTGATCACGCTCCGTTATCAGCCAGATAAATTATGCCTCGAACTGAAATCCTACAAGGAGTATCTGCATTGCTATCGCAACCTGGGAATTTTTCAGGAGAACATTGTGAATCGTGTGCTCGAAGACGTGGTCCGGTGGGCGAAGCCAGTGTGGGCCGAGGTGAAAGGAGAATTCCGTCCCCGCGGCGGAATCTCGACCACAGTGGTTGCGAAGTGGCCGCGAAAAAAGAAATAGGTAGACGCTCTTACGGCTTGCGCCGCGTCCGGCGCGCAGCCCCAAAGATTCTCTCGTCGTAAATCAACGGTTCAATTCGTGACACGACCACTCGCCCGAAGCTGGAATGTTGGGGATTCAAGAGCCAGTTGCTTTCATTCGGAGCCAGAGCCGAAGGCACCATCAAGACGCAATGCGTAGCCTTGCGCGCAAATTCGTCTCCGATGCGCGCGAGTTCAGCCGGAGCAGGCGACTGGCGCCAGTTCGACGGAAGCTCATCCACTGCAACGCGTTGCCTCGGCAGATCGTCTGGGATTTCGGCAGTGACCAGAACCAGATCGGACGGCGCGTCGACGGCGTCGAGATGAACAAAGTAGTCCAGCATCGCCAGCGATTGATG
>JBEKJF010000348.1:0-5452 GCA_050011375.1 Candidatus Sulfotelmatobacter sp.
ATTGCTGGAATCATCGGGCCGTATTAAAAGATAACGTCAGCGCTTTCTTTGGGCGATTCAACATCAGCGAGTGGGAGGACGGACGATCATGGTATTGCTGCTAGCTTTTCTACTTGGTTGTGTTGATGGGTTGCGCTCCATGACAGCTCCGGCAGTCGTGTGTTGGGCGGCGCATTTCGGCTGGTTGCATTTCGCCGGAACGAAGTTTGCTTTCATTGATCACCCGTCCACGCTAATCGTGTTTACATTGCTGGCGATTGTTGAGTTGATCGTGGACAAGCTGCCGAACACTCCGGCGCGTACAGCACCGGTGGGCCTGATGGCGCGGATTGTCCTCGGAGGGGCAAGTGGTATGGCCCTTGGAATGGGGGCTGGAATATCAGTGTCTTTAGCAGGGGTGATCGCCTCGGTCGGTGCAGTGGTTGGGGCGTTTGCCGGATATAACATTCGTCACGCAGTTGTGTTGAAGGCGCATGTGCCAGCCCTCGTTGCGGCGATTGCCGAAGACGCGGTTGCAATCGTGGGCGGATTACTTATCGTCTCGAAGATTTGAGCATCTGATGGATTGCTGGATAGCTCTCGTTAATCGCGGTTAAAATTGTCCACGCTCTAAACGCTGTTTTGCAAGCGCACTAGAATTCTATTCGCGCTTCCTCCATGACAATTACGACAACCTCCGACCGCACGATCTCGCTCGACTCGATTCTGGCAGCCCGCCAGCGCGTTTATCAGGCTGCGGTGCGCACTCCGCTGGTTCGCTTGTATTACGACGATGCGCCCGCCGAAATTTATCTCAAGCTCGAATCGTTTCAGCCGATCGGTTCGTTCAAACTGCGTGGAGCGTATAACGCGATCTCATTGCTGAGTCCGGAAGACCGCGCGAAAGGCGTATGGACGGTCAGTGCCGGCAATGCCGCGCAGGGCGTGGCTCTCGCCGCTCGGATCCTTAAAACGCGCTGCGATGTTTTGGTGATGGATACCGCTCCGCAGGCGAAGCTGGATGCCATCAGGCGGTTGGGCGCGGGCATTCGGCAGGCGTCTATGGATGAATGTTGGACGGCGGTGATCGAACGAAAGCATCCTGCGTTTCAAGGCGTTTTTGTTCATCCGTTCAACGATGACAACTTTATTGCCGGCAATGCCACGTGCGGGCTGGAAATTCTGGAGGATTTGCCGGATGTCACCGCGATTGTAGCCGGCTTCGGCGGCGGTGGCCTGAGTTGCGGGATCGCGTCGGCGGTAGCCGCACTGAAGCCGGAGGTGAAAGTCTTTGGCGCTGAACCAGAAACCGCGGCGCCGCTTCACCTATCATTTATCAAAGGTTCGGCGCAGAAATTTCCGGACTGGAAAACAAGTTTTGTGGACGGCTGCGGCGGCAAGTCAGTGTTGCCGAGTATGTGGACTCTGGCCAGCCGTCTGCTGGCAGGCTCAATCGTGACGTCGCTGGAAGAAACCCGCAAAGCAATGACGATTGTTGCGGCGCGGAATCACTTGGTCTGCGAAGGCGCTGCCGCGTGCGCCGTTGCCGCCGGACTCAGCGGCAAAGCCGGAAACGGCAAGATTGTATGCGTCGTGAGCGGCGGGAACATTGATCTTGGCAAGTTTGCGGAGTTGGTTTCAGCCCCGGGCTAGTTGTCGCAGTTCTCCTGGAATTGCGGAAGCACTGTCACAAAGAAAAGAGATTATTTTTCAAGTCTTGTTCGGCTTTTGTGATGTTCTCCGGACGGCCGAGATCGCGCCAATAATATTCGTCGGCGCGAAACGCGAGGATTTTTTCGTTCTGAGCCGCGAGACGCAGATAGGAGTCGATGATAGAAAAGGCGCCCTCTTCCGTCATCATGGAGAAAATGCGAGGCGAAATAATGTGGACACCGGAAAACGCCCAAGCCTGAAATTGCTGCGCAGATCGAACCAACTCAGGTGCTTGATCTCGCGCCGATCGCCGGCCGCAAAGCTGTCGCCGCTCGTCGAAGAGAAGATAACGGGAAGTCTCGCGTTCCTGTACCGCCAGAGTTGCGAGCGCATGATTGTCAGCGTGAAGTTGCACCATGCGTCCGAGATCGATCGTACTGATCACGTCAACGTTGTGCAGAATGAAGGGAGCGTCTTTTGCGGAATGCCCGCCAGAATATTCCAGGAACGAAGCCGCTTTTTTCAATCCTCCGCCGGTGTCGAGCAGAACATCCTCGCGTGAAACCTCGACCCGCATGCCGAAGTTATTGTTCGCTGTCAGATAGTCGATAACCATGTCAGCAAAGTGATGCACATTGATGATCACTTCCCCGACTCCAAATTTGCGCAGGCGGGAAAGCGTGATCTCGAGCAGCGTTCTTCCGCCAACTTCCACCAACGCTTTCGGACGATCGTCCGTCAGCGGACGCAGGCGCGTACCAAGGCCGGCAGCCAGAATCATCGCCTTCATTGAATTGTCATCCTGAGCAAGCGTTTTTCGCGCCGCGAAGGATCTGGGCGAGCCGCGCGAAGTGCCGCGTTCTTTGCGGCACAATAATCGCGCGTTTGGCTCGCTTCCTTATTCGGTTGCACTGCTACGCTCCAACTCGCGATGCTGCACGACAACCTCTACTCCATTTCGCCCGCGTAATTTCTTTGTCAACTGTTCTGCCAGATAGACGCTGCGATGCTGCCCGCCGGTGCAGCCGAATGAAACCATCAGGTTCTTAAACCCGCGCCGCTGATATTCGCTCACACTCGCATCCACCAGTGACATTACACTGGCCAGAAACTGGTGCACACTCTCTTGCTGATTCAGATAGTCGATCACGGGTGCGTCCCTTCCAGTGAGCGGTTTGAACCGCTCTTCACGTCCGGGATTTGGCAGGCTGCGGCCGTCAAAGACGAAGCCGCCGCCGTGCCCGCTTTCATCTTTCGGGAGGCCACGGTGAAATGAAAAACTCGTAATCCGCACCGTCAGGTTCTCCGCTTCAGAGGCCAGGCCCTGCAGTTTCTCCGACGCGAGCATACTGTTGAACGCTTCCATCAGCGTTGGCAGCGCGATCGGCAACTTCACGTTGTGCAGAAGCCACCGCAAGTTTTTCAGCGCGTAAGGCACGCTCTGCAGAAAATGGGCCTTGCGCTCGTAAAATCCGCGAAAGCCATAAGCTCCCAACGCCTGCAGAATGCGCACGTAAACATAGCTATAGTAGTGGTGCAGGAAAGTTTCGCGGCTCAGTTCAATGAAGCCGCCAACCTTCTCGATATAAAGATCGAGCAACTGCTGGCGCAGTTCCGGCGGCAGATCAGCCTTCGCGTCATACAAAAGCGAAGCGATGTCGTATTGGAGGGCGCCTTTGCGGCCGCCTTGATAATCGACGAAGAACGGCTGCCCGTTTTTTAGCAAAATGTTTCTGGACTGGAAATCGCGATAGAGGAAATAGTCGCAGTTGGCGGTCAGAAGAAAATTAGTCAGGCTGTCGAAATCGTCTTCCAGAGCTTGTTCATTAAATGGGATGCCGGCGAGCCTGAGAAAATAATATTTGAAATAGTTCAGGTCCCAGGAGATGGATTGGCGATCGAAGCTGCCGCGCGGGTAGCAGACTTTGTAATTCAAGTCACGGCCGGCTTCGATTTGAAAGCGCGGCAACTCGGCCACGACCTTGCGGTAAGCTTCCACCACTTGCGGCGCGATGTTCTCGCTGCTGCGATTCGTTGAGAGAAACTCAAAAAGCGTCGTGTCCCCCAGGTCTTCTTCGAGGTAGGCTCCCCGGCTTAAGTCTTCGCCGTAAATCTCGGGCACAGGCAGACCGTGGCGGCGGAAATGGCGGGAGAATTCCAGAAAAGCTGCGTTCTCTTCACGCACGTTGTACAGAATTCCAATCGCGCTTTGTTGCGGGTTGGAAAGGCGAATGATGTTGCGTCCTGAGCCGCCGAGCTTGCCCTGAAGCGGTTGTATCGTTGAGGCTGGCCTATGAAAGTGCCGCTCAAAAAGCTCTTGAAGAACGTCCATAAATGGAAATGCTTTCAACGCAACGAATGAAACAGGCAACGAGCGAAACAGAACGAAGGATAAAGATAACATCGACGCTCGATCCCCCGTGCGGCAGTATTCGCCAATCGCAACCACTTGATAACCGTGGGCGCTATGCCTATGCTGAAGAAAGTATGACAGAGCGCCTTTACTACCAAGACTCGTTTCTCTATAACTTCGACGCTGAGGTCCGTGAGGTGGTCGAAACGCCGCGCCCGGCGGTCGTTCTCGACCGCACAGCTTTTTATCCGACCAGCGGCGGGCAGATTCACGATACTGGCTGGTTAGTTCTTGGGGATGAAAAACATCGCGTCGCCGAAATCGTCGATGCCGAGGACGGTCGCGTGGTTCATTATCTGGAAGCTCCGCTGAAGGATGTGCAGCCGGGTACGCGCATGCGCGGCGAAATCGACGCTTCGCGCCGGCGCGATCACATGCAGCAGCACTCGGCCCAGCACGTGCTCTCTGCTGCCTTCGTGCGGCTTTTCAATATGCCCACAGTTTCGTTCCATATGGCCGACGATTACTGCTCTATCGACCTTGACACGCCCTCGCTCGCAAAAGAGCAGGTCGAATCGGCGGAACGGATGGCGAACGACATTGTGCTGGAAAACCGGTCAGTCGATATCCGGTTTGTGACTCGCGACGAGGCGGCGAACCTAGGCTTGCGCAAGCTTCCTCCCACGGAGCGCGACGAACTGCGCTTGATCGACATCCACGACTTTGACCTGACTGCCTGCGGTGGCACGCATGTGAACGGCACTGGTCAGATTGGCTGCATTCTGCTGCGCAAGACCGAAAAAGTTCGCCAGGGATACCGCGTGGAATTCGTCGCCGGTCAGCGCGCCGTCGCGACCGCGCGCCGCGATTTCAGCACGCTGAGTGAAACTGCTGCACTGTTTTCCGCACACATCTACGATGTGCCGCAGCAGGCGCGCAAGTCTTTGGACGAAATCAGGTCGCAGCGCAAGCAACTCGAGCAATCGTTAGAAGAGTTTGCCGCGGCGCAGGCGGCGAGCCTGCTGGCGGAAACTGCCGAGAACGATGGCCGCAAGCTTGTGGCACGCACTTTTTCCGGCCGCGACATTAACTTCCTTAAACTGCTGGCCCAGAAGCTGACGCGGCATTCTTTGACTCAGCAATCTTCCGCTGTAGTGGCACTGCTCGCCACCGAGTCGCCGCAGCCCGCGCTCGTCTTCGCGCAGTCTCCCGGCCAGTCTCATGACATGGGTAAGCTCCTGAAAGAAACGCTGGCAAAACTTGGAGGACGCGGCGGCGGGAGTAAAGATCTTGCGCAAGGCGGAGCTCCGACGAGCCAAGGTCTGGACGCGGCACTCGCTGCCGCCGCACAGTCTCTTAGTCGCTAGGGTTTCGGCTGCCTTCCTGCTATTTCTTTTTCTCGGGGGTACGGAGTTTATCCGCTTGTGCCTTGCGTGCCCTTGGTCGTTCCTGGCGACCCGACGTTGG
>JBEKJF010000349.1:0-5440 GCA_050011375.1 Candidatus Sulfotelmatobacter sp.
CCGATGATCTTTTCGTGACAGGACAAACTTCAGACTCCTCCTTCCACACCACGACAGGAGCGTACCAAACTGTGTACGGCGGCGGTTCCTCCGATGCATTCGTGACGGTCATCAACCCTGCCGGAAACGGTTTTGTCTATTCCACATTCCTGGGCGGTAGCGGCCTTGATGCTGGCGGTGGCATAGCAGTCGACGCCACAGGCAACGCCTATATAACTGGATTGACAGAATCGACCAATTTCCCAGTGTCGTCGTCGTCCTATCAGAAGACTAACGCCGGAGGCAACTCCGACGCGTTCGTCACCAAGTTGACCCCCGCTGGCAACGGAGCAGCGGATCTAGCGTATTCCACTTATCTTGGCGGCAGCGGGGCTGACTTTGGAGCGAGCATCGCCGTCGACGGAAGCAACAACGCCTACGTCACGGGCCAAACAGACTCGGCTAATTTTCCAACGGCAAGCGCCACGCAACCCAGCCTCGGGGGAAGCAAGGATGCATTCGTGACCGAGCTTAACTCGGCGGGATCGCAGCTCGTCTTCTCCACCTACCTAGGCGGCTCGGCGGACGAGGATGACGCCGGCAATTTCGGAGCCATCGCTGTGGATGTCCCTGGCGACAGCATCTACGTGACTGGCAATACCGCTTCTACGGATTTCCCGACTCAGGCGCCCTACCCCTACGCAGGGGGCAACGCCAATGCAGGCGGCAATGATGCCTTCGTGGTTAAGTACGCGCAGCCCGCCTTCTCCCTCACAGCCACCGCACCGGCCGCGGTATCAGCCGGAGCCTCCAGCACTTCAACTGTCACCTTGACCTCGTTCAATGGATACAGCTCACCGGTCACCTTGAGCTGCACTGTGACCGGCACTGGTTCTCCGCTGCCAGGATGCAGTGTGACGGGTACGAACCCCCAAACGCCCACACCAGGTGGCGCTATCTCCACCGTCACCATCACCACCACTGGGCCCGGCGGTTCGTTGCTCCGTCCCGGGAAATTCTTTTATGCTATATGGCTGCCGATCGCCGGTTTGTCATTGGCTGGGATGGGCTTCTCAACCTCGCGCCCGCGCCGGAAACAAATGTTCGGCTTGCTGATTCTCGGAATGGTCCTGACCGGCCTATTCCTGATGCCAGCTTGCGGAGGCGGCAGCAGCACGACGCCTCCACCCACCTGTGCGACTGCGCCCACCGTTCCCACCGGACTGGCGGCCTCGGGCACAACCAGTACGGCCACTACTCTGAACTGGACAGCCTCCACCGTAGGTGCGAACTGTAGCGTAACTAAGTACACCGTTTATCAGAACGGCACCGCTATCGGGTCGCCCACCACCAACACTCTGAACGTGACAGGCCTTACCCCTTCGACACAGTACAGTTTCACGGTGTCCGCCACTGATTCTGCCGGAGCCTCCGCCCAGAGTTCGGCCTTGTCGGTTACGACGGGCTCGGGCGCAACCCCCTCTGGAAGCTACACGATCACCATCACGGGAACCGATGCGAGCAACCGTTCGCAATCGTCCCAAGTAACCCTGACAGTCAACTAACCCACCCTCAAGAAACCAAGGCCGCCTCCACAGAGGCGGCCTAATTTTTTTCCTCACACGCTCTAGCCGGTTGGCGCGATCCCCGTCTCTAGTCTAAGATTCTCTCTGGCGCATTCTGCAAGAAGCCTTTCGTATACCTTTAAACTTTTACGAACGGCGGATGCCGGATGATTGATTGTCCGATCATGATCGGCTGATCATGTTTAGCTGATCAAGACCGGCGGCATTCTTTCACGCCGCCTCGGGCAGCTTTTGCGCCGTTGGAGGAATCGAAGGTAGTGAGTCCTAATCCCCTCATGGTGAATCCCAGGCAGCTCGCGCGTCCGCTCGTCTTCGCTCTATTGCTCTGTCTGCTCTGCGCAGCCTCTGTGTCCACGGCTCACGGGCAGTTTACCCTTACCGTAACCAGCCCGCTCGCTCCCTCGGCAGTGGATCCCGGCGAGAATTCGATTGCGACCATCAGCGTCGCCGCCGTCGGAAGCTTCGACAGTCCGGTTTCCTTCGACACCACTCCCTGCACGGTGACGCCGGTGCAAACCGCCGGCACTCCATTATGCTCAGTGAGCCCCGGCTCTGTGACGCCGCCGGGCCAGGCCTTCGTAACCATTACCACCACCGGGGGCGCCGGTAGCGGCGCAACTCCGCCGGGCTTGTACACCATCTCCATCACGGGCACCAGCGGATCCACATCGATTCCCCTCACGCTGACTTTGAACGTAGTGAATGTCACCGAGGATTACTCGCTCTCAGTGGCGCCGACCCTCGCCACTCCCAGCCCCGTGACCGCCGGCAGCATCGCAACCACCATCGTCACCGTCGATCCGATTGCCAGCTATACCGGAGAAGTCACCCTCTCCTGCCTCTCGATAACTCCGGTCGTGGTGGGGGAGCCGTATTGCTCATTCAATCCTCCCACCGTGGTGGTCACGGCGGGCAGCCCTCCACAACCCTCTACTCTCACCATCACAACGCTCGGCGAAGACGCCGGGCTGCGGCGCCCGCGAATTTTTTATGCCATCTGGCTTTTGCTTCCCGGGCTGGCGCTCGTCGGAGTGGGCGCAACCAGCTCCCGCCACAGGCATCTACTGGGCGCGCTGTTGCTCGTAAGCATCGCTGGCGGTTTAGTCTTCACGCCCGCTTGCAGCTCGAGCACAAGAAGGAATTCTCCGAATGGGTTTATAACTCCGAACAATACGTACACGTTCATCCTCTCGGGCACGGACCAGAACGGCGCCTCGCCCGGAAATCCCACCAGCTGTCCGGTCGGCCAGACCTGCAACGTGGCGAGTGTCCAACTGGTGGTGAACTGAGACAGGCCTCCACTTTCATGTGGCTGCGCAATACTGCATGGCATCGTCCCGGACTGCGCTTCCTGCGCGCTGTTGTAATCTGTGGTTTTCCAATTCTCGCCTCGCCAATCTTCACCTCGCCAATCTTTCTCTCTGCAGTCGCAGCCTCGCCCCGGCAAGCAACGCCGGGGAAAGATGCAGACAGCAAGCCAAGCACTCAGCCCAACAGCAAGAAAGATAAACACACGCCCCCGCCGCCCGTCGTACGCTGGGACGAAGACCGGCCGGGGTGCACCTTTTCCGTCGGCGACGACGGCAAATACCGCTATGGACTTTGGTCAGGAGACGCTGGCGTAACACTCGCCGTAGACGCCCGCGAACTACAGGTTATCTCACACCGCACTTGGCCCATCCTCGGAGTCTTCCTGACCATTCGCTATCGTGGAGCCGCCAGCCTTGACACGACGACCGACGAAATCACGCTGCGGTTTATGAAGCACTACAAAATCGTGCAAACGTCACTCGATCCCGACGAGTACACCCAGCAGATTCAAGCCGATGCCGATGCGTTCGACGATGAGACCCGGCGTGAAGCCAAGAATCATCCCGAAAAGAAAGAGGTTTACGAGGCGCGCCTGCAGGAATACCAGAAGTCGGCCAACGAAATGATCGAGTTCCTGGGGACGAAAGGGCTGCGCCCCGCACACCTGGATCGCGCCAATCCAGAAGTAAGCGGCTGGGTCTTCTTCGACACCAAATCGAAGTGGTTAGGAAGCTGGAAAACTCAAGAAGAATTCATCTTCCGTCTTCGGCTGGATGGGAAAGTATTCGAATTCCCCTTCAAACTACCGCCAAAAAAAGGCGAACTCCTGCTGCAGAAAAGACAATAGGAACGGGCATCGGGCTTCGGGAAGAAAAATCAGAAGCGAAAAAACACTGAGAAAAAATCGGAGGTCTGTAAGCCGGAAGCCCGCTTCTAAGATGCCGCTCGCCGCGCCTGACGCTCCAATTCAGCCGCCTGTCGCATGACGATGTCACGCAATGAGACCAATCCCTTCAGTTCCTTGCCTTCCACAATCGGTAGATGCCGGAAGCCGAACTCGTGCATGATGAAGAGACATTCTTCGATACTCTCATCCAGATTCACTGCGCGTGGGTTTGCGGTCATCACTTCCGACACGGCGGTGGTGCCGGGCGTCCGGCCCGCGGCTACTACACGGTTCATGATGTCGCGCTCCGAAAAGATGCCCGCCAGTTCTCCGTTGCGCAGCACGGGCAGTGCGCCAATGTTGTGTTCCATCATGAAGCGCGCAGCTTCCAGCACGGTCCGTTCGGCGTCAATCGAGTAAATTTTGCGATCCTTCACAAGGTCACGGAGGGTGGACATGGCAAGCTCCTTCGGGGTAAGGTACTCGGGGCTCCAGCGCAATTCGCAGGCGGCTTTACTTTATCACAACCGAGCGTTGGCTTCGCAGCCAAGCTCTGGGGGGCATGAGCAAGAAATGAGTTGCTATCTCCGCCGACTCCGCGGCCGTTCTCAGCGATCTCCGCGTTGAAGGGTTTCGAAAGCAAGGAACCCATCGTTATCTCTTGACCAACTCCTCGAGTGTAGCAAAGAACTCCGGATAAGAAATCGCCACGCATTCGCTGCCGCGAATGAGCGTCTCTCCCTGCGCGCGCAAAGCCGCGATGCTGAAGGCCATCGCAATGCGGTGATCACCGAACGATTCAAGTTCAGCCCCGCGCAGCGACTGTCCGCCCGGAATCTTCAGGCCGTCCTCGCGTTCCTCCACTTGTGCGCCCATCGCACGAAGATTGGCGGCGATCGATGCAATGCGGTCCGACTCTTTCACGCGCAATTCCTTCGCGTCACGAACCTCAATGCCCTGCTCTGTATAGGGAGCGATCGCGGCCAGCACGGGAATCTCATCAATCAGCGCTGCCGTATCGGCTCCGGCGATGGTCGCGCCCTTCAGTCGTCCGCCCTCAACCTGGAGAGTGCCCACGAGTTCGCCATGCACCTCTTCCAGTTGCGTTACAGAAATGCGCAGCCCCATCTGCATCAGGATATCGAGCAGTCGAGCGCGCGTCGGATTCATCAGCAGATTTGTGAGAGTCAATTGCGAACCTGGAAAAAGCGCGGCAGCGCAAAGAAAAAACGCGGCAGAAGAGAGATCTCCGGGAACGAGCGCCTCGATTCCGCGCAAACGCTGACCGCCGCGAATTCGCACTTCATTCCCCTTGCGCTCAAGTTGCGCTCCAAACGCCCGCAGCGCAACTTCCCCATGATCCCGCGTCCGCAGCGGTTCTTCGATGCGCGTTTCGCCCTCAGCCAGCAACCCTGCAAACAGCAGGCAAGTCTTCACCTGTGCGCTGGCGACCGGCATTTGGTAGTGAATGCCCTTGAGCTGAGCGCCGGTAATGTGCAGCGGCGGAAAGCCGTTCTGCGCTGTGATCTGCGCGCCCATCGCCGTAAGCGGCGTAATCACGCGCAACATGGGTCGCCGCGAGAGCGATTCATCGCCCGCCATTTCGCTCGAAAACTTCTGGCCCGCGACAATCCCGCTCAGCATTCGAATCGTCGATCCAGAATTCCCGCAGTCCAGC
>JBEKJF010000350.1:0-5438 GCA_050011375.1 Candidatus Sulfotelmatobacter sp.
AACTGATGCTCTCTGTCGCCTCGACTGGAGCGACGGAGCGAATGACCGCGCGAAGTTCGTACAATGTGCTGCGGGCGGGTTCAGGGACGCGTGCAATGTATTCGTGCACGGTCTCGGGTGTGGCTTGGGGCTTTGCGGCTTCGGCGGTTTTTTCTGTCTTCGTTTTTTTCATGGGCCTGCACCGAGAAGTTCTCATTTAAAGTTTACGCCCGAAGCGTTTCCGGCGACTGTCAGATGGCCTGAGAGATGTTGCGATAGCTTGGTTGACGAAGCTGGCGATAGCGGCGGCTTCGGCTTTCTCGTCGGGACAGGGGATTCGGAGGAGGGCGGAATACTTATTTGTAGTTCCATTAGGTGCGAGGGCGAGACGCCCTCGCGACAGCCGGCGGGACGCCGGCGCTACTTCCTTTTAGTGCGCTACTTCTTTAGGTACTTCACGATTTCTTTCGCGGCATTTGCCCCTGAGCCTCCTGTCAATCCCGCGCCTGGGTGTGTACCGCTGCCGCATAAATATAAATTATCGATCGGCGTTTTGTAGCGGGCCCAGTCCAGGAGCGGGCGCATGGTGAAAAATTGGTCGAGGGCTAGATCGCCGTGGAAGATTTGGCCTCCGGTTAACCCATACGTTTCTTCTAGATCGAGCGGTGTGATGATCTGATGAGTCAGGATCATCTCGGGCAAGTTTGGCGCGTATTGTGCGAGGGTTTCCACTACCGTTTGGCCTAGCACTTTGCGCTGATCTTCCCAATCGCCTTTCAGTTTGTAGGGCGCGTATTGCATGTAGATCGACATCACGTGCTTGCCATCGGGAGCCAGCGTGGGATCGGTGAGCGATGGGATTGCTACTTCGAGATAAGGTTGACGGGAGAAGTTGCCGTACTTCGATTCGTCGAAGGCGCGCTCGATATAATCGATTTCGGGGCCGATGTGAATGCGGCCCTTAAGAGCATTGCTGTCTGCGTTTTTTAGCGCGGTGAAAGTCGGCAGACTTGAAAGTGCGAGATTCACTTTCGCTACCGTGCCGTTGCCGCGATAGTGCTGGAGTTTCTGTACGAAGTCGGGGGAAAGATGCGTTGGATCGGTGAGCTTGAGCAGAGTGCGTTTGGGGTCTGCATTCGAGATTACGGATTTGGCGCTGATCTCTTCGCCGGTGCCTAGCAGTACGCCGGTGGCTGCGCCATCTTTCACGCGAATCTCGATGACTTCGGCTGAAGTGCGAATCTCGACTCCGGCGGCTTGTGCGGCGGAGGCCATGGCTTGGGTGAGCGCGCCCATGCCGCCGGCGGCGAAGAATGCAGAGCCTGCGGGATGAGGATCGCCGGCGGCGCGGATTAATAATTGCAGGCTGCTGCCTGCGGACCATGGTCCGAGAAAAGTTCCGAAGATACCCCGCGCGGCGATTACGGCACGCAGTAATTCGGTTTCGAAATATTCCGCTACCAGATCGGCGACCGCCATCGGTCCCCAGCGCAACACGCGATACATATCACGCTTGCCTAGATTGCGGAGGGCGCGGCCGGTCTTCAACATGCTCCAGAGATCGCCGCTGCTGGGGTGATCAATGTCGGGCGGAGTTGTGGCGAGAACTTCGGCAATTACCCTGCTGATTTTTCCTAGAGATGTTTCGAACTCGGGATACTTCGCTGAATCTTTTTGCGAGAAGGCAGCGATGGATTGCGATGATTTGTTTTCGTCCTGATAAAGAGAAAGCGCGCGACCGTCGGGCGAGAGTGCGGTGACGCAGGCCTCTGGCGTGATTAATCGCAGGCCGTGTTTTTCGAGTTGCATGTCGCGAACTATGTCTGGGCGAATCGGTCCGGCGGTGTGCGCCAGCGTGGAACAGCGGAAGCCGGGATGAAATTCATCGGTAATTGCGGCGCCGCCGACTTGTGGGCGGCGTTCGAGGATTAGAGGTTTGAATCCGGCTTTCGCGAGGTAGAAAGCGGTGACGAGGCCGTTGTGGCCGCCGCCGATGATGACGATGTCGCGGGAGTTCGCCATGTTTAGTTTTTCCTCCGCGATGGGGAGACGCAGAAAGATGGGACTAGCCGGGAGGCAGACGAGGCGGCGTCTGGATCAGCGCGCCAACTAAGGCAGGGAAGGAAGCGCCTACCCACACAGCTTTCAAGCGCGACTCCGGTTCCCACGCAATGGAGAAAAGACCGCCGAACAGAGCTACCCCAATACTGAAAAGGCCGTATAGAGTCCAGTTGAGATGGGGAAGCGGGCTGCCTGCAAAGACGATTTTTACGAAGCGCAGAAACTCTGGGAGCACGGCGCCGAACATGCCCCACCAGAAGCGCGATTGGTCGGTCATCATCTGACCGAGAAGGGGACCATAAACTGCAGCACACGCTGCACTTCTGGGCCGCCGACGTACGAGAGGCCGAGAAGGATGGCTGCGAGCCAAAGCGGACTGGCGAGGAAGAATTTCCTGTGCGCTGAAACCGCATCAAATAAGGTTTGCATAGCCTCTCCTTCTGCATTCGATTATAGCCCCTTCGTCAATTTCTGAAACTGATTAGGCGGCGCCTCCCAGGTCTTTCAACATTTCTAAAGCTGCCAGGCGGCCGGGAGCGCCCATGATGCCGCCGCCGGGGTGCGTGGCGGAGCCGCACATGTAGAGATTCTGGATGGGCGTGCGGAAGCGCGCGTAGCCTGGTGCGGGGCGCAGGAAGAAGAGCTGCTCGAGCGAAAGTTCGCCCTGGAAAATGTTGCCTTCGCTTAGTCCCCACTCGCGCTCGAGATCGAGCGGAGTAATGACTTGCCGGTGCAGGATGATGTCTTTAATGTTGGGCGCGTATTCGGCGATGGTGTTGACGACGGTGTCGCCGAAGGCTTCCTTTTGATCGTCCCAGTTCAAGCCGGGACGCAGCTTGTAGGGCGCGTACTGCACGAAGCAGGAGAGCACGTGTTTGCCCGGCGGCGCTACCGAGGGATCGGTGAGGCTTGGGATCACCATGTCGATGTAGGGCTTGCGCGAAAAATTTCCGTACTTGGCGTCGTCGTAGGCGCGCTCCATGTATTCGACTGATGGAGAGATGGAGATAGCACCGCGCAGATGCGCGCCCGGTCCGGGGATGGCTTTGAAGTTGGGCAGGGTGTCGAGCGCCATGTTCACTTTGCCGGAAGAGCCACGATATTTGAAGCGGTTGATGTCTTCGAGAAAGTCGGCGGGGAGTTGGTCGGCTTCGATGAATTTGTTGAAGGTGAGGCGGGGATCGACACTGGACGAAATTGTTTCGGCGAAGATTTCGTCGCCGTTGGTGAGAACCACGCCTTTGGCTTTGCCGTCTTTGACGATGATCTTCGCGATGGCGGCTTGGGTGCGGATTTCTACTCCAGCTTCGCGGGCGGCGTCGCCGATGGCGTTTGAAATTGCGCCGGTGCCGCCGCGGGCAAAGCCCCAGGCGCGGAAAGCGCCGTCGATCTCTCCCATGTAGTGGTGGAGCAGAACGTAGGCGGTTCCCGGCGAGCGTACGCCGAGGAATGTTCCGATTATGCCGGAGGCGGACATCGTGGCTTTGAGCACATCCGTTTCGAACCATTGATCGAGAAAATCAATCGCGCTCATGGTCATGAGCTGAACTTGGTTGTATTTGTCGTAGCTCGACATGCCCTGGAAGCGGCGTCCGATGAAGAGCAGCTTCATCAGTTCGCGCGGGTTGAGGGTGTTGGGGTCGGGCGGGACCATGCTGAGGATCGGCTTCACGAAGCGGCACATGGCTTGCATGGCCTTGCCGAATTCGTCGTAGGCTTCGGCGTCCACGCGGGAGTGGCGGGCGATCTCGCGGTGAGTTTTGCCGTGGTCGTTCACGCGCCACAGGTAATCGCCGCTGGGCATGGGCGTGAAGGTTCCGTCGAGTGGGAGGATCTCGAGGCCGTGGCGTGGCAGGTCGAGGTCGCGGATGATTTCCGGGCGGAGGAGCGACACGACATAGGAGCAGACGGAGAACTTGAAGCCGGGAAAAACTTCTTCGGTGCAGGCCGCGCCGCCGAGGATGTGGCGGCGTTCCAGCACCAGAACTTTCTTTCCGGCGCGGGCGAGGTAGGCGGCGTTGACCAGGCCGTTGTGGCCGCCGCCGATCACGATTACGTCGTATGAAACAGCCATTAGCTTCTAGCTCCTAGCTTCTAGCCTGCAGGTTGAGAATGGGGACGAGGAATGGTAGCGCAGTTTTGGGGTGCGCGTATTAGAGGCCGCTGGGAAGGACGCTCCAGCTGCGGAGCGCGTTCGATAGGAATGGGTTGAGTGAGCGCATGAGTCGAAGGGTCATTCTATCGGGGATGGGCGGTTTTGTCTGCAAGATTAGCCCTGTCCAGATTTGTTGCGCGGGCGATCCTTCGCTCCCCTTGAAGAAGGCTGCGCTCAGGATGACGCTGCGGATTTGCTTTCGTTTAATCAACTTTCAGTTCCGCACAGCTGGCGTCATCCCGAAGTCCCCGCGTTTTGTCCAGCGGGGCGAGGGATCTCGCGCCGATTGCTGCTGCCGGTTCGGGCTTGAATTCGTTGCCCCACTCCTTCGCCAAGTCCTCCCAGCGCGGGTTCATGGATTCGATGAGCTTTATCTTCTTGCTGCGCCGCCAACCTTTGATTTCTTTCTCGCGGGCGATGGCGGCATCGGGATAGAAAAAGCGCTCGTAATAGACGAGTTGCGTCAGGTTGTAACGGCTGGTGAAGCCAGATATCAGTTTGTTCTTGTGCTGCCAGACGCGATACAGGAGATTGCCCGTGATGCCTGTGTATAGGACAGCGGACTTGGGTCCGTTGGTCATGATGTAGACGAAGAATTGTTTCGGAGGTCGCATCGTTACGGTTTAGCGCAGTGTGGTTGGTGCTGTCTGTGATATGTGAACATAGGAGGGGTTTGAGGGAGATCCCTCGCCCCGCTGGAGAAAACGCGGGGCTTCGGGATGACGCCGCGGTGGAGGGGGCCCGCTGCAGGGCTTGGGGATGACTCATTCGATAACGGGTGGCAGCGTATAATTTCGCTTCGACCGAATTCTTTTTCGAGGCTACTCCTTTGCCTATTGGAACTGCATTTCACGAACGCACTTTTCCGCTTTGCCACAGCTTGAATTATCGCGAGTGGTCGGGATACTACACGGTCAGCGTGTATGAGGTGCATCATGAGCATGAGTACAACGCGATCCGGAATGCGGCGGCGCTGATCGATATTTCACCGCTCTACAAATATTTGATCACGGGCAAAGACGCGACGCGGCTGGTGAACCGCGTGATCACGCGCGACATTAATAAGGTGAAGGTGGGGCAGGTGATTTATTGCTGCTGGTGCGATGAAGAGGGCAAGGTCATCGACGACGGGACGATTTCGCGGGTGGGGGAGAATGTTTATCGCTGGACGGCTGCCGACCCCAGCCTGCGCTGGTTCCGGCAGAATGGCCTGAACATGGACGTGCAGGTCGAAGATATTTCC
>JBEKJF010000351.1:0-5419 GCA_050011375.1 Candidatus Sulfotelmatobacter sp.
GGATGGCTAGGCGGCTACGCCGCTTTCCTCGGGCCAGTCGCGGGCATTATGATCTGCGATTATTTCGTGATACGGCGATGTGTTCTGCAGGTAGACGACCTCTATCTTCGCGGAGGAATCTACGAATATTCCAAAGGATTCAACTGGCGTGCCGTGATCGCGCTGGCGTTGGGAGCAGGCACGGCACTCATTGGATTGGCAATTCCTGAGGTCCGCGTGCTCTACGATTATTCCTGGTTCGTCGGCTTCGCAGTTTCGTTCGCTGTCTATTACGCGATGATGAAGACCCAGCGCCCGCCTTCACTTTCGCCGGCAACGTCGTAGCGTCGTAGCTTTAGCGTTTTGTTCCTGTCGTCCCGCGAAACGCCGGCAGAACCTCGCGCTGGTAGATATCGAGCGACTCTTCCTCGTCCCCGCACATCAAGTACAGATTGAACTGCGTGACCCCCACACTCGCCAGCTTATGCAATTTTTCCAGCTGCGCCTCGACCGGACCGACTACACAGAACCGATCGACCACTTCGTCGGAAACAAAATTCGCGTTGCTGCTCTCAACTTCGCAGTGGTGCTGATAATCGTAGCTGCCGCGATCCTGCACGTAGGCTGTCAGCGCCGCAGGCAGATCCTGCGGCTTGTATTGCCGGATTAAATCCATCACGTGATTCGAAACCAGCGCCGGAAACCAGCGCACCCGCTCGCGCGCTGTCTTCAAATCATCGGAAACCCAGACCGGAGCCGCCGACATCACTTCGATCTGATTCGCATCGCGTCCCGCCGCGCTAGCGCCTTCCCTAACGAAACCCATACACCACGAAATCAAATCCGGATCGGCAAACTGCAGAATGATCCCGTCGGCAACGCGACCAGCCATGTGCAGCACCTTGGGCCCATAACCCGCGATCCACACCCGCGGCGGAACTTTGGCCCACGTAAGCCTCGTCGGCTGGCCCTCGTATTCAATTTCGCGGCTGGCAGTAAGATCACGGAAAATCTTTACCGCCGTTTCCAACTGCGACCAGCTCACCGGCTTCTTGCCGAGCACGCGTCGCGAGCTATCTCCGCGCCCAATACCAAGTTCCATTCTGCCGCCTGAAATCAGATTCAAAGTGGCGAACAGGCTCGAAGTAACGGTGAGATCGCGAACCGCAGGGTTGGTGACGAGCGTGCCAAGCCGCATGCGCTCTGTGTTCGCAGCCATCAGCGTGAGCAAAGGATACGGGTCCATCCACAAAACGTGGGAATCGAAGAGCCATCCGTACTCGAACCCGCCCGCTTCAGCTTGGCGCGTCAGTCCGACAATGCGCTCGACGGAAATGTCCGGCTTCAAGGTAATGCCAAAATGCATGATGCCAGCCCCTTTCCTCACCGCCGCAATTATCCGGAAGTGAAGTGCGGCAGTTTAGCATAGAATTCATTTTCATCTCAGCCATGCTTTATCGCTGCGAGAAGAGGCATAATGGGCTTCGATACGATCATCGCCAACGGATCCGTGGTGACCGCAACCGATACGTACGTGGCAGACATTGCCATCACGGACGGCAAGGTCGCAGCCATCGGCAAAGATCTGCCGCGAGAAAATGCCACGAAGGTGCTGGACGCCGCTGGAAAATATGTTTTCCCCGGCGGCATCGACGTGCACACGCATCTCGACATGCCCTTTGGAGGCACCACTAGCGCTGACGATTTTGAAACCGGCACGCGCGCCGCTGCTTTCGGCGGCACGACTACGCTGATCGACTTCGCCATCCAATACAAAGACCAGCCGCTGCGCCAGGCTTTCGACACATGGATGGACAAAGCTTCGAAGAAAGCCGTCTGCGATTACGCCTTTCACTGCATCGTCACCGACATCAGCGGCGGCCAACTGCAGCAGATGAATGCGCTGGTGGACGAAGGCGTGACCAGCTTCAAGCTGTTCATGGCTTATCCCGGCGTGTTCATGCTCGATGATGCCAGCATCTTCCGCGCGCTGCAGACTACCGCGAAAAATGGCGGGCTCATCTGCATGCACGCCGAAAACGGTAGCGCGATTGACGTAATCGTGCAGCAGGCGCTCGCGGAAGGAAAGAAAGCTCCGAAGTATCACGCGCTCACTCGGCCCACCACCGCCGAGGCCGAAGCCGTTTCCCGCGCGATCGCGCTGGCTGAGATGGCGGGCGCGCCGATCTACATCGTGCACTTGAGTTGCAACGAGGCTCTCGAAAAAGTTCGCGAGGCGCGCGACCGCGGCCTGCCCGTTTACGCTGAAACGTGCCCGCAGTATTTGTATCTGTCGATTGAAAACTTTGACGTTCCGGATTTTGAAGGCGCGAAATATGTTTTCACGCCGCCGCTGCGCGAAAAATGGCATCAGGAAAAACTTTGGAACGGACTCAAGCGCGATCATCTGCAGGTCGTCTCCACCGATCACTGCCCATTCTGTTTCAAGGAGCAGAAGGAACTTGGGCGAGACGATTTCACGAAGATTCCCAACGGAGGTCCCGGCGTTGAGCACCGCATGAGCCTGATTTATTCCGGCGGCGTTGCCGCGGGGCGTTTCAGCGTGAACCGGTTCGTAGAACTCGTCGCCACCACTCCGGCAAAGCTGTTCGGTTTGTATCCGCGCAAAGGAACGATCGCCGTCGGCGGCGACGCCGATCTCGTAATCTTCGATCCCAACCGCAAACACACGATCAGCGCCAAGACTCACCACATGCGCGTGGATTATTCGATGTTCGAAGGCATTCAGGTCACAGGTATGCCCGACGTAGTTCTATCGCGAGGGCGCGTCGTCGTCGAAAATGATAAATTCTTTGGCCGTGCCGGCCAGGGAGAGTTTCTGCGCCGCTCCACATATTCGCAGGTGAACGGCTAGCCAAGGAGAAACGATTGTTCACACCATCGAGTCTGACCATTGCGCTGTTGATGATGATCACGAGCGCCGTTTGCTGGGGCTCATGGGCGAACACATACAAGGGCGTCAAGGGCTACAGGTTTGAACTTTTCTACTGGGACTATGCCGTCGGGATTTTCCTGGTCTCACTTGTGCTCGCCTTCACCATGGGCAGCACGGGGAACGACTCGTCGAGTTTTCTGAACAATGTCCACGCTGCCGACACTTCAAACATCGTGAACGCGATGATTGGAGGAGCGTTATTCAATCTCGCCAATCTTCTACTGGTCGCGGCGATCGACATGGCTGGTCTCGCTGTAGCGTTTCCCATTTCAATCGGAATCGCACTCGTGGTCGGAACTGTGCTGAGCTATGCACTTCAGCCGAGAGGAAATGCCGCTTTACTCGCTCTTGGCGTCGCGTGCGCTTTTGTCGCGGTTCTCATGGATGGCAAAGCTTACGGCAGTCTCGCCGCTGCAGGGCGCTCGGTTTCGAAGAAGAGTCTCATCACGTGCGTGGTTTCAGGAGTCCTGATGGGCTTGTGGGCTCCCTTCATGACGCATGCGATGACGCGCGGCAATCCTCTCGGGCCTTACAGCGCTGCTGTGTTCCTCACGCTCGGCGCATTACTCTCCTGCTTCATCTGGAATATTTATTTCATGAAACACCCTCTGGTTGGGGAACCGGTAAACTTCAGCGGATTTTTCCGCGGACCCGCCTCAGGACATCTTTTGGGATTATTCGGGGGATGCATCTGGGGCGTCGGCACGGTGTTCAACCTTGTCGCCGCGAGCTTCACCGGAGTCGCGATTTCTTACGCTATTGGACAATCCGCTCCGATGGTCGCCGCGCTGTGGGGAATTCTCGCGTGGAAGGAATTTGAGAATTCTGGACCTCGCGCCAAAGCGTATCTCGGCTTGATGTTTGTTTTTTATGCGCTGGCGATTTTTCTGGTGGCGCACGCGAACGGGTAGCTACGGCGTTAATCGACAGCCGCTTGCCTGTCGGATCTATAACTGTTTTGTTTTCAGCGCAGCCTATATTCGCAAAAATGCGAAAAGTCGACGATCTCTTTCCAGAGCAACGCGTTAGAGCGCGTCCGTCCCCTACGTTAGCTTTTAGCAACTTTCGCATTAGAGGCGATTTAAGCCTCTCGAAATCGCGCGGTGTCCTCCAGGTGCTCAAAAGGGTCAGGTCGTCGCTGTGAGTGCCTCCTAGGCCCGTTAACAGGCATTCTGTGCGATGATCGAACCGGGAATTTGCCCTTGCCGCCCAAAGGCGTCGGCGTTTGTAATCAATAACTTAGGGCTAACATATTGATTACAAACGATCAACTGCCCCCAGAAAATCAATCATTGGAATCAGCAGCTTACGGCCAAGTCATTGATTCCATTGTGCGGATTTCTCGCCGTCGAGGCGCCCGCCTACTTGCCTCTGATTCGGCTGATGAACATATTTAAAAATCGATCCGCGTCTGACGCCGTGCACACTCGCGCATTCGGCTTGAGTTCGATAACGCCTTCGATTTCGTAGTGGTCTCCATGGAGCACATTGTTTTCATCCGAGCCCATGCGGTTCGCCACGGTTTCTCCGCGAGTGAACTCGCCCTTCGTCTCCACATCGACGTGCATCTCTTTCAGCGTGCCCAGAGTCGGGTCGAGCGCAATCCCTACCGCGAGCGGGTCGTACATCGCGGCGCCGCTGTATCCGCTCTTTTCACTGCGGGTCAAATAAAAATCGGCGATCTTGGCGATGAAGTCGCTCTGCGGCCCGTGTGACGATTGCAGTTCCGCAAGATACTTTCGCGTGATCAACGTTCGTTCGCCTACGTCGGAGCCCACCATCGTCACCATCCATCCGGCGTTGAATACAATCTGGGCGGCCTCGGGGTCGTTATAAATATTTGCTTCCGCCGCGCCATTCACATTTCCGCCGCCAATCGAACCACCCATGATGACAATATCTTTGACCAGCCCCGCAATCGAAGGATCTTTCGAAACCGCGAGCGCAATATTCGTCAGCGGCCCTACCGGAATCAGTATGATCTCATGCGGGTATTTGTGAATCATCTCGATGATGAGATCGGGACCGAACCGCGGATCAGCCTTGCACTTGGAAGGCGGCAACTCAACGTTGGCCAGGCCATTCTTGCCATGCCAGAACTGCGCGGTGATCAGCTTCTGATTCAGCGGATGCTGCGCGCCTCGCGCGACCGTAACGTCGCAGCGCCCCGCAAGCGAAACGATTTTTAGCGCATTCTCCAGACCCTGCTGCGAATCCACGTTGCCAGGCACCACGGTGAGCGCTTCGACTTTGAACTCCGGAGAATTCAACGCGAGGATGATCGCCATCGCGTCGTCGGTACCAGGATCCGTGTCGATGATCACGCGCCTCTGTGCGGCTTGTGCGAATGCATTCGCCTGAAGAATAAAAACGAAGAATGAAATGAGAATGGAAGTAGCTCGAAGGTGCTTCACAGGACAATCCTTTCTTGAACGCAGGTGTGGACTAGAGCAACATGCCCGCGATGGACGCCGACATCAGGTT
>JBEKJF010000352.1:0-5409 GCA_050011375.1 Candidatus Sulfotelmatobacter sp.
CCGCCGATGTGCGGCGTGAGAATTACGTTCTCGATCGCCTGCAGCGGCGAGTTCTTCAGCGGTTCTTCGGTGAAAACATCGAGCGCGGCAGCGGCGACGTAACCTTGTTTCAGCGCCTGCGCCAAATCGGCCTCGTGCACGAGTTCTCCGCGGGCGCAGTTCACCAGGCGGACGCCCTTCTTCATTTTCTTGATCGCGGCTTCATTAATCATGCCGGTGGTTTGCGGCGTGAGGCCTACGTGCAGGGTGATGTAATCTGATGCGGCGTAAAGATCGTCGAGGGTCGCGAGGCGGATGCCCTGTTCTTTCGCCACGCTAACGGAAACAAACGGATCATGCCCGACGATTTCCATTCCGAAGGCGCGTGCACGGCGCGCTACTTCCATGCCGATGCGGCCGAGGCCCGCGATCCCGAGAGTCTTGCCGCGTAGTTCCGTGCCTTGCAGAGATTTCTTTTCCCAGCGGCCGGCGTGCATGAGCGCGTCGGCACGGCAGAGATGGCGAGCCATTGCGAGCATCATGCCCAGCGTGTGCTCGGCCACGGCCACGGCATTTGCCCCGGGCGTGTTCATCACCGCGATGCCCTGGCGCGTGGCGGCATCCAGGTCGATGTTGTCTACGCCCACGCCGGCTCGGCCGATCACGCGCAGTTTCTTCGCATGCGATAGCAGCGCTGAATCGGCCTGCACCGCAGAGCGTACGATCAGCGCGTCGGCTGACTCGAGTTGCTCCGAGAGTTTGCCGTCGAGTTGATCGGCAGTAAGCACAATCCAGCCGGGCTCTTTTAGTTGCTCCACCGCTGAGGCAGAGATCTTTTCTGCGATAACGATTTTCACTGATGCTCTCTTCCTTAACGATCCAGCTTAATTGCGGCGCTTAATTATCCCGAACTCCTGCGTGAAACATTGCGTCTGACAAAATGATGACAGACATTTGACGCCGCACTGACACAGCGAGTTTTCTTTCTTCGTAGAGTCTCTTCATGGGCTACTGCCCATGGAGAGATCATCATGAAACACATTTCAATCGTACTGCTGGCCGCGTTGAGCGCCTTTACGCTGGCATGCGGTTATAGCTCAAAAGCCACCACCCCAGCGACGGCCGGGACTTTGCCTACCATCGCCACACTTGCTCCCGCCAGCGCGACGCACGGCGATGCGGCATTCGTTTTAACCGTCACCGGCACAAATTTTTCTACGACGGCGGTTATAAACTTTGGCGGCGTGGCCCAAACTACCAACCAGGTCAGTTCGACGCAACTCACTGCGACCATCTCGGCGGCTGATATCGCGAACGCCGGAACGGTGGCGGTAACCGTAACGAACCCTGCGATTGCTGGCACGGGCGCGTACGGAAGCGGCGGCACGCTGGCTGAGTCTTCGGGTCCGATGAGCTTTACAATCAACTAAGGTGAGGACCGTTTCGACGCGGTCCTCACGCTCCAACTGATTGCCGCTTGCCGGAGAGTTCGCGTGCGTAAACTTCCTGTGCGGCGCGTACTGCCGAGCCGTAATCGACCGGTTTGCCGGTGACGCGGGCGAGAACGTGCTCGAGCGCGCCCAGAATGCCGATGGTGTCGAGATAATCGTAGTAGCCGATGTGCGCGATGCGGAAGAGATGGCCTTTCATTTCACCTTGGCCATTCGCCACCACCGCGTCGAATGACTCGCGGAATTCTTTGATGATCTTGCCGGAATCAATGCCTTCGGGCGAGGCGATCGCGGTGAGCGCGGACGCGGGCGAAGCTGCGAAGAGCTTCAATCCCAGGGCTTGGGCGCCTGCGCGCGTCATCGCAGCGCAAAGTCCCGCATTATCGACTAGCGCTTCGCGTCCCTTGGCGAGGTCACCATTTCCCATTCCGCGGATAAATCCCAACGCCGCTCCCAGTGCGGCAAACAGCGAGGTTGGAGGCGTGTATGCGGATTCGCCTTTGGCTGCAGCCTTTCTCTCTTTGCGCAGATCGAAGTAGAAGCGCGGAGAAGTGGTTGTGTCCATCCGCCGCCATGCCCGCTCGCTCACCGCGCAATACGCGACCCCGGGAGGAACCATGAGAGCCTTCTGCGATCCGCCAATGATGAAATCTACGCCCCATCGATCCACGTCGAGATGAGTTGTACCCAGGCCGGTGATCGCATCCACTACCAGCAGGGTTTCCTCGCCCTGAGCCCGCACGATTTTCGCGATGCCCTCAATGTCGTGGCGCACTCCAGTTGAACTTTCTGTAGCTTGCACGAATACGGCGCGCACTGAAGGATTCAGTCGGGCTCGAATGTCTTCGAGCGAGAATGTCTGGCCGTAGGGGACGCTGAGCAGGTCGACTTTGCAGCCGAAGGCCTTGGCTAATCCCACCCAGCGCTCGCCGAAATTTCCAGCGCTCAGCACCAGCACCGTGTCGCCCGGTGAGGTGAGGTTCGAGACCGACGCTTCCATCATGCCGGTGCCCGAGCAAGCCAGCACCAGAACGTCGTTCTGTGTGCCGATGAATTCCTTCATGTCCGCGAGCACACGCTGAAACAGAGCGCGGAAGTCGGCTGTACGGTGATGCGCCGTGAATGAAGCCATGGCCGTTTGCGCCGACGGCAGAAGCGGTGTTGGCCCGGGAGTGAAGAGACGATTCTTGCGCAGCATAAGTGAAATCCCTTTAAGTGGGATGATTTATAAGTTTACTGGAACTGCGCGCCTCGTGCGGTGATGCTGATCACGAGGCACCGTGGGTCTGCTTCTATAGCTGCCGGGTCTGTAGTCCCAGCGTCTATAATCGCTGCATGAGCCTTGTAGAACAGATCCAGAAAGACATCACCGCTGCCATGAAGGCGCGCGAGGAGCAGCGCCTCTCTACCCTGCGCATGGTCAAGAGCGCACTACAGAATCGTCAAATTGAGAAGATGGCGCCGCTCGATGACAAAGAGTCGCAGGCCGTCCTGACCACGCTGATCAAGCAGCGCAAAGAATCCGTCGAGCAGTTTACCAAGGGCGGACGTCAGGAGATGGCCGACAAAGAAGCCGCCGAGATCGTTCTGATCGAGAGCTACCTGCCGAAAGCCACAGGCGAGACTGAAGTGGTCGCAGGAGTGAAGGCCGTGATCGCGGAGATGGGCGCTCCGACGATGAAAGACATGGGCACGGTGATGAAGAATGTGATGGCGCGCTTCAACGCTGCCGGCATGCGCGTGGATGGGAAGATGGTGAGCGAAGCGGTGAAGCGGGAGTTGGCAGAGACGTAGGTCGATTGGCGATGATGTGGATTCTTTTGACCATCCTGGCGCTGGTGTTTCCTTCGGAGAACCGCTTGAATGCGAGACCGCCGACGGACCCCGCGCTGGCGGCGGATATCAAGCAGCTCACGCATAAGGTCCTCACCGCGGACGAAGACGACGCGGCTGATGCAGCCAAGGTGAAAGCCATCCTCGCCCAACATGGGCTTCCCACCATTCGAGAAGTGGGCGACGAAGCGGCTTATGACTTCATCCTGCTGTTGACCTCAGATGGGGTCCTGCAGGAACTGCAAGCCGAGGCGCTCCCTAAAATTAAAGCCGCGGTCGCGCAACACGAGCTGCCGCCGGATGCGGGAGTATTTTACGAGGCGCGTGTGCGGTCCGAAAAAGCCAAGGCAGCGGCGCTCAAGCGGGCGCCGGAAAATCCCGCGCTGCGCGACCAAATTGAGCGGCTGGTGAAAGTAGACCAGGAAGTGCGGCAGCAGAAGGGATTTGACGTGGCGAAAATGAATGCGACCGACGCCGGGAATGCTACGCCGCTGCAAGACATCCTAAACAAGTACGGGGTGCCGAGTTACGCGATGGTAGGCCCGCAGGCGACTGGCGACTTTGTTCTTATGATTCAGCATCAGCCGCCGCAGTTCCGCGAGCAGGTTCTGCCCAAGCTGAAAGCATTGGTTTCCGCAGGGCAGGCAGATCCCGGAAGCTATGCACTTGTCTACGACCTTTCGCAGCGCGACGCCCGCAAGAAACAACTCTACGGCGAACGGCTGGAGTGCAAAGCCGGCGAAACCATGCACGAGGCTCCGATCGAAGATGAGCCGCACGTGAATCAGCGCCGCGCCGAACTAGGGCTTATGCGGGTTGAGTTGTACGCCTCGTTAGTTGCCGAGATGATGCCGCAGTTTTGCCCGCTGGCGAAGTAGATGCCTTCGGCCCAGCTTACTTGCTCCTCTGCAACTCCCGGTAGGCTTCGCTCTTCGAGATCCCTCGCTCTTTCGCTACTTTTTTCAGCGCGGCTTTTTCGTCAAATTTTTCTTCGGCGATAATCTGCTCCACTCTCTGCCGGATGGACAGTCGGGCGGACGAGGCGTTCGCCGCTCCATGACTCGTTTCTTCAGCCTTGCCGATTAGCAGCGTGATTTCGCCTTTTACTCCGTCGCGTGCTTTTAGCGTTTCGAGCACCTCGCTCGCTCGACCGCGGAGGAATTCTTCGTGCAGCTTGGTCACTTCGCGCGCGATCACTACGAGCCGGGTGCTTCCCAGAACCTCGACGATGTCTGCTAGCGCTTCGACAACACGGTGGGGAGGTTCGTAGAAAACCTGGGTGCGCGGCGAGGTCTTGATCGCTTCCAGCGCTGCCCGCCGCTCACCGCGCTTCGCCGGAAGAAATCCGCTGAAGCGAAACGAATCTGTGGGAAGGCCGCTGGCCACCAGTGCGGCCAGGAACGCCGACGCTCCGGGGATCGGCACCACCGGCACATGATGCCGAATGGCCAGCGAAATGAGGCGAAATCCGGGATCGGAAATCCCGGGCATGCCCGCATCCGTCACTAGCGCAACGCTTGCGCCTTCTTGCAGCTCTTTCACCAGCTCCGCTGCGCGCGTCATTTCGTTGTGCTCGTGGTAGCTGATGGTGCGGGTCGTGATGCCGTAGTGATTGAGCAGTTTCTGGGTCTGGCGCGTGTCTTCGCAGGCGATCTGGTCCACTTCCTTAAGCACGCGCAGAGCGCGCAGCGTGATGTCTTCCAGATTGCCGATAGGCGTGGCCACAAGATAAAGTGCCGGGCCGATGGCATGGAGAGACGGCTCCGACGCGACGGCGTTCTCGGCGGGATCGTGGACTGAGTCCTCCATGCGCGAAGTTTAACACTGCGGTTGCCGTACCCTGGATGAAGCGTCGGTCGAGGCTGAATTGACGCCGTCGAACTCCCGCCCCTAAAATCAATGTGAAGTTACTTTTCTAACGACCGTCTTAAAACTCATGCCTCTTTACGAGTATCAGTGCGAGAAGTGCGGTCATCGCTTCGAGAAAATCCAGAAATTTTCCGACAAGATGGTGAAGAAGTGTCCGGAGTGCGGCGGCCGCGTAGAGCAGATGATTTCCGCACCCGCCGTGCAATTCAAGGGATCAGGCTGGTACGTGACCGACTACGCAAAGAAGCCGAATGTGCCTTCTTCGGACGGCGGCAAT
>JBEKJF010000353.1:0-5406 GCA_050011375.1 Candidatus Sulfotelmatobacter sp.
GCCGCCATTCGATCCCGGTAAAAATCACGGGGGCACTCAGGGGCTCTGAAACGATGGGCGAATCCAGGGGAAAGGCAGGTACGTCATTGATTGAGCCATTCGACGAAGCGCTCCCGGCGGACGCCGCGACCGTCTCCGGCATCGCCACGCGAATCTGGGGAGCGCCGCATTGCAGGCAGAAAGCCTTGCCGTCTTCAATGCTTTGCCCGCACTTGTAGCAGGGATGATCCATCGAACCTCAGAGCGCGACTAGCCTGAAGGTATCGTACGATGAATGGAGCGCGCAAGGCAGAACCCACCCGGAGATTCCGGCCCGTCGGCCAAATGTAAGGGCTCATTCATCCCGCCCCTTCCCGTCGCAAATAATTCCCAATTCCCAGTAAGCCGTTTGTAGCGTTTCCGGCAACTAACCTCAGACGTTTTAATTCCACGATCTCGATGAGGTGCAGAAGATGAATAACTTAATTCAATCGATTCTCAAGACGGCAGTGTATTTTCTGGATCAAACGAACGAAGTCGCAAGCGATGTGCGCGACCGCGTTTCCGACACAGTTGATCGTGCCAGCGACCGGATGTCAGACCTTCGCAGCCAAGCCGAAGATCTGTATGAGGGCGAAGATCACACATTTCGCAATGTCATGACCTTCGTCGCTGGAGTAGGCGTTGGTGTCGGCGCCGCCATTCTATTTGCTCCCGCAAGCGGCCAGGACATCCGCAACTCGATCGGCGAAAAGGTACAGGACATCGGCGACCGGGTTCGTGGCCGGTTCTCGTCCGAAGCCAAAAACGCAACTGGCACTGAAGGCCGCTAGATTTTTCCTGTAAGGCACAAGCCCAAGCCGGAAGGCATCATGCCGTCCGGCTCGGGCGGTCGTACGCCTCGGGCAAATCCATCACTCAAGCCAGCAATTTTGCCGCATCTTTGGCGTAGTAAGTCAGGATAATGCTGGCGCCAGCACGATGGATGCTCTGCAGGGATTCCATCATGACGCGGTCGCGTTCGATCCAGCCGTTGCGGGCGGCGGCCTCGATCATCGCGTACTCTCCGGAAACTTGATAGGCGGCCAGCGGCAAATCAAAACGCAGCCGGGCAGCGGCAATGACGTCAAGATAAGGCATCGCCGGTTTCACCATGATCATGTCGGCGCCTTCTTCAATGTCGAGCTCGATTTCGCGCATGGCTTCGCGCAGGTTGGCTCCATCCATTTGATAAGAGCGGCGGTCGCCGAAGTGCGGCGACGAGTCGGCAGCCTCACGGAACGGCCCGTAGAATCCCGAAGCAAACTTGGCGGCGTAGGAAAGAATCGGTGTGTTGATGAAGTTGGCTTCGTCGAGAGCGCGCCGGATGGCGGCTACGCGGCCGTCCATCATGTCCGACGGGGCGATGACGTCGATGCCGGCGCGAGACTGAGAAACCGCAGTGCGGGCCAGTAGTTCCAGGCTGCCATCGTTGTCGATTTCGAATTTGGATTCGACCGCGCTGGCTACCATCGATGCCAGTTCGTCGATAACTTTTAATTGTTTATTCTCGTTCTTCACCGGCTTCGCCACTACTTCGGGCGTCTCAGTCAAGGCGTCCCTGGCGGCTGCTCCCAGCGACATAGGCGACGATGAAGATTTCACGATGCCGCAATGTCCATGCGACATGTATTCGCAGAGGCAAACGTCGCCCATCAGAATCAAGTTCGGGACTTCGCGTTTTATGGCGCGTGCCGCCTGCTGCACAATGCCGTCGTCGGCCCAGGCCCCGGTGGCGACCTCATCCTTCTTATCTGGAAGTCCGAAAAGAATTACAGCGGGCACACCCAGGGAATAAACGTCCCGAGCTTCCTTCATCGCTTCATCCACTGAGAGGTTAAACACGCCCGGCATCGAGCGAATTTCCTTGCGCACCCCTTCACCGGGGCAAACGAACATGGGGTAGACGAAGGCCTCGGGAGTGAGTCGGGTTTCGCGCACAAGATCGCGAAGCTGCGCGGTGCGGCGAAGACGGCGAAGACGGGTAACGGGAAAGGCCATGGAAATCACCTGGCAAGAATTTAGCGCCTTCCAACCTTTGATTCTAGCAGGGCCACGCAGCGAGGACGTGTCCTGGGTCACAGGTGTTAGGTCTTGAGCAGGGCCTCGTCTCTAACCAAGACTGCCGTATATTGCCGCGCAAGATCCAATTCCCGTGTGACGAAAGTAATCAGTTCGAAGCTAAGCCAGCGCGAGAATCTCCACTTTTTTCCATAAAATGAGAGGCGGATGAGTCCGTTCAAACGACATCGCTGGTTTGCGCTCGCGGGCGGCATTACGCTTGCGTTCGCCCTGGTGTCGCTGACGGTGCCGCGCGGGCCGGCCCTGACCGGAATTTTTGATTTCGGATATCTGCTGCTAACCCTCTCGGCGAGCGGCGTCATGCTCGCGAATGCATGGTCTTCCGATGGCGCGAACCGGCGCTTTTGGGCCCTCATGGCATCGGGATGCATTCTTTGGGCCTGCAATCAGGCAGCCTGGGTTTATTGCGAGGTTTTGCGCCACATAAACTTTCCCGACCCTTCGATCATGGACGTGTTTCTTTTTCTCCACCTGGTTCCCATGATCGCGGCGGTAGGATTGCGCCCGCATCGTCATCAAGGGCAGCAGAAATTCCACGTCGGCGCCCTGGACTTTCTGATGCTCGTAGTCTGGTGGGTGTTCCTTTATGCATTCGTCGTGTTCCCGTCGCAGTACATCTCGTTAAATGTGGCGGAGTACGATCGCAACTTTGGCCCACTCTATATGGTCGAAAGCGGGGTGCTGGTCGTGGTGCTGGCGCTTGCCTCCCGTGGGGCATCCGCCGCCTGGAAGATGGTTTACCTGAACCTGATGGCCGCAAGTGCGCTCTATGCGCTGGAGTCGCAGGCCGTGAACCTCGGTCTCTCCAGCGGAGCGTACTTTACCGGAAGTCTCTATGACGTTCCCCTGATGGCCGCAGTGAGTTGGATGTTGGCGACCGCGCTCGACGCGCGCGCATGTGAGCCGGAAGTTGCGCCTCTCGAAGCCAAAAATAAAGACAACTGGGGTGCGATGGCATTGCGCCTCGCGATGCTGGCGATTCTTTCCCTGCCGGCGCTGGGCCTCTGGGCCTTCCGCTGGGACCACTCCCCGGCGTCGGCGCGGACCTTTCGCCTGTTCACCATAATCGCGGCCATGCTCGTGCTGGGCGCGTTCGTGTTTATGCGGCAGTATCTTCAGGATCAAGCGCTGATCCACTTGCTCGCGGATTCGAGGCACAGCTTTGAGAATGAGCAACGATTGCAGAGCCACCTGGTGCAGAGAGAAAAACTGGCTTCGCTCGGCCAGCTTGTTGCCGGCGCGGCGCACGAGATCGACCATCCCCTCACTGCGATCATGGAGTATTCCGAAAAGCTCTGGTCGAAGGAGCGCTTGACCGGCGATCAGGACGCGCTCGTGCGCAAGATTGTGAACCAGTCTCAGCGCACGCGGGAGCTGGTTTCGAATCTGCTGAGTTTTGCGCAGCAAGGTACCGGCGAAAAGACGATGGTCGATCTATCTACGCTTCTGCAGCGCAGCGTGCAAATGCGCGGGCTGCAGCATCACGATCAGAAAATCCGAATCGAGATTTCGATCGAACCGCACTTGCCCACGGTTTTGGGCAACGGCCACCAGTTGTTCCAGGCCTTCGCCCAGATCGTCGAAAATGCGTTGGACGCACTCGAAGAAGCTGGCGGAGGTCTGCTTCAGGTGAGCGCGCGCAATGAGAACGAAGAAATTATCGTGCAGTTTTCCGACAGCGGGCCCGGCATAAAAGAACCGCATCGCGTCTTCGATCCGTTCTACACGACCAAGCCGATCGGCAAGGGTACTGGCCTCGGTCTGAGCGCCGTCTACGGCGTCGTGCAAGATCATCAGGGACAGATCACGTGCCAGAACAAACCTGAAGGCGGCGCGGTTTTCGTGCTCCACTTGCCCGTGGCGAGTCCAGCCGCATCCCAGGCGCTGGCGGCGGCCCAGTCGTAAAAGCACCAACTCCATCGCCAGCCCGTTCCGCGGCTCCGGTCCTGTAACATTAATTCCAATGTCTCAACCGCTCCTCCACAACTCCGCGCGCGTGCTCGAGTTCGACGCTCTCCGCGACCTTCTCCGCGGATACGCATCCTCGCCGCTAGGCCAGGCGCGGATCTCAGCACTTGCTCCTTCCACCGATTCCTCCTGGATCGCCGAGCAGCAAGAGATGACCGCGGAGGTTCGAGAATTTCGCCGCGCAGGTGGCCACTTCGATTTTTCTGGCCTGCTCGATGTCACAACGCTCGTAACAAAATCCCGGATCGCAGGCGCAGTACTCGAAACCACCGAGATTCGCGATGTCCTGCTGATCGTAGACCGCGCCGCCGAGTGGCGCGAGATCGCGCTCCATCCGCCGGCGAACATGAAGAGCGGCTGGCAACGAACGCTCACTCTTTCCGAGGGCGTGCCCGACTTCTCCGAGTTCCTTCGGCATTTTCGAAATAAGATCGAGCCCGATGGAACCCTGGATGACCGCGCATCTCCCGAACTGGCGCGCATTCGCCGCGACATTGAAAGGCAGCGTCGCGTAATTCAGGAATCCCTGCGCGGATATTTACGCCGTCTGGCTGAGGGCGGCGCGGTGCAGGATGAACTGATCACCATCCGCGGTGAGCGCTTCGTCATCCCGGTAAAGATTGAGCAGAAGCGCCGCGTGCAAGGCGTTGTTCACGGAGCGAGTTCGAGCGGCCAAACCGTCTTCGTCGAGCCCCTCGAAACCATCGACCAGAACAATGAACTCGTGCGCCTGCTTGACGAGGAGTTGGCCGAGATACATCGCATCCTTCTCGAGATGACGCGCCGCATCGGCGAGCAGGCGGCAGCGATCCTCGACTCAGTCGAAGTGCTGAGCGAACTGGAATTGCAATTCGCCAAAGCCCGCTTCGCCGAAGACTACAACTGCGTGGCCGCACAAATCACCGGGGACAAACAAGAACCCTGTGGGGACGGCCGCAAACCTGCTCTGGACGCCGAAGCCCCGAGCGAAGCCGAGGGGAAAGCGAGCCTAATTCTGCAAAACGCTCGTCACCCTCTTCTAGAAAAAAATCTAAAGCAAAAACATGTCGCGATAATCCCAATCACCGTCGAACTAGAAGGCGCCCGCCGTCAGCTAGTGATCACCGGCCCCAACACCGGCGGCAAAACGGTTACGCTCAAAACTGTCGGCCTGCTCGCGCTCATGGCGCAGTCAGGAATTCCGGTCCCGGCCGACCGCGCCGAGATGCCGGTATTCGACGCGGTTCTCGCCGATATCGGCGACTATCAATCCATCGAACAGAACCTCTCAACTTTTTCGGCGCACGTTACGAACATTGATTTCATTTCTCGAACCGCGACCGCCGACTCGCTCGTCCT
>JBEKJF010000354.1:0-5386 GCA_050011375.1 Candidatus Sulfotelmatobacter sp.
GAGGGATTCGGTCTCGGCAGCCAGATTATCAACTCCTGGTTCCCGGGACAGAATCGTGCCGCCTCCGACTTCGACACCACTCACATCGTGAACGCGAATTGGGTCTACCAACTGCCGGTTGGCCGTGGACAACATTTCGCCTCAGGCATGGGACGATTTGCCAATGCATTTTTTGGGGGTTGGACGGTTTCAGGGCTTTGGCGCTGGTCCAGCGGGTACCCCTTTTCAATCTTCAGCCCTGAATGGGCTACCAACTTCCAGCTTGAGAGCCAGGCTGTGCCCCTGAGCAGTGCACGCCCGAAGACTGGCAGCTTTATCGTAGAGCAGGCCGCCGGCGGCACCGGTCCCAATGTCTTCCAGGATCCTGGGATCACGGACTCCACAACAAATCCGAACGCTGCCATCAATCTTTTCCGCCCGGCCTACCCCGGCGAGCAAGGCATGCGCAACGGATTACGCGGTCCCGGCACCTTCAACATTGATACGAGCTTGACCAAGAGCTGGCCCATTAACGAGAGCCAGTTAGTTAAGTTCAGCTGGTCGATGTACAACCTAACCAACTCGGCGCGCTTCGACGTGGGAACAATGCAGTTGAACAGCAACAACTCTCTCTCCAGCAGCACGAGCTTTGGCAACTTTAGTTCGACGCTTTCGAATGCGCGCGTAATGGAGTTCATGCTGCGTTACGTTTTCTGATCGTGCAAGAGTTTCGATCCTGGGGGCGATACACCGCCCCCTTTTATTTTGAGCGGTACGGAGTTGGCAACGGAGGTTGTTGAGACAAATCCCTGGATTCGGCAGGGTCGCCAAGATTCTGCTTCTCAGGGACGATTCGGAGCAGGCACCGATCGGTAGTCTTACGCCAGGGGCGAATCGCTCATGCGGAAGCGCGTGCGTACGTGCTCGGAAATGAGTTCGATCGCGGGGCGGTTGGCTACGGGATCGCTCTGAGCCAGATACTTCATGGCTTCCACTAGCAGGCGCTGTCCATCGACATATCGAGGATCGGACGTACGCTCTCTTTTTATGGTACGACCCAACTTGGGCGGGACAGGAATGGTAAAAACCTTGGCCATGGATGAACTCAAAAAAAAGACTCGCAAAAATAAACTCGCAAACACGAACGCCTACGAAATCCTAAGGCAGTATAGCGCTCGGCATTGATTTTTCAGCACACATTCTTACTCTTTAGAATCAATTACTTAACCCCGAGGCGAGACAAACTGCGTCTTCTTCGAGGTCTTCAATTGAAACACATCGTTGCCGACCTTTGCCGGTACCCGGATTGCAAAATACTTCGCCACGCGATAATCGTCCCCGCCTAGCATAAATTTCTGTTGCACCGAGATGCCGCGGCTCGCATCGATCCATAGGATAACTTTCGAGAAATAGTTGCGTACTTTTTCGCTCTTCGGAACAAGTTGCAGTTTCGCGGTTGCGATGTTATCGATTTTTTCGTCGCCCAAATACGTAACGTCGTAAGTCTTCTTCAGATCCTCTCCGCTGCCCCCGAAGCCCAGTACCAGATAGCTTTCCATCTCGTTCCGATTGCTGCCCGCCGAGAACTGCATGACCTGCTCGATCTTAGGGTGGTAGACCTGAAGCTTGCCCTCTTTATACAGCACGAATGTCGGCTCGGGTTGCTTAATCTCCGCCATCATTTCGATTGCGTCGCCCACCCGCCGGTAATAAACCGTGCCCTTCTGAACGTCGGTTTCGTCCACTACCTTCTGATACTGATCCCATTCGAAGTCGGCCTGGGCAGTGCGGAAGCTGGCCGCAGCAGTATCCATTTTCTTGAGGACGCACTCTAGCGTACAAGGCTCGGGAGTCGGAAGATGTGCAAGGGGGCACAACAAACTTCCGAACAGCACGGTCCCAAGAATGCGGCTGAAAAATTCCATTTTCCTACTATCTCTTCACCAGCACTCTATAAGTCTGCGTGTGTCCTTTGCCCACCACTTCATAGCTCACGATCGCCACATCGCCAGAAATCGGCCTAATGATCCGCAGCAACTGCTCCCGCACCGACGCATCGTCTCCCGGCGTAATCGCACCGGCCGAAATCTGGTAAACCAGTCCGCCCTGCGCATCCGGCGTAACCACAACATCAGTCAGATGCGGATCGCGAGGCACAGGTTTATCGTTGAAGTTGATTACCCGCGGCGAAAAGAAGACAAAGATGAGAATCAGCGTGACCATGATGTCATAGTGCAGCGTGCCACGCTCATGCTGCCACAGGATGTAGCTCCGAATTGTGCGCCAGACGCCGTTCATCGGTAGGGAAGGCGCGCCCGCAGCCGTACTGATTTCCACACTTTGCAAGTCTAGTCTCCGCAATTCAAGGTTTCAACGTTTCAAGGTTTCAGAGTTTCGAATGCGGGATAAGGTGTTTTTGAAACCTTGAAACTATGAGACCTTGAAACCTTGCACTCAAAAGATTCTTTTCGTAATCCGCTCCGCCCCAACATAAGGCTGCAATGCCTCAGGAATTAGGACGCTGCCGTCGGCTTGCTGGTAGTTCTCCACAATCGCCACCCAGGTCCGGCCCACTGCCAACCCGCTTCCGTTCAGCGTGTGCACGAACTCCGGCTTATTCTTGCCTTCCGGCCTGTAGCGAATGTTCGCCCGCCGCGCTTGATACGACTCGAAATTTGAGCACGACGAAATCTCGCGAAACAACTGCTGCCCCGGCAGCCACACTTCAATGTCATAAGTCTTCGCCGAAGACGGGCCCATGTCGCCAGTGCACAATGTCACAGTGCGATAGTGCAGCCCTAATTTTTGCAGGACCGTCTCCGCGTTCCGCGTCAGCTTCTCATGCTCTTCATAAGAATTCTCCGGGCGCGTAAACTTCACCATCTCCACCTTCTGAAACTGGTGCTGCCGGATGATGCCGCGCACGTCTTTCCCATAAGATCCCGCTTCGCTGCGAAAGCACGGGGTGTACGCCGTGAGTGAGATCGGCAACCGCGCAGCGTCAAGTATTTCGTCACGATAAAGATTCGTGACCGGAACCTCGGCCGTCGGAATCAGCCAGAGATCTTTTTCTCCATGAGGTACGCGAAAAAGGTCGGCGGCGAACTTGGGCAATTGTCCCGTACCATACATCGACTCGGAATTGACGAGGTACGGAGGCAGAACTTCGGTGTATCCATGCTCGCGCGTGTGCAGGTCGAGCATAAAGTTCGCCAGCGCGCGTTCGAGCTTTGCGCCAAGATCCCAGTAAACGGCAAACCGCGCGCCGGTAACCTTAACCGCTCGCTCCAGGTCGAGCACGCCAAGTGCAGCGCCCAGTTCCCAATGAGGCTTGGGAGTAAAGTCGAACTGCGGCGGCGCACCCCATCGCCGGACTTCAACATTGTCTTCGGCGCTGTGGCCCACGGGAACGCTTGAATGCGGCACGTTGGGAATTCCGGCAAGAATATCCTGCAATCGGGAATCAAGATCGGCGGCAATCTTTTCTCGCGTCTGAATCTGCTCGCGCAGGTCTTTCGTCTCGGCGATCGCTGCAGTGGCATCCTGGCCGCTCTTCTTTAATTTGTTGATGTCCTCGGAGGCCTTATTGCGCCGCGCCTTCATCGTCTCAGCTTCGGTAATGGCCTGCCGCCGCTGCGTGTCCACCTCGCGGAAATCCCGGAGCACGGCAGCCGGATCAGCGCCGCGCTGGCGCAGCATTTCCTCGACTCGGGGCAGATTGTCGCGTACAAAGCTCAATTCAAGCATAGGAATTAACTACTTTATCGGAAACCAAGCGAGAAATATACGTCGGCTAATGTGTGGACGGCCGCCTCGGCCGCCTGCCCTGAGCTTCGAAGGGTCCGTCGAGCCAAGCGAGACCGTCTCTCAGCTTTCGCGCAGCCCTCCGTCTGTGTAAACTAACCTCGCGATGAGATTCTTCCCCCACCCCATTGCTGTCCGCCGGTGTCTTTCGCTGGGCCTCGTCGCCATTCTCATTCGATTTTCGATCCCGGCGACCTTCGCCTCGGCCTACAACGCCCATCCCAAGCTGGTCGTCGTCATTGTCATCGACCAGTTTCGCGGCGACTATCTGGAACGCTACCGCGACCAATTCGGCGAAGGCGGATTTCGTCTTTTCCTCGACCACGGCGCAAACTTCACCGACTGCAACTACGACTATGCCAACACCCGCACCGCTCCCGGACATGCCACGCTTTTCACCGGCGCCTACAGCAACGGCCATGGAATCATCGCCAACGAGTGGTGGGATCCGCAGAAAAAGAAAATGGTCACGTCAGTAGAAGACGACGACACCAAGCTCGTGGGCATTGCCGGAGAGACTTCAGGGAAAAAAGCCGGCGCCTCTCCGCACAACCTGCTCGCCGATACTCTCGGCGACGAGCTCAAACTCGCAACCCAAGGCCAGGCGCGAGTCTTTAGCCTGTCGTTGAAAGACCGGGCCGCCGTCCTGCCCGGAGGCTTCTCAGCCGACGCCGCTTACTGGATCGATCCGAAAAGCGGCGCGTGGACCACCTCCACTTACTATCGCGCTGACTTGCCGCGGTGGTCGCAGGATTTCAACTCCAGCGATCGAGCGGCAAAATACTGGGATCGCAATTGGGAGAGCAACGGAGAAGTCTTACGCTCGACCGCGCATCGTAAAAGCAAAGACGGCAGCGACGCGGGCTTCTACGAAGTAATCGGTTCCACGCCCTTCGCCAACGAATACGAATTGGAATTCGCCAAAGAGCTAGTGGTCTACGAGAATCTCGGCACCGGGCCGGCTACCGATCTGCTTGCCATCAGCCTCTCCGCGAACGATATTCTCGGCCACCAGGTCGGCCCCGATTCGCCTGAGATGGCCGCGATGGCCCTCGCGCTCGATCATGAACTCGCCGACTTCTTCAACTTTCTCGGCCATCGTATTGGACTCGCGAACATATGGATCGCACTCTCTGCCGACCACGGAATTTCCGCGTTGCCTGATGCCGCGAAGAAACTGCGCATTCCTGCCGCGAATCTCGAAGCGGGCAAACTGGAAGCCCAGATCAATGCGGCTCTGACGTCAAAGTTTTCCCCAGGCCATTCAGCGAGCTACATCAAGCTCGACTATCCGGTAGCCTGGCTTGATCAGTCTGCCTTCGGCGCCCGCACCAAAGAGCACGACGCCGAAACTGCCGTAGGTGAGGCGATGAAGCAAGCCGGATTGCGCGACTACTACACAAAGTCGCAACTTGCCGAAGGCGAAGTTCCTGCAAATGCTCTCGGCAAAAAGTTCCTGAACAGCTATTCGCCGGAAGGCGGCTGGTATGTGCTGGGTATCCCCGAGATCTACACCGTAGGCTCGTCGAAGGGCACAGACCACGCATCGCCTTATACCTACGACACGCACGTTCCGCTGGCTTTCTACGGACTGCCATTTCGT
>JBEKJF010000355.1:0-5384 GCA_050011375.1 Candidatus Sulfotelmatobacter sp.
TCGAGCATCGGATACGCTTCGGCAGGCACCACCCAGTATTTTCCCTTGCCCTGCATCGCCGGCGCTATCGCGTGTGCCATTGCCACGAACCCGACCTGCGCGTTGCCGGACTCGACAAACTGCGCGGCCTGCGAAATGTTTTCTCCCAGCACCAGCCGGTCGCTTACTTTTTCGTACAGGCCGTAATGCTTCAGCGCCGCGGCGGCGGCGCGTCCGTAAGGCGCATGCTGCGGATTCGCGATCGAAATCTTTTTCACGGATGGATCGAGCAACACGTCCATGCCCTTGTGCTCGACATCGAGCGGAGAATCTTTGGGAACCCACAGCACCAACCGCCCCACGGCATAGCGATACAAAGTTGCGCCGTCGGCCTGCCCCGCGGCGATTAACTGCCGGGGATAATCCATGTCTGCCGAGAAGAAGAGATCGAACGGCGCGCCATTCTGAATCTGGTGAGTCAACGCGCCAGATGCCCCGAAAGAAAGCTTCACCGTGACGCCGGTTCGCTTCTCGTAGCTCGCGGAGACTTCCTGGAACGCTGCGCTCAAGTCCGCGGCTGCAGCTACGGTAATCTCGTGGGTTGCACTGGCCTGTGGAGTTCGAATCCCCGGAGCCAGTAGCAACAAGGAAATCAGAAATGTAAAACGCGGCAATAGCATAGGCGGAATCCGATGGAAATTGTACAGGCTTACTGCCGCGAACGTTTCCCGGAATGGTCCACAGCGCGGTTTTAAGCGCCTTTTCCGTTGACCGCTCTCCCTGGCGATCCCATACTTGCCACGTACTTAAGCTTGAGAGTCTATGACCCTTCCCAGGTTGACCCTTCAAACGCTCCTTCGCGGAGTTTGTGTTTCCGTGCTGGCACTCTTGCCATTTTGCTTACTCTCGATGGCGCGCGCTCAGGGTGTGAAGAAAACTGCGCCTGAAACGCCCATCACCGATGCGGATTCAGACCATGAAGAGCAGCGCGCCCAATGGTTCCTGCGCGGCCGTGTGGTCCCAGGGAAGTCTTCCGCCGAGCTACGCTATCGCGCTTATCAAGCCAAGATGCACGCGCGAACCGCTCGGACGGCTCGCGCGCACGCTGCCAGTCCGAAATCGCCGGCTCCGCCAACATCCCCGGGATGGACGCCGCTGGGGCCGGTGCCGCTAGCTTCCGACGCGACCGGCGATGGATTTCAGAACTACAACCAGGTCTCTGGCCGCGCAACCGCCGTGGCGATTGATCCCGCAGATCCAAGCGGCAACACGGTTTACATCGGAGGAGCGCAGGGCGGAGTGTGGCAGTCTACCAACGCGGCCACCAGCATTGCAAACAATGTTACCTGGACGTCAGTCACCGACGATCAGGCAACGCTCTCGATCGGATCGATTGTGATTCAGCCGGGAAACTCGAATCCTGCACAGAGCGTGATTCTGGTAGGCACGGGCGAAGCCGACAATTCCGCCGACTCTTATTTTGGCCTCGGCATGTTGCGTTCCGCCGACGGCGGCGCTAGCTGGGAACCGTTAATCTCAACCGCGAGCAGCGCCGCTGGCGCCGTCTCCTTTAGCGGCCTGGGCGCCACTCGCATGGCCTTCAGCACAGCTCAAACCAGCACGGTAGTCGCAGCAATGGCGGCAACGGCCGAAGGCATAACAGATGGCGCCCTGACCACCAACACTTACCGCGGCCTCTACACTTCTACCGACGCCGGGCAGACCTGGACTTACGACGCGCTTTTTTCTGGCGCGAGCGAGGCAACCTCAGCAACGTCAGTCGTTTATAACGCCGCGGCGGGATTATTCTTTGCGGCCGAACGCTATCACGGGTTCTACTCTTCTCCGGACGGTCTGACCTGGACGCGCCTTGCCACCCAGCCGGGCACAGCCGGATTGTTAAGCACCACAGCATGCCCTCAAAACTACGTAACTACTTGCCCGATTTATCGCGCTGAAATCACGGTCGTGCCGGGACGCAATGAGATGTATGTGTGGTTCGTTTCCTTGAACTCTGCGACCAGCGAACCCGTGGACCAAGGCATTTGGCAGAGCACCAACGGCGGAGCTTCGTGGACAGCCATTAGCGACAGCGGCATTATCGACTGTGGCGATTCCATTCTCGGCAATCCCAATGGCTGCGGCGTGCAGCAGGGAACTTACAACTTGGAATTGCTGGCCGTACCCAACGGCGCTTCGGCCACCGATCTATACGCCGGAGCGATCAATCTCTACAAGTGTTCAATCAACTCCGCCAATCCCACTTGTTCGAGCACGCCATTCATAAATCTCACGCATGTCTATGGCTGCGATCCGCTGTCGTCGCTCGCACACGTGCATCCCGACCAGCATGCAGTGGCGTACACAATCCCGTCGTCTGGCACCGAATCCGGAGCCGACCTGATGTATTTCGCCAACGACGGCGGCATCTATCGGGCTTTGAACGGATACACTGGCCTCACAACCGGCTCATGTTCCGGAACGAATCTGTTCGACGACCTCAATCAGAACCTGGGCTCGATGACGCAGTTCGTAAGCTTCTCGCAGCATCCGACCGACATTAACACGATTCTTGGGGGAACGCAGGATAACGGTTCTCCGGCGACCGCGACGGCCACGACGAGTTCGAGTTGGGAAAATGTTCTGAGCGGCGATGGCGGCTACAATGCCATCGATCCCAACAATCCCAGTGACTGGTTTACCTCGAATCCAGACACTGGATCTGGGACGCTGAATATCAATGAATGTGGATCCGCGCCGAGCTGCAACGACAGCACATTCAGTGAGGTGGTCGGCAGCAGCAACGTTGGCGGCGACGATGGATCGTTTTATTTTCCCTTCATCCTCGATCCGCAATCGGCAACCACCATGCTCGTAGGAACCTGCCGCGTGTGGAGCGGGCCGCGATTGGGCGGCGCATACACGCTGCTTAGTCTCAATTTCGATACGCTTGGTATCGGAACATGCTCCGGCGGCGAGGTGAACACGGTTCGCGCGCTGGCGGCCGGCGGTCCCAGCAATGCCGATGGCTCTGAAGTCATTTATGCCGCCACTGACGGCCTTGGACCGAATTTTCTTTCTACGCTTCCAGTCGGTGGCAACGTTTGGGTCACCACGAATGCGAAGGCGGTTTCTGGCGTGAGTTCGACGTTTTCCAACGTCACCCTCAACGGCCCCGGCGGCAGCAGCATCAATCCCAATGAAGTGCCGATATCAAGTGTTGCCATCGACACATCCGATCCCACCGGAAACACTGCATACGTCACTGTGATGGGCTTCACGGGCGGACCCGGGCACGTTTGGCAAACCACGAATGCCGGAGCCTCATGGACGGACTTTACCAACTTCGGAGGCGTCGATCCCCTTCCGGATTCACCAGTCAACGCTGTGGTCGTCGATCCCGACGCGCACATTATTTATGTGGGCACCGACGTTGGCGTGTTTCAGAGTCCCACTTCGGCTGCCGCCTGGACCGAAGTTGGACCTGCATCAAGCACTCAACAGACTGGATTCCTGCCGAACGTCGCCGTGACTGCTCTTGCGATCTTCAATTCTGGCGGGCAGAAACTGTTGCGCGCATCCACCTATGGACGCGGCGTGTGGCAATTCACGCTGGTGGCCACGCCAGATTTCCAAATCGCGGTGTCGAACCCGACCATCACTGCCTTCGCAGGAACTACTCCTAGCTTCAACGGCACCGTAACTGCGGTGAATGGGTACAGCAATTCAGTTTCCCTGAGTTGTCTCGCCGCCAGCACGAATCCTCCGATCCCTTGCGCGCCGAACAAGACGAGTTACACACCTACCTCGGCCGGCACGCCGTTCACGCTGACCACGGGCAGCGTTGTCGGTAACTACAACTTCAATCTGCAAGGCATCGGCTCCGATGCGAACCACACTACTCAACTAGCGGCCCTCACCTTGAGTGTGGTGAATTTCGGGTTGACTACGCCATCTCCGGTCACTGTGACTACGCCGCCGGGCGGGGCTGCACCGCTGGTGAGTTTTCAGGCTACGGCTCAGGGTTCGTTCGATCAAAGTGTAACGCTATCGTGTAGTCTCACGCCCAGCATCGCCGGGGCAACGTGCGCGTTCACTCCCGGCACGGTCGTTAATCCGACCTCGATCTCGCCGGTGAATGTCACTGTTGCCGTCACCGTTCCCTCTGGAACCGCTAGCGGAAATTACACGGTCACCGTGCAAGCGACGACTCCGGGAGCGCCCGCGCCCGTGACCACTTCATTTACATTGGCTGTGACAGGAATCCAGGACTTCACCGTCAACTCGTCTACTTCAGGCCAGACTGTGGCGGCGGGACAAACCACTGCTCCTTACAATCTGACAATTGCGCCCACCGGGGCTTCATTCTCTGGCATCGTCACTCTATCTTGCACGGGTATCCCTGTCGGAGCGCTGTGCAATTTCACTCCAACTTCGGTTGTCCCGGAAAGTAATTCCGTGAGCGTGGCGATGATCATTGCCACCGGCGCGAGCACCGCAGGCGGCAATTACACCGTGACCATCACAGGAACGTCAGGGTCGATTTCGCATTCGATCACAGTGTCGCTGACCTTAATCAGTTTTCAGCTGGCAATCAGCCAGTCGTTCCCGGCCACGGCTGACGCGGGATCGCAGCAGACGGCCAAAGTATCGTTAGTGCCAAGTTACAGCGGCTCAGTCAACGCCACCTGCGATGCCAGCGCGTTCTCGGGACAATGCTCGATCACGCCCGCCAACTCCGTGCCGATCGGTGCCGGAATCGCGAGCACTTTGACGCTTACGCTTAACATTCCAAACAGCGCAGCGCCGCAGCCAACCAACACCTACAACGTCAACCTGACTGTGACTGACGCATCGGGCCAGCCCACTCAGACCCTGCCTCTCGCGCTCACCGTCATTCAGGATTTCACCCTGGGCGCGCTAACGCCCGCCACCTACACCATCAATGCCGGACAAATATCCGGTCCCTACAATTTCAGCGTGTTGACCGCGCCGTCGGGTTCGCCGTTCGGCAGTCCCGTGACTTTGTCCTGTTCTGGCGCTCCCGTGAATTCGCTGTGCAGTTTCACTCCGAATCCGGCGACAATAACCTCCGGAGCTAGTTCGGGCGCGGTGGTGCTGACAATCTCCACCACGCCCAATTCGGCCAGCCTTTCTCCGCCCAGGCCGGGCCCTGGCGTCTTTTCTTATGCCTTATTTCTGGCGTTGCCCGCGCTTGCGCTGTTAGGCAAGAGAGGCCAACGGAGAAAGTACGGCAAACTGGCGCTGCACGCATCTCTGCTCGGATTGTTACTGCTGGCGCTCTTGCTCCCCTCATGCGGAGGAGGAGGCGTCAATGGCGGCGGCGGCGGTGGTGGTGGCCAGGGACAAGGGACGAAGCCCGGCACCTACACGATTACTGTGAC
>JBEKJF010000356.1:0-5375 GCA_050011375.1 Candidatus Sulfotelmatobacter sp.
CATCCGAAAAGACCTTTGGCACCAGGCCGTCGTTGCTCATCGAATAAAACACTCGCGACTGGCCTAACAGCATGACCAGGATCACCGATGAGAATCCAGCAAGAATCGCGACCGTCACCGATTTCGACAACCACTCATAGCCGTGCATGTATTTTGTGATGGCAAAGGCCACCGACGCTTCACGGCCCGTGGAACGGAAATCCTCGACCGTAGCAATACCGCTCAGCACGTAAGCGAAAAGCACGTAGAGAACAGTGCAGATCACCAGTGAGCCTAAGATGCCGATCGGCATATCGCGCTTCGGATTTTTCGCTTCCTGCGCTGCCGTGGAGACCGCATCAAAACCGATATACGCGAAGAAAACCACTCCCGCTGCACCGAGAATTCCCAATATGCCGCCGTAGTTGTGGCTAATGCCTTGAGGAGTCACATAGGTAGTTGCCGCAGGAATGAACGGCGTGTGATTGGCAGGATTGATAAAGCCCCAACCGATCGCGATCACCATGATGACGATTGTCACTTTAATAATCACAATAAAACCGTTAACAATGGCAGACTCTTTCGTCCCTTTTATAAGCAAGGCGGAAAGCAGCAGCAGAATAAACAGCGCCGGAACGTTGATGATTCCATGCGCATCCCCCGCGTGTTCCATAGGAGAGTGGCACCATTCATAAGGAATTCGCAGGCCGAACCAGGTAAGCACCCGGTTGAAATATTCGCTCCAGGCGATAGAAACCGTCGCTGCTCCCACCGCGTACTCCAGCACCAGGTCCCAGCCAATAATCCATGCGACCAACTCTCCCATGGTGCAGTAGGAATAGGTATACGCACTGCCCGCAACCGGGATCATGGAAGCGAACTCGGCGTAACAGAGCCCGGCAAAGGCGCAACCGAAACCCGCGACAATAAATGCCAGCGTCACGGACGGCCCCGAACGATCCGCAATCGCGGCGGCCGTGCGCACGAACAGGCCGGCGCCGATAATCGCTCCAATGCCCAGCATGATCAGGTTGACCGGACCGAGCGTCCGCTTCAAGCTGTGCTCGCTTGTGTCCTGCGCCTCCGCCATCAGAGTGTTAATAGACTTGGTTGCCGTCAGATTCGCCATTCGTTCTCCTTAGCCCCTATGCGGATGCACGCTTCGCGCCCGCAGTTCTCGACCACGCGTAATATACCGGGATGCCCAGCAGTACCACAATCAGCCCCGGCCACGTGTACTGTGGTTTGTAGCGCAATAGAACGACATCAATGAACAAAGCCATCACAATATAAATCGCTGGCAGCACAGGATAACCCACTGCGCGATAAGGACGCGGAGCGTCCGGGCGCATTCGCCTCAACACGAACAACCCTACAATCGTCAGAATATAAAACACGAGCACAGCAAAGATAATGTAATCCAGAAGCTGCCCGTAGCTGCCCGAAACGCACAGCAGGCACGCCCACACCATCTGCACCATCAGAGAAACCGCCGGCGTCTTGTACGTCGGATGCAGCTTGGCGACGCTTTTAAAAAACAAGCCGTCTTTCGCCATAGCGTAGTAAACGCGGGCTCCAGAGAGAATCAATCCGTTATTGCAGCCAAACGCGGAAATCAAAATGGCTCCGGCCATCAGCAGACCGCCTGCAGCGCCAAACATCTGCGTCATCACCGCCGTGCCCACTCGGTCTTCGGCCGCATATTTGATTCCGCGTTCCAGAATCGTTGCGGCATTTGGCGCCCCGTCGAGCGGCAGCACCATCAAGTAAATAAAGTTGCAGGCAATGTAGAGCGCGATCACCACGCCCGTTCCCAGCGCCAGCGACAACGGCAAGTTGCGGCTGGGATTTTTTACCTCGCCCGCGGTGAACGTCACGTTGTTCCAGGCATCGGCGGAGAACAGCGACCCCACCTGCGCCACCGCCAGAATCGTCAGTGTGCCCACCAGCACAACCGGTCCGCCTACCCCCACTTGCACGGCGTGCTGCGCGCCCAGTCCGGCATTTCGCCAGAAATGTCCACTGAAGTTTGTGGCCAGCGCCTGCGCACTCCGCCCCATCGCAATGCCGAACAAAGCCAAACCGAGCAGTGCCGAGACTTTGGCCGCAGTAAACACATTCTGAATCAGCGCTCCGGTTTTCACTCCGAAGATATTTACAACAGAAAGAAAAATTACGAGCAGGATCGCGACTAGATTCTGAGTATTGATTCCCACATCCATGTTGCCCAGAACCATAGGCCCGAGGCGAATCGGTGGGACCTTCCAGAGATGCAGAATCCAATGGGAAGAAGAAATCGCAGGAAAGAAAACTCCGAGGAACTTGCCGAAAGCCACGCCTACCGCCGCAATGGTTCCGGTCTGAATCACCAGAAAGAGGGTCCAGCCATATAGAAAACCCCACAACGGCCCCAACGCTTCGCGCAGATAAACATATTGCCCGCCGGCCCGCGGCATCATCGCCGCCAACTCGCCATAGCTCAGCGCAGCGACGATCGTCATGAACCCCGCCACCGCCCACGCGCCAATCAGCAGCGCCGGAGAATCCACCTCACGGGCAATCTCCGCCGAAACAATAAAGATGCCCGAGCCGATCATCGACCCCATGACCAGCATCGTGGCGCTGGTCAACCCCAGGCCCTTGACCAGTTCACTGTCCTGATGGCTGTGCGTTTCCCAGTCGCTGCCCGCGGCGGTTGTCGTTGTACTCAGGGTCCCTCCGATTGTGGAAATTTAACGTTAGACTTCCGAATCGCCAGAACGCGTTTTTATTTCTTGCGTACTTTACTCCGACTCCCGCGAGCACCTGCCGGCTTTTTCGCCTTCCGCCCAGCCCCATTGTGAGCCGCAGCCGCACGAATCAAATTTTTCAAAGCGCGCTCATTGATTTTGTCGGCTTCGTAAAGATCGATCGCTCGCCATCGATTGCCTTCAAGGCCGTTGTTGAAGAGCTTCTCCGGATCCGGAAGGCTTGCACCCTGAGCAAACGTCACTTTCACCTTATCCTTGTGAGCGTTGGCCACGCAGATCAATCCATCGTGAGACCAACACGGACTGCCCATCCATTTCCACTCTTCGACGATCTCAGGGTCCGCATCATGAATGGCCTTGCGAATATTCGCAAGCGTCTCGCCGCGCCAGTCCGCAAGGTCTGCGATTCGCTTGTCAATCAGTTCCGATGGATTCATTGGACGGTGCACACCTCTTGCAATCGTCCCATGACTTTACCTCAAGATGCGGAAAAATTCCTCTGCTGATTTACGCGGCTCCCGTAACAAGTCGGATATCACCGCCACGGAATCCGCTCCCGCCTCAATCACAGAAGCCGCGTTGGCACGCGTGATCCCGCCAATGGCCACCAAGGGTTTTCGAGTCAACTGCCGCGCCCGGCGCACCCCTTCAAGGCCCACCACCGGATCAGGCCAGTCCTTGCTTAAAGTAGAAAACACCGGACCGATGGCAAGATAGTCGGCGGAAGTTTTGTCAGCCTCGGCAAGCTGTTCAGGATTATGCGTCGAAACCCCAAGCCAGCGCCCGGCCCCGATAATCCCTCGAACCGACTCCGGCAAGAGATCGTCCTGTCCAACATGTACACCGTCGAACTCGGCGATCAGGCAAAGATCAGCGCGGTCGTTCATGATGAGCCTCAAGCCGGGTGGATCGGACACTCCCTTCGGCAAGCTCAGAGCCTGCCCTGAGCTTGCCGAAGGGGCAGGCTCTGTCCGACACCGCCGACGCAATTCCCGCGCTTGCTCCAGCATCACTCGCGCGTTCCCAGTCTTGTTGCGGTATTGCAGCAGAGTGCATCCGCCCGCGAAAAGCTCCCCGGCGAAAACCGCCAGGTCATCGGTCGTGGAAAAAACTGCCGCATCAACGATGGCGTAGGCGCGAGGAAGGTGAATCATGATCAAAAGATCGGGGCCTCGTCGGTACTCGGTACAAGGTACTAGGACTACTTCTTCGCCAAAAATCTCTCAATAAACCCCGTATCAAAATTCCCGGCCCGAAAATCCGGATCAGCCAGAATCTTCCGGTGAAGCGGAATCGTCGTGTAGATGCCCTCGACAATAAACATCTCCAGCGCCCGAGTCATGCGAGATAAAGCCTCGTCGCGGTCCTTGCCGCGCACAATCAGCTTGGCGATCAGCGAATCGTAATAAGGAGGAATCACTCCCTCGGCATAAGCCGCCGTATCCACGCGCACGCCGGTTCCACCCGGCGGATTAAACGCGGTAATCTTTCCCGCCGACGGCGTAAATTTCTCGGGATGCTCCGCATTAATCCGGCATTCAATCGCGTGCCCGCGGTGCTCAATCGGCCCGTGCAATACATCCTTCATGTGCGCGCCCGCAGCAATCATGATCTGGCTCTTCACCAGATCAACATCCGTGACCATCTCGGTCACCGGATGCTCCACCTGAATGCGCGTATTCATCTCGATGAAATGGAGCTTGCGGTCCTTATCCATCAGGAACTCAATCGTTCCCGCATTCGTGTAGCCGATCTTCGCCAGCGACTTACAAAGCACCGCGCCAATCTGATCGCGCAACTCGGGCGTAACCTGCGTCGAGGGAGATTCCTCCAACAACTTCTGATGCCGCCGCTGGATCGAACATTCCCGCTCGCCCAGGCTCACCACATTGCCGTGCTCATCGGCCAGCACCTGAAACTCAATGTGCCGCGGATGCTCGACAAACTTCTCCATATACAGATCGCCATTGCCGAACGCTCCCGCGGCCTCGGCCTGCGCCGCCCTGAACAGCCCGGGCAGTTCTTCTTCATTACGCACAATGCGCATGCCGCGCCCGCCGCCGCCCGCCGACGCCTTCATGATTACCGGAAACCCGACTTGCCGCGCCCACTCCACGGCCTCGCCGTCGGTGGCAATAATTCCATCCGACCCCGGCAGAATCGGCACGCCCGCCGCCTTCATCGCCGAGCGCGCTTTTTCTTTTTCTCCCATCAGCCGCATCACTTCCGGCCGCGGCCCAATGAACTTGATACCGCTGGTGTCGCACACCTCGGCAAAGTTCGCGTTCTCCGATAGCAATCCATATCCCGGATGGATCGCATCCACGTTGGCAATCTCCGCCGCACTGATGACCGCTGGAATATTCAGATAGCTTAAAGCCAGTTGCGGAGGCCCAATGCAGATGGCTTCATCCGCGAAACGCACAGGCAGAGAATGGCGGTCAGCTTCGCTGTAAATCGCAACCGTGCGGATGCCCAACTCCTTGCAGGCGCAAATCACGCGCAGCGCAATCTCTCCTCGATTCGCAATCAGGATTTTCTTAAACATTTGGATTAAATGTGGAGACCGAGGAGGGCATTCTTAAATTTAGTAATTTGGTAATTGAGTAATTGAAAAGCCCTCGGGTTTACAAATTACCAAATTAC
>JBEKJF010000357.1:0-5852 GCA_050011375.1 Candidatus Sulfotelmatobacter sp.
GCTCGTTGCGCTGCCGATCGTGTTGCCACCTACGGTGCTTGGATTCTATGTGCTTGTCGCGCTCGGCTCCCAGAGTCCGCTGGGGCGCTGGTGGCAATCCCTGACCGGGCACACCCTGGCATTCACCTTCACCGGACTGGTAATTGGTTCCATCCTTTATAGTCTCCCATTCGCGGTGCAGCCCTTCGCAGCTTCGTTCTCTTCGGTTGATCGAAAACTGTTGGCGGCCTCTGCCACGCTTGGAGCATCGCCATTGCGCACATTCTTTCGCGTGGTGGTTCCCCTCTCAGTGCCGGGGCTGGTGACGGGCCTGGTGCTGCCTTTCGCGCATACCATGGGCGAGTTCGGGGTTGTGCTGATGATTGGAGGCAACATTCCCGGTGTAACGCGCACGGTTTCAATCAGCATTTACGATCAAGTGCAGGCCTCCAACTATGCCTCAGCCAATGCCATGGCGTTGCTGCTGCTGTTTTTTTGCTTTGCAGTGCTTACTGTTGTCTATGCGGTGAATCGCAGAACGCCGAATCAGAGATTTCGGACGATGGGTCCGTTCAAATAAGTTAGACTCGATGCCCACGCCCGTGGAAACCAAATCGTCAAATTCAACTCTGAGCGCAAGCATTCGGAAAACATTTCCTTCCAGCGAACGCGAATTCGCGCTCCAAGTAGATTTCAACGCCGCGCCGGGATTCACCATACTGTTCGGCGCATCCGGCTCGGGAAAAACCACGCTGCTCGATTGCGTGGCCGGGCTGGCTACTCCGGAGGCAGGGCGCATCGCCGTCGGCGAGCGCGTTTTGTTCGACGCGAACACTCGCGTAAATATTCCGGTGGCCAAGCGCCGCGTGGGCTACGTCCTTCAAGACCTCGCGTTGTTCCCGCACCTCACGCTCGAGCAGAACACCGAATATGGATTAGCCCATCTGCCGCGCGGGGCCCGCAAAGAAAGGGCTGCCGCCATGTTGCGGGAGTTCCGTATCGACCACTTGCGCCAGCAGCGCCCCACAGAAATCTCCGGCGGAGAACGCCAGCGCGTGGCACTGGCGCGGGCATTGGTAACCGACCCGTGTGTGCTGCTGCTCGATGAACCGCTTGCTGCTCTCGACGGCGCCACTAAGGCGAAGATCATCGACGACCTGCGCCGGTGGAATCGAGCGCACCGCATTCCGATTCTCTATGTCACGCACAGCCGCGAAGAAGTGCTTGCACTGGGCGAGGGCGTGTTGGTGATGGAACAGGGACGCATTATCGCGCGAGGTACGCCGCATGAGGTGCTGAGCGCGCCGCTTCAGGAAACCGTGGCGCAATTGGCGGGCTTTGAAAACATTTTCGATGCCACGGTTTGGATGGTGCATGAGGATCGCGGCACAATCACATGCCGCTTGCCGGCGGAAAAGCCAGAACAATTCGTTCTGCTGGAGACGCCGTTAATCCGGGCTGAAATGGGTTCGCGCGTGCGGGTGGGAATTCGCGCTGGCGACATTCTATTGGCGATCGTAAAGCCTGAGGGTCTGAGCGCGCGTAATGTGATTGCCGGCCAAATCGCTTCCGTAGAACGGCGCGACATGATTATTTCCGTGCGCATCGATTGCGGCATTGAGATGGAGGTTCACGTAACCCTGGCGGCGCGCGACGCACTGCAACTCGCAGCCGGCCGAGACGTGTGGCTGGTGATCAAGACGCACTCGTGCCATTTAATGAAGAAGTAAGAAGTCAGAGTGCAGAAGTAAAGTTTTCCTCCCCGCACTCCGCGGCCTTTCTCTGCGTCCTCCGCGCGATAAAGCTCGGGATCGCAGAGAGCGCGAAGAAAATCCGCGGAGAACGCGAAGAGAATCGTTGGTTCTCACTTCTGCATTCTCACTTCTGCATTCTGTATTTCGTTCTTCTCTACTGCAATCACCGCAATCCACTGTCCCTGCCGCTGTTCTGAAAATACGACGTTACCGCCGAGAAGTTGGGCTGCAGCGGCCGGCGGCAGATCGCGGTGAAAGCCGAAGTACCGTGACTTTAACTCTGTCCACCTCTTCCAGCGATCCCATGGCGAAGGCCCGGGCTCGTACTTGGTCGAGAAAATCAGTGCGACTTCATAGTTTGAGCGAAAGTCGGCGGCAGAAAGCATCTCATCCAGAGAAAAATTCTCGATGCGCACCACGCGCATTGGTCGCGTGATGTAGCCGAGCCAGGGACGGGCGATTTCGTCGGACGCAGGCCACGCGGTGAGCACCCGCGCCATGGGATAGCGAGCTTCCAGAAAGCGTTCGCCATCCTGATGCAGCACGATGTAGTCGCGATAGGCGAGGTTATCCTCAGGCGAAAATCCGTAGTGAGGATTCCAGAACCATGCGGCAACGAAGGCCAGCGCAACGAATACTACCGCCGCGGGCCAGTAGCGCAGTCTGCGCCACAGCGTTGAGACGGAAAGAATGATGACTAGAGGAACGGCGGGGAGCATGTAACGAGCCAGCACCGCGCCGCCGATCAATGCCATCGCGACGACATACGTGAGCACGACAACGTAGAAAAGCATTTGCACTGGAAGGCTGATCCGCGCTCGCTCGGAGGCCGCATCCCGTTGCGGCGGGAGCAGGAACATCGCCAGCAGCACTGGCACCGTTAAGACCCACAGGTGAAGATAGCCGACAACTTGCCAGAGACGCATAATAAGTGCGAGAAAAAAGCGGGCCGCACTCAGAGTCGCCGCCACGTTGTAGCGAAAGAATTCAGGATTGCCGAAGACGTATCCTGTGCGTGCATAATGATAGACATACCAGAGACCGAGCGGCAGCGTCGGGATCAGCAGTGACGCGATGCGCCGCGCGTGTGCGTGATTCGTTTGCGGGCTACAGCCATCCAGCCAGAGCTTTCCAAACGGACCGTTGCGCGCAAAAATGCCGACAATCTCCCATGCAAAAAGCGCGATCGGAGCGAGAATCGCAGTTTCTTTCGCCAAGGCCGCAAGGGCGAACCAGAGAACGGTGGCAGCGTTCTCCCCTTCCACGTAGGCCGCAAGTCCCCAGAAGGTAAGCCCTGCGGCGGCTAAGTCGACTTGGGCAAGCGAACTCTGCGCGAAGAAGACGGGATACAGCGCGGTGCATAACGTCGACGCGATCGCAACTGTTCTGTTGGCCACGCGTTCCGCCAGGCGAAATACTCCCAGTAGCGAAAAGGCGGCGAGCACCAGCATCGCCGTTCGAGTTACCGGCGGAGCGAAGCCCACCACCTTCCACCACAGAGCCAGCCATGCCATTACCAAAGGTGGGTGTGCGTTCGAAACGGTGGAGTGCGGAATCAGGCTTCCTGTCAGCAAAAGATCGCGCGCGGCCGGAACGTAGTAGCCGGCTTCGTCCCAGAAGTAAGGCAATTGCAGCAGCGGAAGATGCAGCAGGAAGATGAATACAAAGATGACTGCGAACACCAGGGCCGGGTAGGAGGCTGACCAGTGCGCCGGGCGGTCAGGCCCGAAAGTTCTCGGCATTTCTCTCCTGAAGCGCGGTCCGTTAATGGATCGGCCCGGCTGGATTCATGCGCGGGTCGAGTTTGATCTCGCCGAAGGCGCTTTCATAGCCGGCGATGTTTTGCTGCAGCAGTCCAAGCAGCGCTTTCGCCTGTTGCGGGCTGAGGTAGATGCCCTGAAAGTTGCGAATCTCGACGTGATTTTCGGTCTGCTGCTGCAGGGTGCCGAAAACCATAAAGAAGTCCCAGACATTCACTCGCATCTGCACACTGTTGGCGTAGGCTTCGCGGTAATCGGGGGCATTGACCAGCTTGAGATTGGGTTGGGCAGGAACGGTCATAGAAAAGCAGTGTAATGACTTAACGCCGCGAAGGGAAGTCTCGCCGGCAGAAATCGTTGAATGACTGGGAGACACCGACAAAAATTGTCAGCAGAACTACGGATTTCTGGCTGGCGGCCGTCGCAGGGTATGCCGCGAAAGGTCATGGACGTAAGCTACTTTGCTGAAACCAAAGGGGTTGTAGGATGGCTGTATCACTGTCGATGGCGTTTGAAGTGCTGGATTCGTAGCGGTTCCTAAATCGAACTTTGCGAGTTTATTCTATGACCCATAAGCCTGACGATGCGGCTATTGAAGAAATTCTTCTTCCGGAAAACCTTATCTCCCTGGAGGCTGTGCTGGAGGAGGGCGTCACGCCTTTTGACGTCACCATGGTGTTGGCGAAAGTGTTTCGCGTGCAGCACGCCGAAGTCGCGCTGCTAAGGCTGGATGGCGGCCTGCTGAAGTTCATTTTGCCCGAGCACTTGCGGACTACCGGAGCGATTCCGATTTCGAGCAAGGCCGTCGCTGCTCACACTGCCTTGAGCAAGAAAGCCGAGATCTTCAACAATTTTGCCCGGGTAAAGCACGCCAGCATCTTCGAGACGATCAAGCCGGTCGGAGTCGAAGCTGAAGAAGAGGCGGTCATGCCGGCGCCTATTCAGAAGTTGATGTCGGTGCCCATTCTCGATCGGCATTTGACCGTGCTGGGCGTGATTCAAATCTCGCGCAAGGGATTGGATCCGCGCTTCACTCAGGATTTCAGCCGCGAAGACCTGCACGACCTGGAACTCGCCGCAGGAGTTCTGGCGGCTTCGCCGGTGATGCAGACGAATTAGAAAAATGGGCTGCTGGACACGGGAACTTACACTCCCGCCGCGGCTTTCTTGCTCTGCGCTTTCAAAGGTGCCGCTGCACGGTTGTTTTCGCTAGCGTCAATCTTGAATTGCTCGACTAGCCTTCGCAATTCTGCCGAGGTCTCCACCAGCTGCTGCGCGGCTTTCTGCGTGTCGCCAGCGCCCCGCGAAGTGCTCTCCGCCGCATCGGCTACGCCCGCAATGTTGCTGGTAATCTCGCCGCTGCCGTGCGCCGCTTCGTTCACGTTGCGTGCCATCTCGTTGGTGGTCGCGTTCTGTTCCTCTACCGCGGTGGCAATGGTGTTCGAAATTCCGTTGATCTCGTGAATCACCTGGCTGATCGTGCCGATCGAGTCTACTGCCGCTTTTGTGTCGACCTGAATGGTTTCAATCTTGCGGCTGATGTCTTCCGTGGCCTTGGCAGTCTTCTTCGCCAACTCCTTCACTTCATTTGCGACCACCGCAAAGCCCTTGCCCGCATCGCCGGCCCGGGCCGCTTCAATGGTCGCGTTCAGAGCCAGCAGGTTGGTTTGCTGTGCGATGGCAGTGATGACCTTGATCACCTGGCCGATTTCGGCGGAGGACGCGCCTAATTTGGTCACGGCAGCGTTGGCGGCTTCAGCGTCCCTGACCGCCGAGGTAGCGATTTTAGCCGCCTCGGTTGCGTTCTTGGCGATGTCTTTTATGCTGGTGCCCATCTCTTCCGCGCCGGTGGCCACGGTCTGCAGGTTCTGGCTGACTTCTGACTTGCTGAGTGGCGTTGGAAACCACCTTAGTCTGGGCCGAAGTTTCTTCGGAGTTGGCGCTGATCAACTGGCTGGTGGCGGATAGCTGCTCGCTCGCGCTGGCCACCTGCATGGCATTGACCGCGATGCATTGGATCACTCGATGCAAATTGTTCTTCATTTCATTGAGCGCCTGGCCGGCTTTGCCCAGTTCGTCCTGCGGTTTGACCGAGAGATCCTCGACCACCAGGTTGTTCATTGCCAGCTCGTGAATCATGGCTACGATTTGCCGCAAGCGCCGCAAGATGGAGCCGGAGGTTGTAATCGATATGGCGAGGATGGGAATCAGGCAGGCCAGCGCGAGTCCGCCGGCCTTGAGCGCGCCCAGCCGCCACGCCGCGTCCACGTCGTCGATGTAGATGCCCGTGCCAATTACCCAACCCCAGGGCGCGAAACGCTTCACATACGAAAGCTTATTCACCGGCTTTTGCTCTCCG
>JBEKJF010000358.1:0-5318 GCA_050011375.1 Candidatus Sulfotelmatobacter sp.
TCAATTCCTAGCGACGGAACGCTTCATCGCACCCGCGCTTTTCAGTCCACGGAGCATACTCCAGCAACGGGGGGGGGGCGTCAAGATGAAGGATTTTGCATATGAACGCGGTGTTGCGCTCCTACGTTGAGTTCCATAAAGATTGACAGATAATGAGCTTGTCGCCAGGATCTCCGTTGACCCGTGCTCATAGTATGTATAATATATGCTATACGAGCATAACTATGAAGACAGCTACGAGAATGGTTAAGACCTATACAATAGACCCTGAAATTGACGAATACGTTGCCGCCACCAAAGGGGAGCGCTCCGCCAGCGAACGCGTGAATGAGTTGCTGAGGCGGGCCATGCTTCAAGAGCGGGATGAAAAGCTGGAAACTGAAGCGGCTCACTTTTTTTTGGCTGCGCGGGGAAAACGCCGAAACAGCACGCTGGCTTTTCAAAAAGCGGCATTGCGCACGTTTAACCGCGACTAATGTCACAGTTCGCTGCCCATCCCCGGCGCGGAGAGGTTTATCTGGTCTCCCTTGGAACCAAGCGGCGCCCGGCCGTGATCCTTTCCATCGATGCCCTAAACCGCTACGCCCTGGATGTCTGCATTGTGGGGCTGACCACGGTCGAACATGCAAAATTCAGCGTGCGCGTTCCGATTAAAGCTGGAGACGGCGGGTTGAACTCCGACTGTTGGGCGAAGTGCGACCAGGTCACGACTTTAGAAAAGACTTTGCTGCAATACCCGGCTATCGGTCGATTGTCTGAAACCACGTTCAGAAAGATTCAGGAGCAGGTCAAGATTGCTTTAGGCTTGTGACGGGTCGGTCCATAAATGAAATCAGTTGCCATCATCCCTGCCCGCCTGGCTTCAACGCGCCTGCCGCGCAAAATGCTGCGCGAGATTGCGGGCAAGCCACTAGTCGGTTGGGTGTATGAGGCGGTACGCTCGTCATCGCTTCTTTCGGAAGTGATCATCGCCACCGATTCCGAAGAGATCATGGAGACCTGCCGCAGGCACGGCTGGAACGCGCGCATGACCTCGTCCGCTCACCGCAGCGGCACTGAGCGCGTGCATGAGGTCTCCAACTCCATCGCCGCGGATGTCTATGTCAACGTGCAGGGCGACGAACCGCTCGTGCGTCCTGAACAAATTGCCACACTGCTCGATGTGATGAAAGATCCGGAAGTCCAGGTGGGAACGGTAAAGACTGCATGCCCGCCCGCAGAAATCGCCAACCCCAACGCGGTTAAAGTCGTAACCTCGCCAAACGGACGCGCTCTTTATTTTTCGCGCGCCACCATTCCCTTTGATCGCGACAAAACCGAACCGCGCTATTTCAAGCATCTCGGCCTCTACGCCTACCGCAAGCCGGCACTCGATTTATTTGTGAGCCAACCGGAATCGACGCTCGAAAAGAGTGAGCGCCTGGAGCAACTGCGTTTTCTGGAGAATGGAATCGCAATCTACGTGGGTGAAACGCCTTACGACTCGGTCGGCGTGGATACAGAAGAAGATCTACAGCGCGCGGCGGAAATTCTGACGCGGCGGGATGATCGAGGTACTGGGTACTAGGTACTCGCAACTCGAGGCTGCTCTATGCCTGCCCTTGCGCCCGCCGCCAAGCCTCCGCAGCGGCGACTCGCTTCGATATCGCGGGATGCGAGTGGAACAGCACCTCAATCCACTTCGACGGTGTGCGCTCCGCCAGATTCTGCTGCGCCAGCTTATTCATCGACGAGATGAAAGGCTCCACGCTGGTGATCGATTCAAAAGCATAGCGGTCAGCCTGCCGCTCGTTGAAACGCGAGTAGGCGTTTAGCGCGGGCATCAGCAGCAGAGAAAGCGCGGTCGCGGTCAGCGCCAGCAAAGGCAGATTTGCGAAATCGGAAAGTTCTTCGAACACGTGCCGATCGACAGCGTAATGCAGCACAAAGTTAGCCGCCCAGAAACCAAGCAACGTAATTCCGGCTTGCACAAAAATGCTCTTCAGGATGTGCCGATGAACCTGATGGCCGAGTTCATGCGCCAGCACCGCCTCGATTTCCTCGGGAGCGTAATTATCCAGCAGCGTGTCGGCGAGGATGATCCGCCGCGTGTTGCCCAGTCCCGTAAGAGCCGCGTTCGCTTTCTTGCTCTTCTCCGAAAGCTTCCAGCGGTAGACACCGCGCACGCGCGTGCCCGCATGCTCGCTGAGCAACACGAGCCGCCGCCGCAGATCTTCATTCTCCAGCGGTTCGAACTTGTAGAAGATCGGGAACAGCACGACCGGAGCCAACTGCGCCAGCAAAATGAACAGCCCCATGAACAGAGCCCATGTGATCAGCCACCAATGCTGCGGAGATTGGCGAATCATGAAATACAGCAACTCCACTACGATTCCCCCCAGCACCAATCCCAGCAAGAAACCCTTGGCTTCGTCCCAAAGCCACGACCGAAGTTTTTGCGTCGAGAGCTGGAACTTTCGCTCCAGCCGGAAACCGTAGTAGTCAAGTCCGAAGCCCAGCACCTTGCTGATCAGAAGCAGAAAGAACAGATAGAGGAACACGGCCAGCGTGTAGTTCTGGAACCCACGCCGCAACGCGAGATCACGCAACCATCCCGTCCAGCCCGTGACCAGCAGAACCACCAAAAAAGCGGAACCCACGACAAAATCGGCGAACCCGAGCCAGCGGTGAATCCGGTTGTAACGGCTCGCCTCAGGCGAATCGGCGGCCGAGCTTGTATTTTCGGCGAAGGCCATGCGTACTTAGAAGTATCGCATTATAGCCACGTCAAATGTGGAGTTTCGACGGCACCGGTAATAGCCTTTTGCCAGTCCGACCGGAGCCGGCCCTGAGCGAAGCCGAAGGGAACTTGCTTTTGGCCCGCGCACCGCCGCTCTTAGCCCCTGACAAATTTCTCCGCGGCCGTCAGGATTTCTTCCACCAACTCCGGCGACGCGGCTTCCGAGTACAGGCGCAGCAGTGGCTCCGTTCCCGAGGCGCGGAACAGGATCCACGCTTCCGCCCCGTTGCCATTCGTCGGCGCATCAAGAAAGAACTTGATGCCGTCGAGATTTTCTTTCTTCAGCACGCGATAGCGCCCGAGGCTCTGCGTGCTTTCTGCGCGCGCCCGCTGGATCGCGCTCTGCTTGATCTCTTCCGCAATGTGCAGGTCGCGCCTGCCGTAATAATGAGGTCCGAACTCGCGCTGCAGATCCGCAACCAGTTGGCCCAGCGGCTTGCCTTCCTCGGCCATAACGTTGGCCAGCAGCAGGCAATTCAAAATTCCATCCCGCTCCGGAAGAAAACGCGAATAGCCAATGCCGCCAGATTCTTCGCCGCCGATCAGGATGTCATGTTCCATCATCATATCGGCGGTGTACTTGAATCCGATCGGCGTTTCGTAAAGCTTGCGCCCATACTTGGCGGCAATACGGTCGAGCATGCGCGTAGTATTGAACGCGCGCACCACGTCTCCCGACCATTTCTTGCGCACCAGCAGCCAGTGGAGCAGCACACAGAATATTTTGTGCGAATCCACAAAGCTGCCATCCTCGGCGACCGCGCCGATGCGGTCGGCGTCGCCGTCAGTAGCGAGGCCCGCATCGCACTTCTCTTTCACAACAGTTTCCTGCAGCAGAGCGATGTGCGGTTGGATCGGCTCAGGATTGATACCAGGAAAAAGAGGATTGACTTCCTGCCGGATCGCAACGAACGGAACGCCGCGCTCCTGAAAGATTCCGGCAAGAACTCCGCGGCCCGAACCGTACATCGAGTCGACGGCGAACTTGAACTTAGTTTTGCCGATCAGATCCATGTCGGCGAATCGGCAGACCGCGGCGACATAAGGCGTCTTCAGGTCAGCTTCTTCGATCGCCGCTTTCGCTCCCTGCGGCATCGCCCCGGCGCTCATCTCCTCTTCAATCTTTTTCATGATCGCAGGCGTAGCCGATCCGCCAAACTTCCCTTTGAACTTCACTCCATTCCAGTTCCACGGATTATGGCTGGATGTAATCATCACTCCACCCGCTGCCCCATTGTCTTTCACTGCGTAGGAGACGGCCGGCGTGGGCGTGTAATCGTTGGCCAGCTTCACCGGAATGCCCGCGGCAGCAATCACTTCAGCAGCAATCTGCGCCGCGCGCCCCGAAACGAAACGCGTGTCATAGCCGACGAAGACACCGCGCTGCGCGTCTTCGTATTTCAATACATAAGAAGCGATTGCGCCCGCGACGCGACGCACGTTCTCAAACGTAAAGTCGTCGGCAATAATTCCGCGCCAGCCGTCGGTTCCGAATTTGATTTCCTGAGCCATTGGAAAGTCGTCGTTAGCCGCTGGTCGTTAGTCGTTCGCCGAAAAGCTCACTGTGGCGCGCCGGCCGACGATAACTACTTATGTCAGCCTGTGAAGCTTCTTCTCATCCAAATGCTTCACCACTTTACCAACGTCCTGCGCGTGCTGCCGGGTCGTGATCAGCAAAGCGTCCGGCGTTTCAACCACTACCAGATCGCTCACTCCTACAACGGCAACAAATTTGCCCGGTGCATGCACATAATTGCCATGCGCGTTCAGTACGAATACTCCCTCACCATTAATAAGATTGCCCTCAGCCGGACTGCTCTTCGCCGTGTGATGTTCGTGCAGCGCAGTCCATGATCCCAAATCGTTCCAGCCGAAATCGGCAGGCAGGCAGAAAATATTTCCAGCGTGTTCGCCCTTCGCCGACCTGGGTTCCAGCACCGCATAGTCGACGCTGATATTTTCGCATTTCGGATACAGCCTGCGAAAAGTGCCAGCAAACTTGCGCGTGCCAAAGCTGGCGGCAATTTCCTCCAAGATAGGCGCGGTCTTCGGAAGATGCTCGCGCAACGCATTGGACAGCGTGCGGGCGCTCCACAAAAACATTCCGCTGTTCCAGAAATAATTCCCCGCAGCCACAAAAGCCGCAGCCTTCTCAGCGTCTGGCTTTTCGGTAAATCGGCGCACGCGCAAAGCGTCTCCGCCGAATCCGCTGCCCGCTTCAATGTAACCGTACCCGGTCTCCGCTCGATTCGGCCGGATGCCGAGCACTACAATATTCTCGCCCGCAGCCGCGATCTCCACTCCGCGTTCAATCGTCGAGCGATAAGTTCTCTCGTCGGCGATCACATGGTCGGAAGGAAACATTCCAATCACCGCGTCGGGTTGTTCGCGCAACAGAAGAAACGCGGCCAGACCGATTGCCGGCGCAGTGTTGCGTCCCAGCGGCTCGGCCAGCACCTGCGCCTTCGGCAACTTAGGAAGCTGCTTCAAAATCGCAGGACGCAAATCATCGTTGGTGATGATCCAAAAAGATTTCGCC
>JBEKJF010000359.1:0-5317 GCA_050011375.1 Candidatus Sulfotelmatobacter sp.
TTTATGTAGCCAATGCAGGTCCCGGCAGCAATCAGAATACGGTCAGCGCATTTACCATCTGTAGCTCGATTAGTCTGCTTTCGCAGCCGCCATGCCCGGTCGCAGACTTTAGCCTGCACTCGATCTCGGCATGCTCTACCGCTACGGGCTTTTGCCCCGCAGGCGACGTGCCCGGCCCAATGTCTGTGGATGCCTACGGCAAGTTTCTGTACGTCGTGAATAAGGGATCGAGCAACATCTCGGGATACGAGATCAACTCAAATACTGGCGCCTTGCTGCCGTTCAGCGGAGCGCCCGTGGCTGCGGGTGTGGGGCCAAACTCGATTGCGATCCGCAGCGATGACAGCTGGGTGTTCGTGGCTAACACCGGCTACCCCGGAACCCTGTCGCAATACTCCATCAGCCTCACGAGTGGAATTCTGAGTCCGGTCGGGCCGGTTAGCACTCTCGATTATCCTTCGGGCGTAGCGGTGAAATAGCACTCGCACCGAGCTAACTCCTGCTTCCGGGTATTCAGCAACTTTTCCGCGAATAATTGCGCCGGGCATCTTCCTCCCGCTACTCGGCTAGCGGAAGTCGCCGGATAGCGATAGAATGTATATACTTGACGTATATACGCAGGAGGCGAGGTATGGGCACGGCGCGCGTATTCCGATCTGGAAACAGCCAGGCGGTTCGTTTACCCAAGCGGTTTCGATTGAAGAGTGAGGAAGTTGAGATCTTCCGGCGAGGCAAGGAGATCGTCTTGCGCGAGAAAGATGGGAACATGGTTCGCGCCTTCGATCTGCTGGCTGGACTGCCCGACGATTTGTCGCTCCCAGAGCGAGAGAAAGATCGTCCGCAGAAGCGCAAGGGACTTTGATGGAGCCTCGCTTCCTGCTGGACACGAACATCTGCATCTATATCCGGCAAAACAAGCCGGAGCAGGTCTTGCGTCGATTCCGCAGGCTCCAACCCGGGGAAGCAGCGCTTTCCGTGATTACATACGGCGAACTGCTCTACGGGGCTGCCAAGAGCGCACAGCAGACAATAGCGATCGAGCGGTTGAGGGAGTTAATCCGTTTGCTGCCTGCCCTGCCTCTGCCGGAAAACGCGGCTGAAAAATACGGAGCAATTCGTGCCGAACTGGAGTCGAAGGGCGAGATGATCGGTAACAACGACCTTTGGATTGCCGCGCACGCGCTGGCGGCGAAGCTAACGCTGGTCACGAATAACGAAAAAGAGTTCCGGCGGGTGAGGGGATTGAAGGTCCAAAACTGGGCCGAATAGTCAGGGCTTCAGCAAGCCCTCGAGGAGCGGATGTTTGACTGGGGAAAATGGATTGGCCACCGTTACTCCATTCCACGTGAAGCCCGGCTGAAGGTCCTCGGACAAGAGCAGACGACATCCCGCAGCTGCCGCGGCGGCGAAGATTACTGCGTCCCAGATGCTCAGGCCGTGCCGCGAGGCCAAATCGGTTCCAGAGACAAGAATCGCGGGTGATGTTTCGATCAGAGGAAAAGCATCCTGCCAGCTTAGAATTGCGGTCCGCGCCCGTTCCGGTGGTCGTCCGGCTTTTCTCACCAGGACGTGAAAAAGCTCCCCCAACACCTGAACCGGCAGGAAGCAAGAACTCGTGGGTAGCCGGGCAACGATTTCAAGAGCAGTCTTCTTTCGTGCTGCGCCGTTTACCCCCTCGGCATAGGCCAGAATATTAGTATCGAGCGCAAGCCTCACGGGAGCCACCTAGTCGTAGAGTTCCTCTCGTTTCCAGCGCCCAATTTTGACCACGCGTTCAGCTCTTAAACGATTCAGCAGGGAATCACGGGCGCTGGCGGTGGCAGCGCCCTCGTCTTTAAGCGGCGCGATACGGGCCACAGCTTTGCCGTGGCTGGTCACCACGTAACTTTGTCCTTCCCGGACATCCCGCAATACCTGGGAAAACTTTCGGTTGGCGTCGGCCGCCGAAATTGCCTTCTCCATCTTCAGCCTCTAAGTAGTTATATTACCTACTTTATGAAATGCGGTCAACTTTGCTCAAGCCAAGATCGACATCAAGGATTTTGTTTGGTCGAACCCGACCAGATGTGAACTATCTAATCGCAAGCCTCACCAGGAGCGCGTTGGTTTACAATTGACTGTTTCGGGCACTCATCTTGTGCAGTTCTGGAGGAACCTATGAAGCTCACCCCTGGCAAACTTTCCGGTCTCAGAAAAGTCTCGAACGAACATGGCGTGATCGCGGCCGCTGCGATGGATCAGCGCGGCTCTTTGCAGAAATCGCTGGCCAAAGAAAAAGGCGGCGAAGTCAGTGACGCGATGATGGAAGAATTCAAAACGCTCGTCACGGAAGTGCTGACGCCGCATGCCAGCGCCATCCTGCTCGACCCCGAGTGGGGACTGCCGGCCTCGAAGCGCCGCGCCAAGAACGCCGGCCTGCTGCTGGCCTATGAGAAGACGGGATACGACAAGACCGGTCCGGGACGGTTGGGAGATCTGCTGGATCATTGGTCGGCGCGGCGATTGAAAGAAGCTGGCGCGGACTGCGTGAAGATTCTGCTGTACTACTCGCCGTTCGATCCCAAGGACACGAACGACAAGAAGCACGCGTGGGTCGAGCGTATCGGCGACGAATGCCGCGCCAATGACATTCCATACTTTTTGGAATTTGTCGGTTACGAAGAAGGTGCAGACGAAAAGGGATTGGAATACGCAAAGAAAAAGCCGCAGATCGTCACCGAGAGCATGCGCGAGTTCAGCAAAGACCGCTACGGTGTGGATGTGTTGAAGGTGGAAGTTCCAGTCAACATGAAGTTCGTTGAAGGCACGAAGTCGTTCGGCGGGCAGAAAGCATATACGAAGCAAGAGGCGATCGATCTGTTCCATCAGGCGGCGAACGTTGCCACCAGGCCATTCATCTATCTTTCGGCTGGCGTCAGCAATGCGGAGTTCAGTGAGACGCTGGAATTGGCCGGCGAGTCAAAAGTGAAGTTCAACGGCGTTCTCTGCGGACGCGCGACCTGGAAAGATGGCATCCCGATCTACGCCAAGCAGGGCGCAGCGGCATTCCGTTCGTGGCTCGAGACCGAAGGTGTGAAAAACATCAACAACGTGAACAGCAAACTGAAGGCCGCGACGTCATGGTTCTCGATCTACGGAGTCGAGCCGGTGCTGGCGGGCGCGTAGGTCGTGAAGTTTGTGTGGCGCGGGCGTTTCGCCCGCGCTTCTTAAAATCAGTGGTAACGTCTTCGGCCGGTCCGAAACTAGGAGGATCGATGCTTACTGCTTCTCTGCTCATCTTGCTCAACTTGCTAGCCGTTTTTCCAGCCAGACCGACAGACGCAGTTCCCGACTTCCGCGATCTCACCATAAAAACTCGCCTGACTATGGATAGTCGTCACAGCCCGGTGATGACTTGGTATTTCAAGGGTTCGCGGATGCGCTCCGAGATGCGAGATTCCGACTCTGCCGGTTCTACGGCGAACACCAGCATCTTCCAATGCGATCAGGGAACGAGAATCATCCTCCACGAAATTTCGAAAACTTACTATTCCGTCCCCGCCGATGTGACACAGATTCGCCGGACGGAGCATTCGGCCCCTGAAATCCGGCAAAGCGGAGGCCAGGTCACGGTTACCACCGACTCAGTCGATACCGGCGAACGGCGACAGGTTGGCAGCTATCAGGCTCGCCATGTCAAAACCACGATCACCGCCGAGCCGGGTCCGGACGCCGTCAGTCATGAAAGCAAAACAGAAATTGACGGATGGTACCTCGATTTACCCGGACTCTACTGTCAAGACAACAAGACGCAAGGAATGGGCTGGATTACCGGAGGGGCTGGCGGCATTGACCGCTTCATATTCAAGCGGCTTGGCACAGCGCCTCGAGGTTTCGCCACCGAAGAGACCACCACGAAACGCGAGGACGGACGAGTGTTCGTTAACAAGCTCGAGATGCTGGAAATCTCCGAAAAACCCCTGGATGAATCTTTGTTTGAGATTCCGGCAGACTACTCGCCTTCACCAAAAACCGGACAGTGACGCAGCAAGAGACTCAAACCGCGCTCATCACCGGAGCCTCCGGCGGCATCGGATATGAACTGGCCAAACTGTTTGCCCGCGATCACTACAACCTGGTGCTGGTCGCCCGCAGCGCGGACAAGCTAAGTCAAGTTGCCGCTGAACTCCAAAGCCAGTTCGGAGTCACGGTGAGAGTCGTCGCGCTCGATCTCGCCGCGGGGCAGGCTCCGAAGCTGCTCTTCGACCAATTGCAGCGCGAAGGAGTTGAAGTCGACATCCTCGTGAACAACGCGGGCTTTGGCGTCTTCGGCGAGTTCGCCTCGACTTCAGAAGAAGAAATTCTAGGCCAGATTCATCTCAACATCGCAGCGCTCACCGATCTGACCCGGCTGTTTCTGCCGCAGATGCTGGCGCGGCACAGCGGCAAAATCATGAACGTGGCCTCCACCGCGGCTTTTCAGCCGGGGCCGCTGATGGCCGTCTACTACGCGACCAAAGCTTACGTGCTTTCGTTCTCGCAGGCGCTCGCCAACGAAGTGGGTCGATCAGGAGTGGTCGTGAACTGTTTCTGTCCCGGGGCTACCAACACAGATTTTCAGAAGCGCGCCAACATGGAAAACTCGCGGCTGTTCAAGAAATTCCGCCCGATGACTGCGGAGGCCGTTGCGCGCGATGGCTATCGCGGCTTGATGGCTGGCCGCACCGTCGTAATCTCGGGAGTAAAAAATTGGCTTGTGGCCGAGTCAGTGCGCTTCGCTCCGCGAAAATTAGTGACAGCGCTTTCGCGCTGGGTCGCGGACAAAGTTGAATAGCGATTTTGATCTCGCCGGAAACGCATCCGCTACAGAAAGTATCAGCTACTGTGCCCCCTGCAATTGCGCCGTTAGCTGATTAACCGCAGAGACGTCGAAGAAATCCGACAGATCGGCGTGACCCGCGAGTGTCTCGCGATCCTTGCCTTCCACCAGAATCTTCACCTTAAGAATCCCCGGGATGTTCGCCGAGAGCGTCTGAATAAGAGATGCGACCGTAAGCTCTTCCGACAAAACTCCGGAACGGTGGCCGTCGGCAAAGGCCGCGTTGATGTCGATGACCGCTAGTCCCGGGTCGACCAGGTACACGCTACGAATGTCGGCGCCCTGCGGCAGCGGATGCGGCGAAGACTTATCGAGATATAGCGCGATCAGGGCACGCAGCAATTCTTCTGCGCGTTGTTGGCGGACCGAAGGCAGCGGAATCTGCGCGTTCTGTGCGTGCAACACGCCAACATCGTCATAGGCAACGAATAAAGTGACTTTCTCGGTAGGCCCAGCAGA
>JBEKJF010000360.1:0-5300 GCA_050011375.1 Candidatus Sulfotelmatobacter sp.
GCTCGCCGCTGGTGACGAGATCCCATTTATTCACGACGATAATCATGGAACGTCCGCTCTCGTGGGCGTAGCCTGCGATGGCGGCATCGAGCTGGCTGACGCCTTCGGTGGCATCGATGACTAGCAGAGCGATGTCGGCGCCTTCGAGATGCTTGCGCGCCATCACGACGGAAAGTTTCTCCGCCATTAAGTGCGTCTTGCCTTTGCGGCGAATTCCGGCGGTGTCGATGAAGCGGAAGCGGCGGCCATCATGCTCGACGATTTCGTCGACCGCGTCGCGCGTGGTGCCGGGGATGGGCGAAACGATGGCGCGGTCGGAAGCCGTGAGGCGATTGAGCAGCGTGGACTTGCCCACGTTCGGGTGGCCGATGATGGCGACTTTGGTTTCGTAGACAGGAGAATCGTCATTGGTCGTTGGCCCTTGGTCGTTGGTCGTTGGCGATTCATCAACGTCTTCATCGATTGGCTCTGGCGGCGGGAGGACTTCAAACACGGCATCCAGCAGATCGTCGATGCCGCGGCCGTGCTCGGCGGAGATGGGGAACATCTGGTTAATTCCGAGACGATGGAACTCGTCCACGATGTGCGCCTGCTTTTCGGTGTCGGCTTTGTTGACGGCGAGAAAGAGTGGTCGATTCGTCTTGCGTAGAAGACGCACGAGTTCGAGATCAGGCGCGGCGACATTCGAGCGGCCATCCACGACCATCACGATGGCGGCGGCTTCATCGAATGCGACTCGCGCCTGGCGAAAGATTTCCGACGGAATAAAATCTTTGTCCTCGGGAATAATTCCGCCGGTGTCGATGATGCGAATGTGGCGGCCGCGCCACTCGGCGTCTCCGTAGAGGCGGTCGCGGGTGATGCCTGGCTCGTCGCCGACGATGGCGCGGCGGGAGCCTACGATGCGGTTGAACAACGTGGACTTGCCTACGTTGGGCCGGCCTACGATGGCGAGCGTGGGAACTCCGGCGGCGGTGGTGGCGAGAGTGCTGGTCGAGTTGTATGTGGGCTGAGTCAAAATGTGTCTTGTGTGGAGCGCGGCCGTCCGCACATGGTGCTTGTCATCCCGAACGAAGTGAGGGACCTTGGTTTCCGCCTGCGACGTCCCATCTGCCGCTGCAGGCAAACACCAGGATCCCTCGCTTCGCTCGAGATGAAAGCGCCAGTCCGATACGAATCGCCCGGAACCCTTATTATAGAGACTCCCGTGGCTTTAGGTTCTCAACCCGTGTCTCCTGCAACGCCGAGTCGTCCCGCTGCCAAGGGAAAAGACGCCACGGGCGCCTCTTCGACCCTCTACCAATTCTTTGCGCCCGGTGGAGCGCTGGCGCGCACGCATCCTGCATATGAATTCCGGCGCGGGCAGTTGCAGATGGCGCAGGCGGTCGAGCAGGCGCTCGAAGAAAAACGGCATCTGATTGTGGAAGCCGGCACCGGCACGGGAAAAACATTGGCGTATCTAATGCCGGTGATTCGTTCGGGCAAGCGCGTGATTATCTCGACTGGAACGAAGAATCTGCAGGAACAACTCTTCTATAAAGATATTCCGTTTCTCGAGCAGGCGCTGTTTGGAGATCCGGCTTCCGGCGACGACAATTCGAACCGGCGGCTCTCAGTGTGTTACATGAAGGGCCGCAACAATTATTTGTGCCGCAAGAAGCTTTACGACCTGACCAATCAGCCCGTGCTTAACGGGTTGGAAGAAATTGAGCAATATCGCGACATCGCCGCGTGGGAAAAAACAACTGCCACCGGAGACCGCGCAGAACTCGGCGAACTCCCTGAGACCAGCGCGCTCTGGCCCAAGCTGGACGCGCGTTCCGACGCATGTATCGGGCAGAAGTGCAGCGAGTTTGAGCGGTGCTTCATCACCGAGATGCGTCGGCGCGGGATGGAGAGCGACATTATTATCGTGAACCATCATCTGTTTTTCGCCGATCTTGCTATCAAGCTGCAGGCCGATGGCGCGCCCGATGCCGGGATCCTGCCGGAAGCGGCAGCGGTGATTTTCGATGAGGCGCATGAACTGGAAGATGTTGCGGGAAATTATTTTGGAATCTCAGTGAGCAACCTGCGCGTGGAGGATCTGGCGCGGGATGTCGAGGCGTCGTTGCAACATAACCGGATGCTTTCGGCCTCGCTCTCTGGAGCGCTGGGAAGTCTGCGAGAGAAGTCGCAATTCTTTTTCTCGCTGTTGCCCCCGGGCGATGGGCGGTTCGCGTTTGACACGCGGCGCGAATTTCTGGAAGAGAATGGAGATGAATTCCTCGCGCTTAATCAGTCGTTGATGCGGCTGGCCGGGGAACTGGAAGCTTTGCCGCAGAAGCCGGAAGAGATTTTCAATTTTGTGCGGCGAGCACAAGAACTCCAGGTGCAGCTTGGCTTCGCCATGGAGTCCGACGATAGCAACACGGTGTTTTGGATCGAGCGGCGCGGGGGAAGATCGAACTCACCACGGAGCCACGGAGCCACGGAGAAAACGAAAGAAGGTTTCCGAGGTCGTCAGAATGTCTTCTTGCAGGCCACGCCGATCGACGTCGGTCCGATCCTGCGCGAATGCCTGTGGTCGAAGCTGGAGTGCGCTGTGCTGACCTCAGCGACGCTCGCTGTCGGCGGCGGGTTTGAGTACATCCGCCAGCGTCTCGGCCTCGAGCATGCGCGCGAGTCGGTGCTGCCTTCGCACTTCGACTACGAAAGCCAGGCATTGTTTTATGTGCCGCCCGATCTGCCCGACGCTCGCACGCCGCAGTTCACGGCGCTGGCGGCGGAGCGCATTCGCAAGCTGCTGGAAATTACTCGAGGGCGCGCGTTCGTGCTCTTCACAAGCTACGCGCAGATGAACGACGTCTACCAGCGGCTGCTGGGGCAAATCGAGTTTCCCATGCTGAGGCAGGGCGATGCTCCGAAGAGCGCGCTGCTTGAGGAGTTCCGGTTGACGCCGAACGCCGTGCTGTTTGCTACTTCGTCATTCTGGCAGGGAGTGGATGTGCAGGGCGACCAGTTGAGTTGCGTGATCATCGACCGCCTGCCGTTCGCAGTGCCGAGCGATCCGGTCGTTGCCGCGAGGGTGAAGGCGATCGACGCCGATGGCGGCAACGCATTCTTTCAGTATCAGGTGCCATCGGCGGTGATCACGCTGAAACAAGGCTTTGGACGCCTGATCCGCTCGCTTCACGACCGCGGCTTGCTGGTGCTGCTCGATAATCGCATTCTTAAAAAACAGTATGGCCGCGTGTTTATCGAGAGCCTGCCGAATTATAAGAAAACTACGGACATGCGTGTGGTCGAAGAGTTTTTCGGCGGCAGCTAGGGGCTCGGTTGCTATCAGACCAGCCGCATCCCCAATGCCGTCGCCCGTCTATCAAATGTGGCAGTGTATGCACATTCTGCTGCGTGGCCGCATCGCTCGATAACGCAATCGGAGAAATCTACTCCCGTCGCATTGAAAGCTCTGAGCGCCTGCGAAACCAATTCCGCCCGCTCGACGACTACTTCCCGGCCGCGCAGGAACGTTTCAACCACCCGCACAATTTCATCCTTCGTGAATCTGTAAGACCTCTCAAGCACCCAGACTGACTCCACCAGCGCGATAAGAGAAAGAAACCCAGGAGAATCTATGGAAAGAGAGGCGAACAATTCAATGGCTTTCGCGGTTTGGGCGGTATCGTCGTGAGTGAGGTAACGAACCACTATGTTCGTATCAAGACCGATCATCGAGAGACTCAGAGGCTCGCTTGCCGATCACTTCATCCATTTCCTCTACGGTTAAAGGCTTGCTTCGGCGTCCCCGAAACATTCCGTTCAGTTCTCGAACAGATCGGGTCGCGGGAATCATTATTACCTGCCCCTTTTCCAGTTCCACGAACTCCACGCGGTCTCCAGCTTGGACCCCGAGCGCGGCGCGAATTCGCACTGGAATTGTTATTTGGCCTTTAGATGTGACGCGAGCGGCAGCCAATCGGAATCCTTTCCAAGACGTCTATTCCTTACATTATAGTAAGGAATTAGTCTTTAAGTCAAGCGGAGAGGCTGCCTCACATATGCTCCCGCTCCGCTCTTCGAATCTCCCGACACCGTTCGAACACCTACTTGCGCTCTTCCGCGGTGCCCGGACTCGCCAGCACGCCCACGACAATTCCCGAAGCCTCGTCCTTTGTGTGATACACACGCTCAGTGGCTTTCACGAAGTCAGAAAGCTTCGCGTCAGGAATGTTGAGGAAGGTTTGCGGATTGCGGTCGGTGAGCGGGAACCATGAACTCTGTACCTGCACCATGATGCGGTGCCCGCGGCGGAAGGTATGGTTAACGTCCGGCATGTTGAAATCGACTTGCTCGACCTTGCCGGGCGTGAAGGGCTCGGGCTTTTCAAAACTGCGGCGAAACTTTCCGCGAAACGGCTCGCCGCGCACGAGTTGCTCATACCCGCCCATGGTGAAAGCCGGCGGAGGCACGTCAGTTCGCTTGCTTCTATCTTCTCTCTTCGATTCGTCAAGCTTGCTGTCAGGGTAATCGGTGGGATACACGTCGATCAGTTTTACATCCCAATCGGAATCCGTTCCCGTGGTCGAAACGAAAAGGCGCGGCGAAACCGGACCAGCGATCGTCACATCTTCCTGCAAGACTGGCGTCTCATAAACGAGTACATCAGTGCGGCTGCTGGCGAAGCGCTGGTCTGAGACCATATATTCCTGCGGCACATCGAGGGATTGGTAGCTCACGAAAGGCACGGGCTTCGCCGGATCGCTTACATATTCGTCGAACGCAGGCGCGTCGGCGGCTGGTGGATCGAACGAAAGTCCGCCACCAGCGCGGAAATAGAGAGTCTTCGCCTGAGCATCTTTAGGAGGCCACGCAGAATACTGCCTCCAAACATTTGTGCCAGTCTCGAAAACATTCGCTTTAGGAAGTTTCGCGTCAGTCTTGCCTTTGAGATATTGCTCGAAGAACGGGAACAGAATGTTCTTGCGGTAGTATTCGCCCGTGTTAGCTGCGAACTCAACTCGGCCAAGGTGATCGCCATCCAAGCGGGCCCAGCCGCCGTGCACCCACGGGCCGATCACGAGCCCGTTGAAGATTCCGGAATTATTTTTATCGATGGCGTGGAAGGTGCTGAACGGGCCTTGCAGATCTTCGGCGTCGAACCATCCCCCAACGGTGAGCACGGCACAGTGAATGTTCTTCATGTGCGGCGCCAGATTGCGCGCCTTCCAGTAATCGTCGTACGTGTCGTGGCGCATCTGGTCGTCAAGCAGTTCGCTCTTGCCATCAAGAAGCTTGCTGAGATTCGCGATAGGGCCGAC
>JBEKJF010000361.1:0-5298 GCA_050011375.1 Candidatus Sulfotelmatobacter sp.
CAGCGCGGTGGTACCGCCGCAGAAATCGGCCGTGCCGCCGCCGTAGACGGACGTCACCTCGTTAATGTTTTGCCGGTTGAATACATCGAACGCATCGGCGGCCAGCAGCACCGCCACGCGATCGTTAAACCGGATGGCGCGCGAGAGGCGGAGATCGAAATTATAAAAATGATCTCCCCGATAGGCGTTGCGCGGAGACCAGCCCACGCGGTCGGTCACGGGATTGGTGTCGCCATTCACATCGTTGCCCACAAACATCGAAAACGGGCGCGGAGTCTGCAACTCAGTAATCATGCTGAACTCAAAATTCCTCAGGAAGCTGTCCTTGGGCGCATCTGCGGTGAGATTTCCTACAAAGCGATGGCGAACGTCCTGCACCGAATCCGCACGCTCTAAATTGCGCCCGTAAAGATCTTGTGGCGTACTGACGAAGGTGGTGAAGGTGCCATCGTCCTGCGTGTGCGAGTACGTATAGTTCGCGTTGAAACGGAAGTGCTGCCCGAAGCGATCGGTTACCGAGATCGTGCCGGCGTTATATTCCGCGTTCCCGCTCCCGTCCAGGTAGTACATCAGGCCTGCGTTGTTATACTGCGCTCCGCTGAATGCGGCTTTGCCATCGGGCATTACATTGTTTGGAAAGGGGCCGGTGGGGGTAATGGGCGGCCCTGGCGTCGTGTCGGCTGCAAAGCAAGTAGCGGCGCTGTTGGAAAGTCCGGCGGAGGGGCAGACGTTCAGGTTCTCCGGCCGTATCTGCTTGTGCGCCCGCAGGAACAAGTAGCTGAAACTCAGGACGAGTCCCTTGCCGAATTGCTCGTCAATTTGCAGGCTGGCCTGCTCAGAGTAGGCGTATCGCATATTGCGGTCGATACCCCCGCCGCTGTTGGTGACGAACGTCCCTCCGGGGAAAGCTGGATTTTGTCCGGGGCCGGGGCCGGTGCTGAAGTTGGGAGGAGTCTGCCCCGTGGTGATCAGCGTTGCCGCCGCTTGCCAAGGCGTGGGCACTGTGGATCCATCCGGGTAGGGCAGTGGTGCGAAACCATTGAGCGGGTTCGGCGCGTCAAAGCTGAGCTGGTTCAACACCCACGGCGCCGTTGAGTTGCCATGTCTTACCCAAGGTTGCGGGGCGTTGGGAATCACCACCTCGCGCTGAGGATCGGTGACGAAGAAGAACGTCATGTTGTAATGGTCGTCGAATATCCCATAGCCGGTGCGGATCACGGTTCGCTTGTTCGGCGAATAGGCAAAGCCGATTCGGGGCTGAAAGCCGCGATGGTCGGGATTCACGAACTGCCCCAAACCTGTTTCCACGTCCCATCGCACGCCGTAATTCAAGGTAAACTTCGGGGTCACCCGCCACTGGTCCTGCACAAACCATCCGAAATAACCGTGGTTGAGTTTGACGTAGTAATCCTGAGGATCGACATAGGCATTCTGCCAGGTCGTGGGAATCGGCGGTGGCAGGCTGCCTTGCACGATGGGGCCATTGCCCACCGGAGCGCCCCAAAACACGATGGGCACGCCATTGAGCGGATCGTTGGGATTGGGGCCGGGTCCCGTCGCCGGAGCCGTTCCTGTAGGGCACGGTGCGCCCGGAGCCGCGGGCACATCGGCGGTTACATTGACGAAATTGGCAAAATCCACCAAACAGTTGTCGCCCGGCAAAATAATGCGCATTGGGGTAAAGCCGGGCCAGATTACGAAGTTCTGAATAAAGTTGGAGTCGACACCAACCTTCAAGTAGTGCGTGCCCTTGATCCATGCCAGGCTGTCCGAAATCTGTTGCCGGCTTTCATTGGTCGCATCGAAGGTGCCGAAGTTGTGGCCGAACGAAAGCTCGTTGGGCAAATCAAGGTTCGGTTGCCCGGTTACCGCCGGGAAATTGTAGTGCCTTCTCGCATACTGGATGAGAAACGTATTCACGAGGTCGGGCCTGACGAGAGAATTGACCGTGCCTACCAGGGACTGATCGCGCAAGTAGGTGTTGTGCCCGTCGCTAGGCGCGCCGATGCCGCCGCCATCGAGGGTGTCGCCCACCAGCACGTTCAGGTCGCGCGCGTCCACTACCCCGTAATGAATGGTGAGCCGGTTGTTGGTGGTGAGCTGCTGATCGAAGCGCGCGAATCCGTTGTCGTTGTCGAGCGTCTTGAGCGTGCTGAGATTTTCCGGAGGCAACCCCAAGGCCACCTTGGCAGCCTGGAATATGCCCAGATTGCCGATCAGCGTGATCGGATACGTAGGCGATTCACCCAGCCGCTGCCCTTCATAATTGGCGAAGAAGAACGTCCGGTCCTTCTGGAGAGGGCCGCCGAGAGTAGCTCCGTATTGGCCCCGGCGATATTGATCGTACTGGTCGGTTTGCAGCAGCGACTTCGAGTCCCAAACCTTGTTGCCGAGATAGCCGTAAACTGAGCCATGCAAGTCGTTGGTGCCCGACTTGGTGACCACGTTGACGATCCCGCCCAGCGCCCGTCCATACTCCGCGCCAAAGCTGTTATTGACCACGCGAAATTCGCTGACCGCTTCTTGCGACGGCGTAGCGCGCTGCGAGCCCGTGGCTTCGTTGACGTAGTCGGCGCCGTCGACCGTTACCGCATTGCTCAGGTCGCGCATCCCGCCGAAGGAGATGCGGGTGACTTCAGGCTCGGTAAACGTGGACTGGATGCTGGTTCTGCCGGTGGCCACGCCCGGAGTGAGCAGCGCGAAGTCGACGAATTGCCGCCCATTCACCGGAAGCGATTGAATCTCGGGGGTGCCAATCACCTGGCTGATTTCGGTACGGCTGGTTTCGACCGGCGGCGCCTCCGTGGTCACGGTGATCGTCTCGCCTACGGCTGCTACCTTGAGCGATTCATCCAAGGTCGCGGTCTGCCCCACGGTCAAAATAAGTCCGGTTTGCACAGATTTGGCAAAGCCCGCCGCCACCACGGTGACTTCGTACGCCCCGGGCAGAAGGTTGGGGACGACATAGAAACCGTGCCCATTGGAGGAAGCAGTATAGGTGCGGTTGGTGGCCTGATCGCGCAGCGCGATCGAGGCTCCCGCGATCACTTGCCCGCTCGGATCGAGGATCGTTCCACTAAGTTGAGCGTAGCTGACGGTCGCCTGACCGAATGCACTCGGCGCCCCAAGCGCGGTTACCGCAACCATCCCCACAGCCAGAATCAGACGACGTAGTCTCATTGGCTTCTGCTCCTTCGACGTTGCCACCGTCAATGTAGCGATTTTCGATGAATGTGGATCTGAAAATATCGGCGCTCCCGAAATCCTCTCGTGTTTCCCGTGCCACCGACTGCGAACAAAACGAACGGCGCGGTAGAAATTCCACATCTCGCGCGCAACCCACTTCGCTCCCACTTGCGGCGTAGGATCGTCCGAAAGCGAAAAAGTGTCCAATACATATTTAGTAAACATCTGATACCTCTTGGGTATTAGCGGGAAAAAGTATAGAATTTGCGCCGTGGAATTGCGTCACGTACGTTACTTCATCGCTGTCGCCGAGCACCTGAACTTCCACAAAGCCGCATTGCATCTCCACGTGGCACAGCCGCCGTTGAGCCGGCAGATCCGGCAGTTGGAGGAGTTTTTGGGGGTTACTCTTCTGGTTCGCGACAAGCGCAAAGTTGAACTTACCAAAGCCGGCCACGTTTTTCTGGAGGAGGCGCGAAAACTCATTCTGCAAACCGGCCGTGCCGCCGCCGCCGCTCGTCATGCCCAGAAAGGCGAATCGGGAACCGTTCACATCGGCATCGCCTCCGGGTTGGGAGGCGCGGTCAGCAAGGTCGTGTTTGAACATCGCCGCCGTTTCCCGGCCGTCGAAATCGAATGCCGCGACCTCTTCTCCAACTTTCAGAACGAAGCTCTGCGCAAACACGAAATCGATATCGGCTTTCTGCGCCCGCCCGTCGATCAGGTGAACCTGCACTGTGAACTTCTGTACGAAGAGGAATTTGTCGTCATCGTGCCCAAGACCCATCGCCTGGCCAAACGCCGCTCCTTGCGATTAGAGGACATTGCCCAGGAACCGCTGATTGTTTTCGACCGTAGTTTTTCCAGCGGCCTGTACGACAAGATCATGAGCCTGTTCAATCGGCAGGGCTTCACGCCCCACCTGATCGTCACCCACGTGGAGGCACATGAAGAAGCCGGCGCCATCATGGTGGCATCCGGCAAAGCGATCTTCGTAGGCGCGGGCGCTATCGTCAATCGATCCGTCTCCGGCCTCGATCTGGTGTCGGTGCATCTGAACGAAGCCGACGCTAAAATCGAAGTCTACGCCGCCTGGCGCAAAGGCGAAGACTCGCCGATTGTCCTGGCCGTGCTGGATTCCGTGAATCGCGCGCTGAATCCCCCAGGCCACGCGAAAACCGCCTAGCGAAACGCCGGTCAACAGAAGCCAAACGACTTACGCGTTAAGCTTCTGGAGAGCGAAGCCGAAGGCGAAGCGAGCCAGTTAGTCGGCCAGCAACTCCGTTTTATCCCCGCTCCGGTTCGCGCACAAAAAGGGCCGCCAGAAACAGCACCGCGCTTCCGCCCGCAGCCAGCCACATGGTCAAGCCGAGCCCATGTTTTTCTGCCAACGCGCCGGCCAGCAGAGGGGCTCCAGTGGCGCCCATAATCTCACCCGCCAGAGTTGTCAGGCCGATGGAGGTGGCCCGGAATTGCGCCGGAACGCTCTCCGTCGGAATCAGCACCATGACCAGGCTCGCAATGCCCTGGCCGGTATTGGCCGCGAAAACAATGGCCGCCAGCAGCAGCGGATACGCATACAACGCGGGAACCAGAAAGGCGAGCGGCACCAACGCGGATGCCGCGGCCATCACCAATAAAACCGGTTTCCTTCCCACCCGGTCGGAAAGCGACGGCAGAAGAAATCCTAGAAAAAAGCTCCCCAACCCGCTCGCGCCCAGCAGAAATCCGGCAGTCGTCGCGGGCTGATGCGCGACTTCGGTGATGTAGAGCGGCGCGAAAACATTCAATGCGAACAACCACGACATAAAACCTGTCGCCCCCAGGCAACACAGCCAGATGTTGCGATAGCGCAGGATGGAAACGTACTCGCGCAGAGAAGGTTTCCGGTGCGTCGCCGTTTCGCCGGCGGAGGGTTCTTTGACGAACCTCCAAATGAGCAAGCCGGCCAGCAATCCGGGAATGCCCGCCACAAAAAAAGCCGATCGCCATCCCCAGCGGCTAGCTATTTGCGTGGTCAACACCGGCGCTGCCGCCAGGCCCACCAAAGCGGCGGCGCTCACCACCAAACCAATATTGCGACCCCGCCGCGTCGGTGGCAACGACTCTTCG
>JBEKJF010000362.1:0-5258 GCA_050011375.1 Candidatus Sulfotelmatobacter sp.
GACGACGTCTTCAAAAAGATCGGCGTCCTCTCCGGCGGCGAGCGCGGCCGCTACGCTTTACTCCGCCTCTTGCTGCATCCCGCAAACTTCCTGCTGCTCGACGAACCTACAAACCACCTCGACCTGCGCGCCAAAGACGTCTTGCTCGAAGCATTGATGAAATACACCGGCACGGTCGTCTTCGTCTCCCACGACCGCTATTTCATCGATAAGCTCGCCACCCGCGTCTTTGAAATCGGCGAAGCAAAAGTCGAAGTCTATCCCGGCAACTACGAAGATTATCTCTGGCGCAAACAGGGCGGGAACAAGAAGCAGGATGAATCCATCCGGCAGCAACTGAAGGCGGTCGAACCCGCGCCTGAGAAGCCTTCAAACGGCAATCAAGTCCCAGCCGACGCTGCGAACGCGGCCAAGGTGAAGCGCATGAATCCCATCAAGCGCAAGAAGATGGAAGATCGCATCCGCGAACTGGAGGCGGAAATCAGCCGCGCCGAAACTTCGATCGCGCAGTGTGAAACCGCGATGCAGGATTTCGTCAGCGCCGAAGAAAGCCAGCGCCAGGCAGAGGAACTCGACAGGCACAAAGCCGCGCACTCTACCTTCCTGAGCGAATGGGAAGAACTCAGCGAGGCTCTTCAAGCCGACTGAACGGAAGTCATTAACGACACCCGTCCCACTGTCAAGTTACCGGCGCAACCGTTCACTCTCTTTCGTAATCTCGGAGAATTACTTACCTCTGTGCGATATTGACCATGGCCGATGGGACACGAACCACCAGAGGCCTAATCCCAGACTCCCCGCCGGGCGATAACGGAGCCCGCGGAAACAAAGGAAGGTCGCATGCTCCAGTCCAACCAGTCCGACGTAAAATCCACTTCGCCAGCCTCGAGCCCTAACTCTTACAATCCCGTGAAAACCACCACCGTGCCCGTCGAGCAGGCCACCATCGGCCGCACGCTCGTCATCAAGGGCGAACTCAGCGGCGCGGAAGCGCTCTACATTGATGGCCGCGTCGAAGGCAAGATCAGCCTGCCCGATCACCGTGTCACCATCGGACGCAACGGCAGCGCGCAAGCCAACATCACCGCCCGCGAAGTTGTGGTTCTCGGCAAGGTGAACGGAAACATCGATTGCACCGATCGCGTCGATATCCGAGCCGAAGGCTCGGTCATCGGTGACGTTACCACCATGCGCATCAGCGTGGAAGACGGCGCCATGCTCAAAGGCGGCATCCAGGTCAAGAGCGGCGAAACCAAGCACAATCAGAAACAGGCGGAGACAAAACCGGCCTCCATCGATCTGCCGAAGACGATGGCTGTAACCGCCACCGCGTAAGATCTGTCCGGAAAATTAATATTGTCATCCCGAGCAAAGCGAGGGATCTTGGTTCCTGCCGTCAGCGGCAGCACTGCTGGCGCAGGCAAGAACCAAGATCCCTCGCTGTCGCTCGGGATGACACCTCGAAGTAGCTACTTCTTTTCTTTCTCTGACGGCTTCAAGTCAAGCGAAGCGGAGTTCATGCAATACCGCAGCCCGGTCGGCGCAGGGCCATCCTCAAACACGTGCCCAAGGTGCGCGCCACACTTCGCACAGCGCGCCTCGGTGCGAACCATCCCGTAAGCCGAATCCTTGTGCTCCTCGACCTTGCCCTCGTCCGCCGGCTTGTAGAAGCTCGGCCAACCGGTTCCAGAATCGAATTTCGTTGAGGAATCAAACAATGGTTCCCCGCAGCAGACACAGTGATAAGTGCCCGCGTCCTTGGTCTTCCAGTATTTGCCGGTGAACGCCGGCTCAGTTCCTGCCTGGCGGGTAACGTGATATTGCTCCGGCGTAAGCTTCTGCTTCCACTCTGATTCGCTCTTTGCAATTTTCTCTGTCATGAATTGGCTCCAAATTCAGTGGTCAGTGGTCAGTGGCTAGGGGTCAGTAAAATCTTAAAAACCTAAGAGAGCCAAGGTTTTGCTGACCACTGATCACTAGCCACTGACCACTGCTCTTTAGATGTTCGACGACACCTAAAAGTGGCGGATGCGGGATTTTCAACTGACCACTGAACACTGAACACTGACCACTGCCTTTGTGACCCCGTCACAAGCACCCTGTGACATCTAACCTTGCCCCGTACAGGGCGATCGGGCAACTATGAATGAAACGTCTGCGAGTCCCTCCGGTCCGGTGTCTTCTCATAAGCACGCCGGACCTTTACCAATTTCATCACTCTCTAGCCAACTCTTTCGCCAATGTGCCGGTACTTGCCCCGAAAGAACAACAGAGGTTCGCCCTGGCGCACTACAACCTGCTCCACTTCGGCAATAAAGATGGTATGGTCGCCGGCGACTTGCGCCGATTGCAACCGGCACTCCACGTAGGCGAGTGCCCCGTGCAATATCGGAGTTCCCTTCTCGGTGCGGTCAAAGCGCGCTCCCGTTACCTCTTCGGCGCGCTCGTGGGTGTGCACGGGCAGCGCATAATATTCGGAAATCTCCCGCTGATTCTCGGCCAAAATGTTGATCCCAAAACGCTTCTTGGCATGCATGTGAGCATGGGTGTGTGCGCTATGATCGACGCAAACCAGCAACATCGGCGGATCGAGCGACACCGACGCGAAAGCATTGGCGGTCATGCCGTGAACTTCGCCCTCCAGGTCGAGAGTAATAATGGTGACTCCCGTGGCAAAGCATCCCATGGCTTTACGAAATTCGGCTGGGCTCAGACTCATAGCAAAAACACCTGCGGTTTCAAGCCGCGACTGCCTACATTACCACGCTACAGCGGCTCAAGGGACGCGGCTGATGTATGATTCGATGCATCAGAACGCTAGCGGACCCGAATGCCGTGACTCCGACCGCCCTTATAACGAGTGCTCTCGAACGTAGCTCATCGTGCACTGCAGAACTCGCCGGTCTGCAACCTGGCTCGCCCATCTCACGCGACCTCGCCCTAAGCCTGATCCGCTGCGGTGACGACGATCTGCCCGCCGTGCTCGCTGCCGCAAGCGCCGCAAGAGACACCTTCAAGCCCGGTGTTATTACATACTCGCGAAAAGTCTTTCTGCCGCTGACGAATCTGTGCCGCGACTATTGCGGCTACTGCACCTTCCGCCGCGACCCCGGAGAACCCGGCGCTCACACGATGACTCCCGAAGAGGTTCTTGAGGTCGCGCGCGCCGGAGAAAAACTGGGATGCACCGAAGCTCTCTTTAGCCTCGGCGACAAACCCGAACTGCTCTTCCCCGAGATGCGAGAAACGTTGCGCCATCTCGGATACAAGTCCACGCTGCACTATCTTGAAGCAATGTGCGAGCTAGTACTGCGAGAGACGACTTTGTTGCCGCACCCGAATCCCGGCCTGCTCAGCGCCGAATGGATTACTCGTCTCGCCGCCGTTTCGCCGAGCGTGGGCCTGATGCTCGAGACCACCAGCAGCGCCCTGCTTGCCCTCGGAGCGGCCCACGACAACGCTCCTGACAAAGTTCCAGCCAAACGCCTGCGCACCATTGAAGAGGCCGGAAAGCAGCAAGTCCCGTTCACCACCGGCTTGCTCATTGGAATAGGCGAAACGTCCGAAGACCGCATCGATACTCTGCTCGCGATTCGCGATCTGCATGAGCGCTACGCACACATCCAGGAAGTGATCGTGCAAAACTTCCGCGCCAAGCCTAACATTCCAATGGCGCACGTTCCCGAACCGAGCGAGGGAGAAATGCTGCGCACCGTGGCAGTAGCTCGCTTGTTAATGCCGAACGTCAATATTCAAGCGCCTCCCAACCTTAATGCACCTTATTATGAAGAGTTGCTGGACGCCGGCATCAACGATTGGGGAGGAGTTTCGCCATTGACCCCTGACTATATCAATCCTGAAAAACCCTGGCCGCAGCTCGAGCAATTGCGACTGCGCACTGAGAGCAAAGGATTCCAGTTGCGCCAGCGCCTTCCGGTCTATCCCGAATTTTTGCCGGGAGTAGTATCGAAATCCGGATTGCTTTCAGAAAAACTTCAGGCCGCGCGCGACCTCGAAGGCCTCGCCAAAACCAAAGAAGAGAGGGCCGCATGATCTGTGTGCTCACCGGCGGCACGGGCGGTGCAAAGTTTGTCGATGGTCTTAGCCAAGTCATACCGGCTGAAGAAATTACTTTGATCGTTAATACCGGTGACGATTTGCTGTGGTGGGGACTTTACGTCTCTCCCGACATTGATTCCATCACTTATGCTCTTTCCGGCATGCTCAGCCGCGAGCGCGGCTGGGGCGTGAAGGGTGATACATTTCTTTGCCTGCAAGCCATGGGGCAACTGGGCGAACCCACATGGTTTCACACTGGCGATCGCGATCTGGCGATGCACCTGTTGCGTTCGCGCCTGCTGGCCGAGGGCAAAACGCTTTCTGAAGCGACATCGACCATCTGCGAAAAGCTGGGAGTGAAGGCTCGCGTGCTTCCCATGAGCGATTCGCGCGTTGAGACCCGTGTGGACACGCCTTCCGGCGAACTGAGTTTCGAAGAATATTTCGTGCAGCGCTGGTATCAAGACCCTGTGAACTCGGTCAGATTCGCCGGTTCCTCCGACGCCGAGCCGGCGCCGGGAGTGATTGAGGCTATCCTCTCCGCCGACGCGGTCATCATCGCTCCGAGCAATCCCATCACCAGCATCGGACCGATTCTTTCAGTGCCGGGGATTCTCGATGCGCTGCGCAGCGCGCGCGGCAAAGTGGCTGCGGTGAGTCCGATCATTGGAAACGCCGCCGTTGCAGGCCCGGCAGGAATTCTGATGACCGCGCAAGGTTTGCCTTGCTCAATCGCCGGTGTGGCCAAAGCATACGAAGATTTTCTCGATCTTCTCGTTTGCGACACGCGCGATGCACGCGCGGCGGAGGCGCTTCGTCAAAACGGTCTGCAGGTGCAGTGCGCGCAAACCATCATGCGGACCGTAGAAGACCGGGCCGCGCTCGCTCGCACCGTTCTTTCGCACGCGATTAGTGGACTGCTTTCCGAGCAATCGCCTGCGACCGAGGCCGCGTCCGAAAAATCAGTAGCGCGTACCGCCGTCGAGCAGCCGTGATTCTCATCCCCGTCAAGAATCTGTCGGCGGCCAAGCAACGGCTCGCTGCGGTGCTTGATCAACCCGCGCGCACGGAACTGGCACAGGCCATGCTGCAAGATGTTGTCGCCGCGATTGCCGCCTGGCCGCAGCGCCCATCGTGCGCGCTCGTGACTGGCGATCCGTTTGCCCTCGAAGTCGCGGAGAAATATGATTTCGAAATAA
>JBEKJF010000363.1:0-5240 GCA_050011375.1 Candidatus Sulfotelmatobacter sp.
CATCGACCGTGGCGGTGAACGGTCAGACAACGGCGACACTCACGATTACAGCGGCAGCGAAGACCTCGGGCGCTGCGACGCCGATGCTACCGAGCCGATCTGGCTGGGTAATGGCGACGGGGATGCTCGCATTTGGTCTCATTTTTGTAGGCGGTCAGGCGCGGCGCAAGCTGAGGCAGAGCTCACTGCCAGGCTTCTGCCTTTTTGCGGCCATGTTAACGACCAGTTGCGGCGGCGGAGGAGCTTCGACGATCTCGACGGTAACGATATCGCAGTCGAGTCCTCCTCCGACTCTGGTCACCTACAGCGTGGTGGTTACAGGAACAGCGAACGGAGTGACGCATAATGCGAAGGTGATTGTCGCGATCCAGTAAGGCAGGAGATTGCTGTGAGGAACGTCGCGTCGGGCATCAACCATTTGGAGCGCACAAAAATTAAGAGTTCCGAGGTGGTGTTGGGTCCATTCGTCTCGGCCAGTAGCTCGCTTATGACCCTCGCTTGACCTGCTATCGCAGCTTCCCTTGCGGGGTGCTGCGCGCGATCTTCGCTCGGGCTCCGGGCTTACCGCCAACCGGAAAAACCTACCCAACGCCTCGGAACTCTATCTTGCCTTCGACGTTTCTTCTTGTTCTCCTCGACCAGCGCTTTGCTATAGACCCTTGCTCGCCCTCCCTGGTCACTTGCGTGATGAGGGTGACTACGCTTGAGTCCCGGACGCTGCACCAACCGGAAAAACTTTAGAAGCTGTCCAAGAACGATTCTGTTTGTACTCTTTCTATTTTTAGAGTCAATGAAAAGTTTGCATTTGTAACTCACGTATTTTCAGCCGAGTGCAGCGCGTCCACAGGCGGGTGACCGGAATTGGTGCAGCGGCCCGGGTAAAGTCGCGCAGAAGCCGCTACAGACGCTGGTTTTCGCGGTTGCGCGTGAGGAGGATCGGTATTCACCTTTTTCAGCGATGGTTTGGCAGCGTGTGAAAATCACGCAGAAGCCTTGGTGGACACGGAAGTCTCAAGCGGCGTCACAATTGCCAGTGATGCCGAACTGCACTGGACGTCAAACGATTTCCACTGTCTCGTCGAGGAACTTCTTATCAGCTTCGCCGGAACCTGTGAGTTCGAACGAATTTGTCAGCGAAGCGTTTCCCTTTTCCACACTGGTGATCACGTAAGAGCAACCGATCCAGTGGGCTTCGGCGAGATCGGTCTGCGACCAGCGGGCCGGATGGTCGGGGTGCGAATGGTAGAAACCGATGATGTCTTCACCGCGCTCGCGGCCCTGGCGTTGAATCCGCACCAATTCACCGGGATCGATGTTGTAACGGTTCTGGGGTGAGTCGGTCCGAGTGTTGCCGCAGCGGGCGGTTGAAGTCACAATGCGGGTGCCTTCATCATTCGTGCGGCCGAGTAGTATGCCGCAGCATTCGTGGGGGTAGGTCTCTTCGCCGTGACGGCGGATGGCAGCATAGTCTGCTTGGATGAGTTTCAGCATAGAAAATCATAATCCACCACGGAGACACTGAGGACGGAGAGATACAATTTCAGCAATTCATAACAGAGGGTTCGCAGCGTAAAATCGTTCCTTGCTCTTCTCCGCGTCTCCGTGGTGGGCGTTCTTATTCCGTCCAAAATCTCTCGCTCAGATATTTGTCGCCGGAATCGCACAGGATCGTAACAATAACGGGTTGCCTCTCGCTGAGGTCAAGTTGCTCCGCAACTCTGAGGCTGCCGGCGAGGCCGGCTGCGGCTGAGACTCCCAGGAGCAATCCGCACTCTCGGGCGACGCGGCGGGCCATAGCATAGGCGTCTTCGGTCGCGATCTCAAGATTTTCGTCCGCCAGCGTCGGATCGTAGATTTTCGGAACGATGGCTGTCGCCATGTGCTTGGCTCCTTCGATGCCGTGAAAGGAGGAGTCTGGTTGCAACGTGATGCAGCGGATTGTAGGATTGAGTTCCTTCAGACGCCGAGTGGTTCCGATGAACGTGCCGCTGGTGCCAAGCATGGCGACAAAGTGAGTGATCCGCCCTTGGGTTTGTTGCCAGATTTCGTTGGCCGTGCCGTGATAGTGAGCCAGCCAGTTTGCGTCGTTGGAGTATTGGTCGGCGTAGAAATATAAATCCGGATGCTTGGCGGCCAGTTCCCGGGCCGCGCGGATGGCGCCGTCGGAGCCGTCGCCGGGGTCGGTATAAATAATGTCTGCGCCGTAGACGCTCAGAATCTTTTTGCGCTCGGCGGAAACATTCTGCGGCATGCAGAGTGTGACCGGAAATCCTTCCGCCGCGCCCAGCATGGCATAGGCAATCCCGGTGTTTCCGCTGGTGGCATCGAGCAGGGTTTTGCCCGAGCTGAACTTTCCGCTGCGCCGGCCCTCGGCAACAATGTTCGATGCGGCGCGATCTTTCACCGAGCCGCCGGGATTATGCCATTCGGCCTTGCCCAAAAGTGTTACGGCGGGAAGATGGCTGGTGAGCTCGTCAAAACGAAGCAATGGAGTGTTGCCAATGCGGTCGAGCAAACTCAGCCCGGGGCGCGGAACGGCTGGCTTCGGCGCATGATGCGCGGGACAAGTTTCCCCCAGTTTGACCGAACTCTGACCCATACTTGAACTATTCCCTCGTGACTAACGTAATATGCAAATAAGATTGAAACACGCTATGTAGTATGGTGTCTTTAGATGAAACAAATTGCAAGTTTGATGCAGCGCGAAATTAAGTAACGCACAATTAGTGCGGAGCTGCATCTAAGAGTAAGACTGGAAGCGTAGAAAAATGTCGAAAGCAATCGAAGCACGAACTTACGAAGACGCTCTGGCGTGGTTGCGCGAGCACGGTTTTGATGTGACGGAAGCGCCGGGCACGAATGGGCGGGTGTTCCTGAGAAAATACAACGTGTCAGCGGCGATTCAGAAGACGCCCGAGGATAGCGTGAAGATCTTTGCCTATCCTGGGTACCTGATCGGCAGCGAGATTTCGAAGCTCGTCAATCGCGGATATCAGCAGTTCCTGAAGAATTCGAAGACGGAAGTGCCGGCGACGGCCGACCACCTCAAAGCGCTGCAGTCGTTTGCCGAGGAACTGAAGATCGCTCTAGGGCTGCCCAGCCTTTACAACGAATCGCTCGGCACGGTGAGCGATTCCTACCATTACGATCGGCTTAAAGACGACGACAAGGCGCCGGTGGATCGGCCGAAGCGGCCGTGGGAAGTTGCAGGGAAAGCGGTCGCCGTGAAAAAGGGCCGGGCGTAAATCGTAAGAACTGCCGGTCGAATCGAAATCCCTCCCGTAATTGCCTCCCGTCGTGCGAAACTGGTGCGCTCGGGTTAGGTTAATTCGGAGGTCTGCATGCGCGGCCGGTTTCTCTTCTACTTTTTTTTCTCCTCTTGCTGGTTGGCAATTACGCTTCTCACGGCGAGTAATCAGGTGCTTGCCCAAGACGTATCGGGCACCTATGGGAACGACGCGAAAGCGATCGAGAAGTTGTTGCGCATACAGCAGGAAGCCTGGAACCGGCACGACCTGGAAGGCTTCATGGCGGGCTACTGGAATTCTCCGGAGCTTACGTTCTTCTCAGGCGCGAACGAGCATGACGGATGGCAGGCTACGATGGATCGTTATCTCGCGACGTATAGGAGTCCGGGGCACGAGATGGGAAAGCTGGAATTCTCGGGGCTGCGCGTTGTAGTGCTGGGCCAGGACTCGGCGTTTGTGCGCGGGTCATGGAAGCTGACCATGACCGATGGCAAGACGCCGCATGGGTTGTTCACGCTGGTGCTGCGAAAGCTTTCCGGGGAATGGAAGGTTGTGCACGACCATACTTCGGCGGCGGAGTAAATCGGCTTCCGGCTCGGTCACTCCTACTTCTTGGCTCGGACTTGCACCCTCGTGCCTTCGGGAAGTTTGCCGTTCGTTAGTTCCACTACTCCGTTGCGGATAACGCCTTCCAGTTCTCTCGCTTCATTGCCAGCGTGAACATTCGCGGGCAGGCTCGCTCCGCTTCGCTGTACAGCCGAGGCGGCCGTCCCCACATGAGATGTGTCAACGCGTACTGCTCCTCTTCCCATGCCTTTGTCCATGGCTTCGTTCGCTAACCGGTCGGCGTCCTGATTGTGTTCGCGCAGGGCGTGGCCGATCGAAAACCACTCCAGTTGCGCGATCAATTCTTTGGCGCGGCCGTGCAGATCTTTCAGCGTGGGATTCTTGACTTTGTAGATTCCCTTGATCTGGCGGACCAGCAACTCGGAATCGCTGATCAGCTTCAACGCTTTGGGGCCGTGCTCGAGCGAGTATTCCAGAGCCGCGATCAAGCCCTGGTACTCAGCGAAATTGTTGGTCTGGTGGCCGAGGTATTCGCTGAGATGGGCCACTTTTTTCCCGGACTGATCCTGGATCACTACTCCATAGCCGGCGGGGCCGGGGTTGCCTCGAGCGCCGCCATCGCTGTGGGCGATCAGGTATTGGGCGGGCGTTTCGCGAGAGTCTTCACGGTTTGAGAAGAGCGGCTGGGTTCCGGCGCTGCGAGGATAGAGCATGGAGTCGAGTTTACAACGTGCGGATTGAATCCCACGTTCGCTCGTTTCTACAAATTGTCATCCCGAGCAACGCGAGGGATCTTGGTGTTTGCCGGCGACGGCAACGACTGCCGCTGCAAGCAAACACCAGGATCCCTCGCGTTGCTCGGGATGACAGGACTTTACAAGCGGGATGACAGGATTTCATGCGAACAATGTTTTTACCCTAGCGTCCCGCGGCTAATCGAGTCGCTAGGCGCGCGGGCAGGTTGGCGGAAAGTATACGGTCCTGCGCGGCTTTCAGGTTGTAGGGAATGCGGTGAAACTGAATCAGCTGCGCTTCGGTATCGAACAGGGCAAAAGCGGCGCGCCAATCTCCGTCGCGAGGCTGCCCCACCGAGCCTGGGTTGATCAGGTAACGCGTGCCTTGCTTCAGTTGGAGCGAGATCGACTCGGCTTGGCCAACCGTGCGGTATTCGGGACGGAAGCCGTCGGCGCTGTTGTCGTCGGCGAAGAATCCACCCTGCAGGTGAGTGTGGCCGAAGAAAGTTAATGGGGTGGGCAGCGCGAGTAACGGAACCAGCGCATCGCCGATCGAGACTATGTAGACGTCTTCGTCTCCGGGCGAGCCGTGCACCAGATTCGCTTCGGGAAAACCTTCGAGCGAAAGCGGGCCTTGCGGCAATGCGTAGAGCCATTCGTGATGCTCGGCAGTCAGTTGGTCGCGGGTCCA
>JBEKJF010000364.1:0-5233 GCA_050011375.1 Candidatus Sulfotelmatobacter sp.
GAGAACGCTTCGCTCATGCCATGGCTCACGGGCACCGCGTTTTTGCATTCGGTCATGATGCAAGAAAAACGCGGCATGTTGAAGATGTGGAATATGTGGCTGGTCTTCGCCACATTCTGGCTTGCGATTCTTGGGACGTTCCTGACCCGCAGCGGCATCATCAGCTCCGTTCATGCGTTCGCGCAATCGTCGATCGGAGACTGGTTTGCATGGTTTCTCTGTATCACGCTGGCCGTATTCTTGTTTTTCTTCTTCAAGAACAAATCGCACCTGAAGAGCGAACACAAGCTCGAGTCGCTGGTGTCGCGCGAATCGAGCTTCCTGTTCAACAATTTGCTTTTCGTTCTGCTCTGCTTCACCGTGCTGTGGGGGACTTGGTTTCCAAAAATCTCCGAGCTTGTACAAGGCAATAAAGTTACAGTGGGCGCGCCGTTTTACAATCGCGTCGCTATTCCTGTAGCTCTGCTGCTTCTGATCCTCACTGCCTTGGGACCACTTCTGGCTTGGCGCAAGACTTCGCTCGAAAGCCTGAAGCGCAACTTCATGTGGCCGACGATCGGCGCCATTGCTGTCGCGGTTTTTCTGATGATCACGCCCCAGAGTTGGGGTTCGCCTTTCGGTCTCAAGCCCTGGCAGGACATCTCTTACTTCTATTCGCTGATGGCAATTGCGCTTTCTGTGCTCGTGACCCTCACTGTCGCCAGCGAGTTCTACCGCGGCGGCCGCGTCATCTCAAGACACACTGGCCAGGGCATGTTCGCGTCGATGGTGCAGCTCACGCACCGCAACACACGCCGCTATGGCGGGTACATCGTCCACTTCGGCGTGGTGGTGGTGATTATCGGTTTCGCCGGCGCCGCCTTCAATGTCGACAAAGAGCAGGCGATGGCCAACGGCGACAAGATGGACATCGGTCCCTACACCCTGATCTGCCGCTCCTACACGCAGGACGACAGTCCCAACAAGGCCAGTGAATGGGCCATTCTCGACGTATACCGGGGTGACAAGAAGATCGACACCATGACGCCGGTGCGTGAATTCTATAAAGCCAGCCAGCAGGCCTCGACCAAGCCCGACATTCGATCGGGCCTCAACGAAGATCTCTACCTGGTTTTCGAAGGACAGAACGAGAAGGGTGAGCCGATTATCAAAGCTCACCTGAATGCGCTGGTAATGTGGATCTGGATGGGCGTCTGGATCATGCTGATCGGAACCGTTCTAGCCCTGATTCCAAACGCGCCAGCGCCGGTGCGAGTGCCAGCGCCGGCAAGGCTGGAAACTGCTCCCGCGGTAACAGGAGATTGATGTTAGAGGGATGAGGGGATAGGGATCAGGGTTAGGACCGAAGACCTGATTGGAGGCAATGACGAACTCGAAACTCAAGACGAAACACCGCCGGGCCGCGCAGATCATCCTGTTGTGCGCCGCTGTCTTCGCGCTCGTCGGCGCGGGCGACCCGGCCACGCGCTTCAACGAAATCGGCCATCAGATGATGTGCATCTGCGGCTGCAACCAGATTCTTCTGGAATGCAATCACGTCGGCTGCCCCGCCTCTGACGGCATGCGCAACGAACTGCAAGCCGCAGTCACGCGCGGAGACAGCGACAGCCTGGTCGAGCAATCCTTCGTACAGAAATACGGGCCAACGGTTCTCGCGGCTCCCACCGCCAAGGGTTTCGACCGCGTCGCCTATATCATTCCCTTCGCCGCGCTGTTCTTCGGCTTCGGCTTGATGGTGCTGGTAATTCGCGCCTGGAAGAATCGTCCCGCGCCCGCCCTCGCCGACGGCCTGCACCCCGTTCACGGCGCCGAACTTGATCAGTTCCGCGATCAGGCTCGCAAGGAGACTGACCTGTGAACGACTCGCTTTTCCTGTGCGCTCTGCTCACCATCGCAACGCTCGTTTATGTTTTCTACCTGCCCGGAAGGCTTTTTCTCGGTCCGGAGAAAACCCGCGCCAGTTATCTTCGCGAACGCAAAGATGCCGTTTACGAGAACCTGCGCGATCTCAACTTCGAATACAAAGCGGGCAAGGTACCGGACGCCGACTACGCATCGCTGAAGTCCTCTTTGCAGGACGAGGCCGCCACCATCTTGGCCGAGATCGCCCGCCTGGAAAATCCCGCGACACAAAGAGGAACGCGAAATTGAAATCAACGCCTGTCATCCTGAGCGGAGTGGAAGCTTCGCGAAGCGAAGTTTCCACGCAGTCGAAGGACCCCTACCGTGCCGGCACCAACCTGCGCCCTCGCAAGGAGTTCTCTCTTTACTCTCGGTTGGCGTTTCCTCCAGCTTACGGAAAAGCCCTCGCAGCCATCCTCCTGCTCACCTCCCTCGCCGCCGCTCAAACTCTCACCGGCACAGTCAAGAACTCCACCACCGGCAAGCCCTCCGCCGGGGACGATGTAGTCCTGCTCAAACTCGGCGAGGGCATGGACGAAGCCGGCCGCACCCAGACCGACGCCAAAGGCAAGTTCAGTTTCAAACTCGACGACGACAAATCGCCGCACCTCGTGCGCACCATCCATCAAGGCGTTACGTACCATCGCATGGCGCCCCCCGGAACCACGTCCGTGGAACTCGAGGTTTTTGACGCCGCGAAAAAGATTCCTGGCATCGATTTGGTCGCAGACATCGTGCGCCTTCAGGCGGAACAGGGACGCCTCGAGATCGTGCGCGAGTTCTTCGTGCAGAATAAATCGAAGCCTCCGCGCACCCAGATGAACGACCGCAACCTTGAGTTCTACATTCCCGAGGGAGCGACGATCATTCCAGATTCAGCCAGCGCCACCACCGAAGGCGGCAATCCGCTGAAGTCCGCTCCGGTGCCGCAAAGCGAGAAAAATCGCTATTCGTTCATCTTCCCTTTGCGGCCGGGACAGACACGCTTCGAGGTAGCCTACGAGCTTCCTTACACGGGAAGCGCAAATCTGGATCCCAAGTCGCTGTATCCCACGGAGCACTTCGTCGTGATGATGCCCAAGGCGATGCAGTTCACCGCCGCCAACGATTCCGCAGGATTCAAATCAACGCCCTATCCGCAGGAACCTGACGCGGTCGTTCAGGTAGCTTCGAATACCGCACAAGGCGAGAACTTGGCCTTCAAAATTTCCGGCGTAGGCATGCTTCAAGGCTCACAGGAAGCCGACTCCGCGAAAGGTGAAGCAGGCGACAAGACCAGCCGGCCCGGCGGAGGACTCGGCCCGCCCATCGACGCTCCCGACCCTTTGCAAAAATATCGCTGGTACATTCTCGGAGGCATCGCCGCGGCGTTGATTGTAGGCGGCATTTTCGTGGCAGTGCGGCAACAATCCGCCAACCGCAAGATGGCGCGCCTGAAAGCTGCTTCGCCCATGGGAACGCCTGTGCATTTCGATGATGATGAGTACGGGCCCGCGCCAACGCTTGGAACTCCAAACGTTCGGCCAGCGGCGGCAGCACGTCCCGCGTCCATGCTTCTCGATGCCTTGAAAGAAGAACTCTTCCAGCTGGAAGTCGAACGCAGGCAAGGCCAGATTTCGCAATCGGAATACGAGAGCGCGAAATCCGCTCTCGATCAAACCCTAGACCGCGCGCTAAAGCGCGAAGCGCAAAAAGCGTGACGTGTGGAGCGGGCACTCTTGCCCGCTGCCTTTGACGTTGACTCTGACTCCATCCTCGAGGTTGCTGGTTCCCGGTCCGAGCCGTTCTACCTCGCAGCCGGTGCGAAATCCGCGACTCCGACTTTAATGACCGTCCCGCGCTTGCGAGGAGCGGCCTCAGGCTTCGTTTCCGCCTGAGTCTCCGGTTTGGCCTCGGCTTTATTCCCAGCCTCCGCAACCACTGCCGGTTCCTCAGTCCAAATCCCGTAGACACGCCCGCCGAACGCGCCGATTCCCGAATAGTCTCCAAAGAAAACTCCGCCCGCTTCAAACGGCTCGGTGGTCCACGCATAATTCTTAAACGATTGTCCGCCATCGGTTGAGCGCGCCAGCGTCACAGTCTGCTTCCGATTCTTCGGATCTCCGCGCCGGTCATAAAAAACAACGTTAGCCGAGCCATCCACGGGATCGACCGCGAGCCACTGAAAGAATTGCTCCGCACCATTGTGTACCGCATCATCATTCACCCGCACGGGCTCACTCCATTTTTTCCCGCCGTCGGTCGAGGTCGCACAGAAAACGTCGAGATCGCCGTTGCGGTAATCGCTCCAGGTCACATAGAGCCGGCCGCTTCGCGGGTCGTTGTTTCTGGGATCAATACCAATCTGCGGAAAGCCATTGGCGCGTTCGAGCGTATCGATGGCAAACATAATGGGAGCTGTGTGCAGAATGCCACGCGCGCGCGAAAATGTTTTTCCGCCGTCGCGCGAAGTCGTAAACATTACGTCGTTGTCCTGGCTCCAGACGGCGTACAGGCGGCCATCCCGGCCAACCGCGCCGGCGAATCCTTCGGCAGCTCCGTTGTCGTCGCGCGGCAGCCCCGGATGCCGATCAACCTCGACCGGCTTCGACCACGTTTCCCCATCGTCGGTCGACCGCGATACCAGCATCTCCGAACCGGTCAGCGTCCACCGCGTCCAACCGATGTAGAGATTTCCAGCGTATGGACTCTTGCCGCTTCTCGAAGTGCCAACTCCCGAGGCGCCGATTGACGAAGCATTGTCCGCGACGATGTAAGGTTTATCTTCAAACGGAATTCCCGGATCGCTGGCAAACTCGCTGACCGTGATTTGCTTCGACTCCCACGTCTTGCCGCCATCGAGCGAGCGCCGCACAAAGATTCCGTTGCGCGTTGCGCCGTGCCCCCAATAGTTGAATGTCCCAAGCTTGTCGAACGCGATGTAACAGATGAATGCGTGCCCTTGATTATCGAAGGTCGTCGACACATCGCCCGACGTGCGGTAGTTCGCCGAGGCAACGCCTTCCGCCCCGTGCCAGGTGTGCCCTGCATCCTGAGAATAAGAGGCGTGAGCGTTATCCTGAAAAACCGCAACCACCTGCTGCGGATTATTCGGATTGACCGCAATCGCCGGCTCGGTAAAGCGGCCCACTACCGGCGTCAGAGAAAATATTTCCGCGCCCGGAGCCTTGGGCAAAGTTTGGCCGCACAGCGGCGCGCAAAGGCTGATGAGTAAAGCCAGGCCAGCCAGCAATCGTGATCGTAGTGGGCAGGGCATTTCCAAGAAGCATCTCCAATTCTTGATTGTTCGGCGTGCGAAGTGGTTTGACGCGTGAAGATTGTCCCACATCCG
>JBEKJF010000365.1:0-5229 GCA_050011375.1 Candidatus Sulfotelmatobacter sp.
GGACTAGAGCAACATGCCCGCGATGGACGCCGACATCAGGTTCGCCATGGTCCCGGCCAGCATCGCGCGAACTCCGAGTCGCGCCAGTTCGCTTTTCTTATTAGGCGCGAGCGCCCCGATGCCGCCAATCTGAATTCCGATGGAGCTGAGATTCGCGAAGCCGCATAGAGCAAATGTGGCGATCGTGAAAGAGCGCGGATCGAGCGCCGCTTTCATCGGGCCGAGCATGGAAAACGCGACGAGTTCATTCAGCACCATGCGCGTGCCGAGCAAAGTTCCAATCACACCGCAGTCGCGCCAAGGGACGCCGATCACCCATGCCACCGGAGCGAACACCGCTCCAAAAATCTTTTCCAGACTTTCGGGAAACCACGATATCCAGTGATGAATTCCGCCCATAATTCCGTCCGCCAACGCGATCAAAGCCAAAAATGCGATTAGCATGGCCGCGATGTTTAAAGCCATGTGCAGGCCGTCGGTCGTACCTCGCGCGATCGCGCCCAACAGATTTTCTTCTTTCTCAGCTTCCTCTTCGCCTTCAGGCATTACAACGCGGCCTGCAGTTTTAGGCTGCTCAGTTTCGGGCACGAGCATCTTCGCCATCAAAAGAGTTCCCGGCGCGGTCATGATCACGGCGCTTAGCAGGTGCTTGGGTTCTATGCCGAATGCAATGTAGGCCGCCATGATTCCGCCGGAAACGTGAGCCATGCCACTGGTCATCACTGTCATGAGTTCCGAGTGCGTGAGGTCGGGCAGAAATGGGCGGATGGTCACAGGGGCTTCGGTTTGTCCCATGAAAATGCTGGCCGCAATGTTGAGCGACTCCGCGCCGCTCGCGCCCATCACGCGGGTCATGACCCACGCGGCGAGTTTGATGATGAACTGCATCACGCCGAAGTGATAAAGCACAGCGAAAAATGCGCAGATGAAAATAATAGTGGGAAGAACTTGGAAAGCAAAATAGAAGCCGAGTGACGAACCTTGCTTCCCGAGGTCGCCGAAAACAAATTGCGAGCCGACGTAAGAGTAGCTGAGCAAGCGGCTCACGACGTTGCCGGCCGCGGAAAAAGCGCGACGTCCAGCGTCGACCCTGAGCACTATAACTGCGAAGGCCAACTGCAAGCCCAGGCCCCAGGCCACGGTTTTCAGGCGAATGGCGCGGCGATTGGTGGAGAACGCGTAGGCCAACGCCAGCATGGTGAAGAGGCCGAGGATTCCAGTGAAGCGTCCCATTCAGTTTTTCTCTCCGGGTTTTCCGATCACGCGATGAATCAACGGCCGTTTCTCGTGCGCCGGCGCATCGGCAATCCGATAACTCTCTTCAAGCAACTGCCTCGCACGAGCGGCACGCGCTTCCGCATTGTAGTAGATCGTAGCGAGCGGGTCGCCCGCGGACACAGCGTCGCCGACTTTCTTATGGAGTACGATTCCCACCGCAGGGTCGACCGAATCTTCTTTGCGTTCGCGGCCTCCGCCGAGAATGACACAGGCAGTGCCGATCTGTTCGCACTGCACAGTTGCGACATATCCACTTCTTGGGCTAGAGACCGTCATAGTATGTTTTGCGTGCGGAAGTTTCTTCGGGTCGTCGATCGTTAGTGGATCTCCGCCCTGCAATTCCACCATCTGGCGAAACTTGTCGAGCGCTTTGCCGGAAGCGATCAGTTTCTCGCTTTGCTCTTTTCCTTCGGCGACCGTATCAGACACTCCGCCCAGATGCAGCATCCATCCGGCTAGTTCGAGGCAAAGCTGGCGCAAATCTTCTGGTCCTTCGCCGCGTAAGACCTCGACCACTTCGACGACTTCAAGTGCATTGCCAATCATGTTTCCTAGAGGCTGATCCATATCTGTGATGAGCGCCATCACCTCTTTGCCCATCCGCTCACCGGTCTCAACCATCAGCTCGGCGAGAAAGGCAGCGTCTTTCTCGTTCTTCATGAACGCGCCGGAGCCGGTCTTCACATCGAGCACAAGCGCGTCGATGCCCTCCGCAAGTTTCTTGCTCATGATGGAGGCACAGATCAGATATGGACTTTCCACGGTTCCGGTCACATCGCGCAGCGCGTAAAGCTTGCGGTCCGCAGGAGCGATTTCGGCGGTCTGACCAATCATGCAGCAACCGCAAGTCGCGAGCACGCGGCGAAAGTCAGCAACGGGAAGATTTACGTTGAAGCCGGGAATCGCTTCGAGCTTGTCTAGAGTGCCTCCGGTATGCCCGAGGCCGCGTCCGCTGATCATGGGGACGACCACGCCGGCGGCGGCAGCAAGTGGGGCGAGCACAAGCGAAGTTTTATCGCCCACGCCGCCGGTCGAATGCTTGTCCACTTTCTTGCCGGGCAGCGACGAGAGATCAAGCACTTCGCCCGAGCGCAGCATTGCGTCGGTAAGCGCGGCGGTTTCGGAACGAGTCATTCCGCGCAACACCACCGCCATCAGCCAGGCTGAGACTTGATAGTCGGGAATATCGCCGCGCGTGTAGGCGTTCACCAGAGACTCGATTTCGTTTTGCGACAACTCACCGCCGTCGCGCTTTTTGCGAATCACATCGATGGCGCGAAAGCTTTGCGTCGAAGGCGAAGTTGGATTCACTGTAGGCGGAATCCTTCTGGAAGAAGTTCGGTGATGTGAGCTTGTTTCGGTCCGTCGGCACTCTGAAAGAAGATTGTCGCGTCGGGACCGAATTCGTAAATTACCTGACGGCATGCGCCGCAGGGCGAGCAGGGCACTCCGTGATCATTGACTACGGAGACGGCGCGAATCTCGATTTTCGGGCCGAGCGCGGCCACAGCCGTGAAAATTGCGGTGCGCTCGGCGCAGTTGGTCATTCCGTAGGAAGCGTTTTCGACGTTGCAACCCGAAAAGATTTTGCCGTTCGAGAGCAGGACGGAAGCGCCTACGCGGAACTTCGAGTAAGGCGCGTGCGCGTTCTTCATGACCTTCTTCGCAGACCGCAGCAATTGTGCCGAAACGTTAGCGGGCAATATTTTCGTGCGCATATCGGGAATGGTTTCGCGGCAATCCGGCGAAATCGAGGGCAATTGTAAACCCTGGCTGCACGAATCATCGGCTTTTCTTGGACGCGGTTGGATGGGGCCGGGGTTAAGCATGCACAGCAGCCTCGCGCTGCGGGATTTCCTGCCGTACAATTACTGCGCACGTCGGTTACTGCGCAAGGCGGCCCGGCCTCGTGCCGTAGAGTGTGGCGAAATGCCAATCGATCACAACCATCCCGGAGCAGCCCACGAAATTCGTGGACAGGCTCGTCGCATTGAGCCTCATGCTCGAAACGCGATTGCAACTCTTGGCGGGCGGCCACTCTTACAAAATTCTGGAATCCCACTCGATCTGAACTGGGTGCAGGAAGTTCGCGTGAACACCAGCGCTGTGGAACGCCGCGCCCAGACGCAGACCGCGCGGCGAACCGTGAAGAAGGAATGGCAGGCGGCATGGCTTCTGCGGGCGATCACCTGCATGGATCTGACAACGCTTTCCGGCGACGACACGGACGAGCGAGTGCGCCGTCTGTGTGCGAAGGCGCGGCATCCGGTCCAGCAGGATCTTGTGCAGAAGCTTGGAATCGAAGAACTCGAGGTGAAGGTCGCCGCGGTTTGCGTCTATCACGTGTTCGTTGAAACTGCGTTGCATGCTTTGGAAGGAAGCGGCGTGCATGTCGCCGCAGTGTCGACGGGATTTCCGGCGGGTCTATCGCCACTGGCCGAACGAGTCGCGGAGATTCGGCGCTCGGTGGAGGCGGGCGCGCACGAGATCGATGTGGTGATCACGCGCGCGCATGTGTTTGGCGGTCGCTGGCAGGCACTGTATGACGAGATTGCCGCTTTCAAACAGGCCTGCGGCGGCGCGCACATGAAGGTAATTCTTGCAACCGGCGATCTTCTAACCCTGCGCAATGTGGCGCGCGCCAGCGTGGTAGCCATGATGGCGGGGGCCGACTTCATCAAGACCTCGACCGGCAAAGAGGCTACCAACGCAACGTTGCCGGTTGGTTTAGTGATGACTCGCGCGATTCGCGAATATGGTGAGCGCACTGGGATGGCTGTCGGTTTCAAGGCTGCCGGCGGGATTCGCACGGCCAAGCAGTCGACCGACTGGCTGGCCATGATGAAGGAAGAACTCGGGCAATCGTGGATGCGCGCAGAATTATTTCGCTTCGGCGCGAGCGGATTGTTGGGCGACATCGAGCGGCAATTGGAGCATCACGCGACCGGGCGTTATTCGGCGGAGTATCGACATCCCATCGCGTAGTTGCCGATGTGGTTGCTGGAAACGGAAGAATCGAGCCAACCGACATGAGCATTGCTGAAAAATTTGTAGCGATGGAGTACGGTCCCGCTCCGGAGGATCCGAAAGAAGCGCAAGCGTGGCTGGAGCGTCACGTTCATCGCTTCGGGCATTTCATCAACGGCGCGTGGCAAGCGCCGGCTGCGGGTGAATATTTCGATACGGTCGATCCTTCCAACGGAGAGAAGCTGGCTTCTGTTGCGCAAGGATCGTCCGCGGATGTCGATGCCGCTGTGCAGGCTGCGCGCGCGGCTTATCCGAAATGGTGTGCGCTTACGCCGCATGTGCGGGCGCGTTATTTATATGCTCTGGCGCGGTTGGTGCAGAAACATGCGCGCCTTCTCGCTGTTTTGGAAACGATGGACAATGGCAAGCCCATCCGCGAGAGTCGCGATATCGATATTCCGCTGGTGGCGCGGCACTTTTATTACCACGCGGGCTGGGCGCAACTTCTTGAGCAGGAATTTCCTGAGTACGAACCTTGCGGCGTTGTTGGACAGATTATTCCGTGGAATTTTCCGTTGCTCATGGCGGCGTGGAAGATCGCTCCCGCTCTGGCCACTGGAAACACGGTGGTGTTGAAGCCTGCGGAATTCACTCCGCTGACCGCGATCGCGTTTGCTGAGTTGTGCCAGGAAGCCGGATTGCCTGCTGGAGTCGTCAACATTGTGACTGGAGACGGAGCGACCGGCGAGGCGTTGGTGAAACATCCCGACGTGGACAAAATTGCGTTCACTGGGTCGACTGAAGTTGGGCGCGCGATTCGCAGTGCCACGGCTGCAACTCACAAACGTCTGTCGCTCGAATTAGGAGGGAAATCTCCGTTCATCATTTTCGATGATGCTGATTTGGATAGCGCAGTCGAGGGCCTGGTCGACGGAATCTGGTTCAACCAGGGGCAGGTTTGCTGTGCAGGTTCGCGCCTGTTGA
>JBEKJF010000366.1:0-5217 GCA_050011375.1 Candidatus Sulfotelmatobacter sp.
GTGCGCCTCGCCCCGCTATGGGTCGGAGCCGCGCCCGCGACCATCGCGCCCGACCGCATGCTCGAAGATCTTTTGGATGTGCCGGTCATTGCGGGCTCGGTCGTGCGAGTGCCAACGTTTGCGAAGGCGGTGAACTTCCAGGTTGTGCGTACGATTCCGTCGGGCCCGGTAGTGATCGGCCCACGCACTGACATTCGCGTGGTGGAAGGCGAGCAAACGGCGGCACGTGCGCCGTCTGTTTCCTACGAAGACATCGGTGGGCTCGAGCGTGAAGTCGCAAGAGTGCGCGAGATGGTCGAACTGCCGCTGAAGCATTCGCGCATCTTCGAGCGGCTGGGAATTCTCGCGCCGAAAGGCGTGCTGTTGTACGGTCCGCCGGGCACAGGTAAGACCCTGCTGGCTCGCGCCGTCGCGGCCGAAAGCCGTGTGCACTTCATTCACCTCAACGGCCCTGAGATCATGCGCAAGTTTTACGGAGAGAGTGAGGCCAAGCTCCGCGAAGTCTTCGAGGAAGCGGCGCGCCACGCCCCTGCGATTCTCTTCATCGACGAGATCGACGCGGTCGCTCCCAAGCGCACCGATGTCGCTGGTGAAGTCGAGAAGCGAGTCGTGGCCCAGCTTCTCAGTTTGATGGATGGTTTTGTGGCGCGCGGCCAGGTCATCGTCATCGGCGCGACAAATATCCCCGAAGTTTTAGACCCCGCGCTGCGGCGTCCGGGCCGCTTCGATCGCGAAATCGAAATCGGTGTTCCCAACACGCAAGCCCGGCTGCAAATTCTACGCATTCACACTCGAGCCATGCCGCTCGCGCCCGATGTCGACCTCTACGAAATCGCTGAACATACTCACGGATTCGTCGGTGCCGATCTCGAGGCCCTGGGCCAGGAAGTTGGCATGATTGCGTTGCGCGGCTTTCTCTCAGCCGTCCCGTTCGCGGCGGATAGCGCTGCCTCTGCCGATCTCGCGTCGCTACAGGTAACGCGCGAAGACTTTCTCGCCGGCTTGAAGGAAGTCGAGCCCAGCGCGACCCGCGAATTCTTTATCGAGAAGAGCAGTTCGACGTTCGCATCCCTCGGAGGTCTCAGCCAGGTGAAGCGCTTGCTCGACGGCGTAATCGAGCACTCGCACATGCACGACGAAATCTACGAGCAGGTTGGACTCGCGCCGCCGCGAGGCATCCTGTTCACCGGTCCTTCGGGAACCGGAAAGACGGCGATGGCGCGCGCTCTCTCCGGTGAAAAACAAGTTCCGCTCATCGCTATCGACGGTCCGCAACTGTATTCGAAGTGGTTGGGCGAATCCGAACGAGCGCTGCGTGAAGTTTTCAAGAAGGCGAGACGGACCGCGCCCTGCATCCTGTTCTTCGACACGATTGACGCGATCGCTCCGAAGTTCGGCTCCGATCAATTCGGCAGTGATATATATCAAAGAATTCTCAGCCAGCTTCTGCGTGAGATCGACAACTTGCGCGACGTGAAAGGCGTGATCCTGCTGGCGGCGACCAATCGTCCCGAGCGCATCGACCCGGCGCTGTTGCGAAGCGGGCGCTTCGACTATATACTCCCGTTCGCCAAGCCCAGCGCGGAAGAGCGCGCGACGATCATGCGGCTTTGCTGCCGCCGTGTACCGCTCGCACCCGATGTTGATTTCGAGGAATTCGCCGCACGGATGGAAGGCTGCACGGGCGCTGACATCGAGAGCCTGTGCAAGAAGGCGACGCTCTCTGCAATCGTAGAATTTCAGAATGGCCGCCGTCGCGCGCCCTTCACGGTTTTGCGAAACGATTTCCTGGCGGTTCTCGATCCAGAGCATTGTGATCACGAGCAATTGAAATCAGCGAGCGCTTTGGCCGATAAGACTGCGGCTTTGTGCCCAGATGGATCTGACTAAGTAAAGTTCTAAGCAACTTTGTAACGACGAGGTTTGATTATGGCTTACACGGAACTCACAGTTTGGACGCGCGGCATCATCATGGACAAAGAAGGCCGCGACATCGTCAATTCCATCTCCGCGTCCGCCCGCATCGAGGGCAAGTACGCGCAGGCGATGGAAAACTACGTTGATAATCCCGACCGCACGAACGCCCCCACGCGCAAATATTGCCGCGTGAGCGATCAGATCCTCGAGAACGAACTGACTTACGAAAACGACCACCCCAACATCGTCGTTCTGGTCGAAGGAACCATGGTCAAAGGTTGGGATTACATGCGCGGCATGCCTCCCGGCGGAACGCTGGTGATCAACACGCACTACACGCCCGACTACATGATTCGCTTCGTGCCCGGCGCGGAGCGGCTTGCGCAACTCGTCTGCGTCGACGCCGCGCATTTAGCCGATCACAAATGGCTGTATTACCGGCTGGGCGAACTTGGTCTCGACCGTCTTTCGACCGAAGGCGCCGCCGAACGCAATAAATCAATTGCGCCCGATATCGCCGCTCCGCTGATTGCCGCGGTAGTCAAGACTACAGGCATCGTGAAGATGGAAACCATCGAACCCATGATCGCGAACAAGACCGCATTCCATATGGCACTCGAACACTTACAGATTATGCCGCTGAATCCAGTGGCCGTTTAGGAAGGATTCCATGTCGACAAAAAATACACACATCCCCGATTGGCTTAAAGTCCCATTCGCCGGCATCACTCCAGCACCCTCGCAGGAAAAAGGCCAAGACCTGTTCCCAACCGGCAACTGGCGCGCCATTCGGCCGGTTTATCGCGATAAGCTTCCACCCTGCAACAACGCTTGCGGAACCAACGAAAAAATTCAGGGCTATCTCGACCTGGTGAAGCGCGGCAAATATCTGGACGCTTATGCGCTCATCAAGGAAGACATGCCGTTCCCCTCGGTCACGGGCCGCGTTTGCTACCACCCGTGCGAGCAAGCCTGCAACCGTGGAAAGTACGATGAGGCAATTTCGATTCGCGCGGTCGAGCGCTTTCTTGGTGATCTAGGACAAGCGCTGACCAACGATGTCGTGAAGCCTGGAAGGTCGAACGGCAAGAAAGTCGCAGTCGTTGGCTCAGGTCCCGCCGGGCATAGCGCCGCGTATCAGCTTGCGCGGCTCGGCTATGCAGTGACGATCCTTGAGAAATCTCCGAAGGCCGGCGGACTCAATCGCGGCGGTATTCCCGACTGGGTTCTTCCTCAGGACGTTCTCGATCGCGAAATCGAACGACTCGAACAACTAGGCATCACAATCAAGACCAACGTCGATGTCGGTAAAGACGTCACCTGGGACGACCTGAAAAAGGATTACGACGCCTGCGTGCTGGCCGTTGGGCTTACCGAACCGAACAGCGTGAAGGCCGAAGGCGAGAACAAAACCGGCGTGCTTTACGGACTTCCCTTCCTGCGCGACATCGGCATGGGAACGTCAAAAGTGAAGATCGGCGCTCGCGTCGCCGTGATCGGCGGAGGAAACACTGCCATCGATTGCGCCCGCGAAGCGCTGCGCCAAGGCGCTGTTGAAGTAACCATGATCACAGTGGAAGGAAATCCTCAGGAGTTGCCGTGTGTCGCCGAAGACCTGCACGACATGATGGAAGAAGGCGTGGAACTGATGCACGGCCTGGCCGTGACCGCGGTGATTGGCGAAGGCAAGGTTGAGGCATTGCAACTGCATCCGGCGAAATTCTCCGGAGCCATCAACGCTTCGCCGATCACGGTCGATCGCCAGGCTCCTGCTCAGCGTTTCGCTGTTGATAACGTGATCATCGCGGTCGGGCAACATTCTTCGCTCGCATGGCTGCCCGCTGAATTCAAGACCGAGCGCGGCACCATCAAGATCGACAAGTTCGGCCGCCTCGGCGACACGAACTTTTTTGCCGCAGGCGACATCGTGCAACTTGGCGCAGGTCAGCCGTTGATGGTCGTCAACGCCGTCGGCGATGGCAAGCGCGTCGCCTTCAATCTCGATAAAGTGATGCGCGGTGAAAAATTGCAGACGCGCACCATCCCTGTCGACGTCATCTTCGACTTGAATCGCATGAACATGACGTACTTCCCGCACTTCCCGCGCGTGCAGCAGGAATTGTTGCCGCCAACCAGCCGGCGCAAAACGCAGGACGAAGTGATCCAGGCATTTTCGGAAGAGCAAGCAGTTGAGGAGGCCGGACGCTGTTTCAGTTGCGGCACTTGTAACGCCTGCGACAACTGCTATCTCGTCTGTCCGGAACCGTGCATCGCGCGCCCAGAGCGGTCGAACGGCCTTTACAAGATTCTCGTCGACTACTGCAAAGGTTGCCGCGTCTGCATCGAAGAATGTCCAACCGGGTGCCTCGAAGGCGTGCCCGAGCTGGACTTCGACACCGGTGTCGTCCGAATGGATACCGCGTTCGCGATCTCGCCGGGCCTCCATGGACGGCAAGCGCAAGAACTGATGAACCTCGGAGACCGGCCCGCAAAGAACATTTAAAATCGGAGTGAATATGGCAACGGCTACAGCAGGAAAAAAGAAGACAGTTCGAATCAACGGCTGCGTCGCCGCGGCTCAGGCTGCAAAGTACGCCGACGTCGATGTGATAGCGGCGTACCCCATTCGGCCTTACACGGCGACCATGATGGCGCTCGCGCAAATGGTTGCGAACGGTGAACTCGATGCCGAGTACATTGTCGCCGACAGCGAGCACTCGCAGTTGAGCATCTCGCATGGAGCTTCGTCGAGCGGCGCTCGCGTCTTCACCGGCAGCTCGGGCGTGGGCGTGCAGTTTGCCTACGAACTCTATTCGCCGATCTCCGGCAGCCGCATGCCGGTGCAGATGATGATCGCCGACCGCACGCTCGATCCGCCGGGCGATTTCGGCTCCGAGCACACTGACGCGCTATCGACGCGCGACATGGGATGGATCATGGGTTGGTCCTGCGACGCGCAGGAAGCCTTCGACAACCACATCATCGCTTACCGCATCGGCGAGGATCCTCGCGTGCTTCTGCCCCAAATGGTTTGCCAGGACGGTTTCTTCGTCTCGCACATCACGGGCGACGTCGAGTTGCCTGATCAAGGCCAGGTAAACGAATTTCTTCCGCCGTACAAGCATCCTTATCCGCTCGATCCGCGGCATCCCGTGTCGCACGGACCGCAGATCATGCCCGAGCAGGGTCCGCCGCTGCAGCTCGAGCGCGCCCGCGCCATGGAAGAGTCCATTGCAGTGATTGAGCAGGCACACGAAGAGTTCGCGCAGATCTTCGGCCGGAGATACGATCCGTGGGTTG
>JBEKJF010000367.1:0-5205 GCA_050011375.1 Candidatus Sulfotelmatobacter sp.
CGACGGAAACGCGATCGACCTGCCCGTATTGTGCCGTGAGCTGCGGCGTCCTCATTTACACCATTGGCGACAAGGCAAAGAACGTCACGCCGCAGGTGATCCACGTCGAAGGCGACCCGGACCATCCCATCAATCGGGGCACGCTGTGTCCCAAGGGAGCGTCGCTGGAGCAGGACATTCTGAATCCGCGGCGCCTCTTGAAACCGCAGGTGCGGCGGCCGGGCTCCGATCACTGGGAAGACATTGCGTGGTCGCAGGCCATCGACGAAATCGCGCAGCGGGTGAAGAAAACGCGCGACGACACCTTCATTACGCAAGACGCGCAAGGCCGCACCGTGAACCGATGCGAGAGTCTCGCGTTCATCGGCGGCTGCACCGACACCAACGAATTTAATTATCTCGTCGTCAAGACCATGCGCGCCCTGGGGCTCACATATTTAGAAAACCAGGCCAGGGTTTGACACGGCCCTACGGTCTCAAGTTTGGGACCAACATTTGGACGCGGGGCCATGACGAATGGCTGGGTCGACATCAAGAATGCCGACGTGATGTTGGTCATGGGCGGAAACCCCGCCGAGAATCATCCTTGCGGCTTCAAGTGGGCGATTGAAGCCAAGCGAACCCGCAATGCGAAGCTGATCGTGGTCGATCCGCGCTTTACGCGCACGGCCGCCACTTCGGATCTCTTCTGCCAGATTCGCGCCGGAGCGGATATTGCGTTTCTGGGTGGAGTGATCCGCTACGCGCTCGAAAACAATCGCATCGCGCACGAGTATCTCGTGAACTACACCAACGCCGCCTTCATCGTGAAAGAAGGCTTCAAGCTGCCGGAAGACGGGCTGTACTCCGGCTTCGACGCCGGCACTCAGACTTACGACCGGTCTTCGTGGACTTACGACTACGGCGATGACAAGGGCGGCGTGGTGGCGGCGCCTCCCGCAGCTTCCGCCGCAACAAAATCCGCGGGAACGACGTTGGGACAGGCCGCCACGACGCCTGCGCCGCTGCCCGCGCTGCCGCCGAAGGTGGCGTATGACCTGACCTTGCAGCATCCGCGATGCGTGTTTCAGTTGTTGAAGCAGCAGTATTCGCGCTACACGCCAGAAATGGTCGAGCGCATTACCGGCATTCCGAAGGACCAGTTCCTTAAGGCTGCCGATCTGTTCACCTCCGTGCGCAAAGATGGCGACATGAAAAAAGTCGCGACCATCCTGTACGCGGTGGGTTGGACGCAGCACAGCTTCGGCACGCAGATCATTCGCACCGCCGCCATGCTGCAGTTGCTGCTGGGCAACGTGGGACGCGCGGGCGGAGGCGTCAACGCTCTGCGGGGGCACTCCAACATCCAGGGCGCGACCGATATGGGTGGAATCTTCGACGTCTGGCCGGGCTACCTGAAGGTGCCAAATCCGACGGACGTCGACCTGGCCGCTTACTTGAAACGAGTCACGCCAACCGCCTCGAAACCAGCCCAGTGGGATTCCTTCAATTACTATTCGAACACGCCGAAGTTTGCCATCTCTTTTTTGAAGGCGCTCTACGGCGACGCTGCCACGAAGGAAAATGACTTCGCCTTCAGTTACATGCCGAAGGTGGATCGCAACTATTCCTGGACGCAAATCTGGGACAACATGTATCGCGGAACGGTAAAGGGGATGTTGGCGTTCGGCATGAACGGCGTGGCCATTGGGCCGGACTCGCAGAAAAATATTGACGCGCTCAAGAAGGCGGATTTCCTGGTGGTGGGAGAGATTTATCCCGACGAGACCAGCGAATTCTGGAAGTCCCCTGGAATCACGCCCGAGGAAATGAAAACCATCAACACCACGGTCTATCGCCTGGCCTGCGCTGGGTTCGCCGAGAAAGATGGGTCGATGACCAACTCGGCGCGCTGGCTGCAGTGGAAGAACGCCGCCGTGCCGCCGCCGGGCCAGTGCCGCCTCGATCAGGACATCGTGGCGCAGATTTTCCTCAAGGTGCGGGAGCTTTATCAGAAGGAGGGCGGCAAGTTCCCCGACCCGATCTTGAATCTGACTTGGGGCTACACGAATGCGCAGCATCCCGGTCTCGGCGAGTTGTTAAAGGAGTTGAACGGCAAGGCGCTGGCGGACCTTACCGACCCGAAGACGCAGGTCGTCATCAAGAAGGGCCAGCAGTTGCCGGGATTCGCCTGGTTAAAGGACGACGGCACGACTTCGTGCGGGAACTGGATTTATTCCGGAAGCTGGACCGAGGCAGGAAATCAAACTTTGCGCCGGGGCACCGAAGATCCGTCAGGCCAGGGCATCTACCAGAACTGGGCGTGGTCGTGGCCGGCGAATCGGCGCGTGCTGTACAACCGCGCGTCCTGCGATCCCACGGGAAAGCCGTACGATCCTACGCGCAAGCAGGTTTGGTGGAACGAGTCGGCACAGCTTTGGCAGGGAAACGACGTGCCTGATTTCAAACCGGACTCGAATCCCAAGGACCACATGGGCCCGTTCATCATGAATCCAGAAGGCATTGGACGGATCTTTGCGCCGCTGGCCGCGTTCGCCGATGGACCCTTCCCCGAACATTACGAACCCATCGAAAGTCCGGTGCAAAATGTGCTGCATCCGAAGCAGCAGAATAATCCGGTGGTTAAGAAGCTCAAGACGGCGATGGATAAGTACTCCACGATGGGCGACGAGTTCAACGTTGTGTGCACCACCTACCGACTCACCGAGCATTACCACTACTGGACCAAGAACAATCAGATGAACGTGCAGCTTATTCCCGAGCCGTTCATCGAGATTCCAGTGGAACTGGCTCAGGATCTCGGCATTAAGGGCAACGACAAAGTGAAGGTCACGAGCGCGCGAAGCTTTTACATCGCGAAGGCATTCGTGACCAAGCGGATCAGGCCCATGATGATCGACGGTAAGAAAGTTTACCAGATTGGGATTCCGATCCATCAGGGCTATCGCGGCATTCAGGAAGACGCAGGCAGGGACGCGAAAACGCTGTTGAACCGGCTCACGCCGACGGTCGTGGACCCGAATGCGTACACGCCGGAGTTTAAGGGCTTCATGGTGAAGGTGGAGAAAGCGTGAAGAGCTTCTAGCTCCTAGCTTCTAGCCAATCAGGTGGCTCGTAGCTAGACGCTAGGAGCTAGAAGCTGATTTTATGAGCCAGGCGACGTTATCAATCCGACAGATTTCCGGCCACGCTGGCGCCGCTCCCGGCGAGAACGTGGAGCGCGACTACCAGGTTTGCAAGCTGATCGACACCACCACGTGCATCGGCTGCAAAGCCTGCGAAGTGGCGTGTCTCGAGTGGAACGGTTATACGTTCACCGATACGGTGTTCGACAACAGCTACCAGACCATGCCGGAGACGGCGTGGAATTACTGGAACCTGATCAAGTTCAACGAGCACGAGCGCGCAGATGGCAGCATCACGCTGCTGATGCGCAAAGATCAGTGCATGCACTGCGCCGATCCGGGTTGCCTCAAGGCTTGTCCCGCCGATGGCGCGATCGTGCAATACACCAACGGCATCGTCGATTTTCAGCAGCAGAATTGTATTGGCTGCGGCTACTGTGTCAGCGGATGTCCGTTCGATATTCCCAAGTTCAATCCCACGACCAAGAAGATGTTCAAGTGCACTCTGTGCGTCGACCGCGTGGCGGAAGGTCTGGAGCCGGCGTGCATTAAATCATGTCCCACTGGGTGTCTCCACTTCGGAACAAAAGAAGACATGGTGGACTTGGCGGAGACCCGCGCCAAGCAGCTTCGCGAGAACTATGGGATCAAAGAAGCTGGTGTCTATGATCCCGCGGGCGTGGGCGGAACCGGCGTCATCTATGTGCTGCACGATGTGAACAATCCGGAAGCGTATGGAGGATTGCCGAAAGATCCTCACATTCCGTGGGTCGTTCGCTTCTGGAAAGGTCCGGCGAAGTGGATTGGAAATCTCGCCATGCTGGGCGGAATTCTTGGCGTGACGATGCACTACCTGCGCTATGGGCCCAAACAAGTTTTTCCCGATCACGATCTTGAAGGCGAACCGGAGCAGGATCCCAAGCAACCTAAAGATGATGGAGGCCGGCCATGACCGCTTCGCGCGTAATCTCGCCCCGTGAGCCTGCCGGCACCTTGCATCGTGGTGGGATCATTGTTCGCTACACGCTGGTCGAGCGACTTCACCACTGGGTGGGCGCTTTGTTCTATGTCTATTGCCTGATTACCGGTCTGGCTTTCTGGTCTCCGTATATGTTCTGGCTGGCCGTGCTGGTGGGGGGAGGACCAACGGCTCGATTCTGGCATCCCTGGTTCGGACTTGCGTTCACGATCTCAATGTTCTGGATGTACAAGATGTGGGGCCGCGACATGCGCACCACAGAAGCGGACCGGCTTTGGTCGAAGAAGGTGGAGTACTACATCAAAAACGAGGACGAGAAGCTGCCGCCGATCGGCCGCTTCAACCATGGCCAGAAATACTTCTTCTGGCTGATGTTCTACGGAATCATTCTTTTGCTGATTTCAGGGATTGGTCTGTGGTTTGTCGAGTCCGTCCCCTGGAGCCTGCGCTGGCTGCGTTATCTCGCGGTGACCATACACGTGGCCGCAGCACTCGCGACCATCGGCGGTTTTATTATTCACGTGTACATGGGTACGGCCATGGTGCGCGGCGGTTTCACCTCCATCATTCGAGGAGAAGTTTCCACGGCCTGGGCTAAGACTCATCACCGGCTCTGGTACGAGCAGGTCACCGGAGACACTTCTCCGAAAAAATAAACGATTGCAACCGCGCACCCGTCACTCTCATCTAGCATAGTCGCCGAACATATCCACTGAATTCCGAAATCGGAATTCCAGCCTGGACGGGAGCCCCTATGTCGAAAAAAGTGGCTGACATCTTGTGGGAGATGCTTGCGAATGCCGGAGTCAAGCGCTGCTACGGCATTGTGGGCGACGCTCTAAATCCCGTAATCGACGGGCTGCGCCGCAATGGGAAGATCGAGTTCATTCACGTCCGCCACGATGCCATAGCAACGTTTGACTCCGGCGTTCGCCAGCATCTCCCACAAGATGTCAGCCACTTTTTTCGACATAGGGGCTCCCGTCCAGGCTGGAATTCCGATTTCGGAGTTCAGTGAATATGTTCGGCGACTATGCTAGATGAGAGTGACGGGTGCGCGGTTGCAATCGTTTATTTTTTCGGAGAAGTGTCTCCGGTGAC
>JBEKJF010000368.1:0-5192 GCA_050011375.1 Candidatus Sulfotelmatobacter sp.
GATTTCTCCGTCGTTAGTTAACGGGACGGCACGCCGGAAGCAGGACCAGAAGGTGGACCAAAATGAATGCATTGGCAGCGGTACGACCTTTCCTGGGGTTGACGGTGCCACTGGGCTCAGGAGCAGAGAATCAACATTCTTTGTCGGGTTGTGGGAAGCGAAAAGAGAAATTCCAATTAGGCATCGTGATCTTACCAGGCCGCGGGCTTGCGGGCTGGAATTCTAGAGGAGTCAATCAAATGCAAAACCCTTTGAACGCGATGATGACAGTGAAGCCCGGCAGCCTCCCCGCGCTGGTAGCGTACCTGGCCTTGCCCGATACCGAAAAGAAGATTAACTCTGCGCTGACTCAGGTGGGAACGGTCCATTTCGCCCGTTTCCTTCTGGTGCCCAACACCAATACTCTGTTCGTGCTGACGGAATATGACGGCGATTTTGTGACCTACATAACCGCTTTCACCAACCTGCTGGGCGACGTTTTCAATCACCTGTTCGCATTTATCGACCCTGCGCCGCCGCTGCCGGTGCAAAAGTACCAGGATGAGTTCCAGGCTTACATTCTGAAAAACAACCTGCAGAGCAGCCTTTATTCGGCCTATCCGCAATGCACCGTACTCGATATCTGGGGAAACGGCTGCGCAAAACCGTAATACCATATGCCGACCAAGACGCCACCTCCCGAGGTTTCGCCGCCTCCCGTTCTTCCCCTGGCCGACATCCAGGGTTTTGTGATACGGGGATACGGCTCGTTCACTCACTCACGGCACTTCGTGACTGTTGTGGCTTCGCCCACGGCCGCCAGGGCGCTGCTCGGCTCTCTTGTCAGTGAGACATCCGGCGGACTACGGATCACCACAGCCGCGACATGGCGAGTAAAGCCCGACTATACGTTGAACGTGGGCTTTACATATGAAGGGCTGAAGGCGTTGGGCGTCTCCGATGAGGTGCTGGGTAAGTTTCCGAGTGTGTTTGTGTCGGGCGCCGTGGGCCAAGCCAAGATCATTAGCGACGTGGGAACCAGCGCCCCTGAGAATTGGGCAGGCGGAATGGGAACGCCGGGCAACGTTCATGCGATTTTTTCTTTGTTTGCGACTACTCAGGAGTCGCTGGAATTGCATAGCGTGGCGCTCAGGAAAGGGTTCGCAGGATGTTTTAGCGAAAGCTATAGTCACGATGGACGGGCGTTGCCCAAGGGCCGCGTCCACTTCGGTTACCGGGACGGCATCTCGGAGCCGGCTTTGGTTGGGGGCCCCAAGCCGTCGTTTCCCTATCCCAACCAACTGGGAGTCAATGGACGCTCGCCCTGGGGCGACTTCATGCTCGGATATCCGAACAGCTTCAACGAATATGGCTACTCATGGCGCCTGGCGGAGACCGGCCTCGGCAAGAACGGGAGCTTTGGCGCGTTCCGGATTCTCAAGCAAGACGTCGCGGCGTTTTTCGATTACCTGAAGATGGAAGCCGCGCGCGTCAAGCTGACTTCGGAACAAATCGCTGCCAAGCTGCTAGGGAGATGGAGCAATGGCGTGCCGTTGACGTTATCGCCCAACAGCGATTCGCCGATCCTGGAAGACCGTCTGAACATGTTTCTGTACCAAGCCGACGCCTGCGGACAAGCCAATCCCGATCCCATCGGTATTGCATGCCCGAAAGGGGCGCATATCCGGCGCGGCAATCCGCGCGACGATACCGTGGCGGGAAACTTTACCCAGGCGCACCGCATCATCCGGCGCAACCTGCCCTACGGCAAGGAATGGGATCCGCTTTGCCCCGACGACGGAATCGAGCGTGGACTCATTGGATATTTCATCAACGCCGATCTCGGAAACCAATTTCAATTTCTGATGGAAACGTGGATTAATAAGAGCGAGTTTGCCGGGCCAAAGATTATGGGCGTCGATCCGATCATCGGCGACAACGAGGCGGGCACGTCGGAATTCTATATGCCTACTGGGAATGAGATCTACGTGTCGCTGTCGGGATTCTCGAGGTTTGTGATCACGCGCGGCTCGGCGTATTGCTTCCTGCCTAGCATCACAGGCCTGGGATGTCTGGCAGCGCAATCGTTTTAGCAAGCTATCGCGAGATGTGACCGGCGGGTGCGCCCTGAGGCCCACCACAATTGAAAATGAAGACTTGAACTACAAGACACTTGCCAGCGTGGAGAATATACCGTATGGACTGCAAAGAAATCGTGGACGCGCGAATAGAAAGGTTTCACGGGCGCGAGCGATTAACGATACTTACACAAACTGACTCCGGCTATAACGCCGACCAGCGCTTATTGCCAACCTCAAGTTTCTAAGGTGCTTGCAAAAGTCAACTCGCGATGGCCGAATCCCCGGCTTCTGATCGCATTGCATTCGCCTAACACCCCACTGGAAACCGGACTGCGAATGTGCCTTCCGGAGAAGAGCCAGGACATTAACCTACGTCGCTGCTGAGCAGTCCGTTCTCTGCAGTCCGGTTTGTCTGGGAATAATCGCGAAATACGGGCATGTTTCGCGTATTTCGGGATAAAGGAAGACGAAATTTCTCTGCAGTCCAGACTGCGTGGCGGAGAGGCAGGGATTCGAACCCTGGGTACAGGTGTTAGCCCGTACAACGGTTTAGCAAACCGCCGCATTCGGCCACTCTGCCACCTCTCCGGCGGGTTTTCACTAGCTTACCACAGCCTTCGGAGTTGAAGGACCAGGGGCAGTCTCCTTCCCAGTGTGTTCGTATTTCGTAACAAGATTAAATTTGTAGCGCTGCCATCTCAAATTAGTGAAAAACTCATTCCCAACTGAGGGGGATCAGTGGATCCGAAGAACTGCCCGCACTGCGGCGGTACCGGATATATTGCGCGGCCCGTGGACATTCGCGGTAAGTCTGAGGGCGTTGCATTTATCCGTATGAAGTGTCCCGCTTGTGCCGGCAGTGGCCGGAGAAATTCGACGCCTCCTTCGACCGCGGGCTGACCGCACGGCCTGTGGTGCTTGCGAAAACGTACGAGCCCGGCGCGTCATTGCTTCCGCCGTGAATGACGCTCCGGGCCGGACGTTCTCTGATTTATCTTCGGGAACTTTTTCCGACCATCTTCGGATTCACTTCACGCGATGCCGGCGGCCTTGCTGCGAGTACGGCGGCGGGGTGAGGCTGCGGTTTCGATGCGATTGCGTCCTGCGGCTTTGGCGCGATAGAGAGCCTTATCGGCTGCCCGTGTGACTTCTTCCGCGGATGAATCTTCCCGCATCGAGGTTGCTACTCCCATGCTGGCGGTGACCGATATTTCCGTGTGCGATGCAGCGCGTGCGAGTTGCCGAATTGCCTGGCCTCGAGTGCGGCTGCGTTCCCGTTGGGTACGGCGGTCGGAACCGCGCGTTTCTTGCCGTCTGTCTGGCCCGCGCACGGTGAGCGTGCTGGCTTCGATTGCGCCACGCAGCTTTTCCAGATGTTGCATCACATCGCTGGTTATCTTGCCGGGAAAGACTATGGCAAATTCCTCGCCCCCGCAGCGGTAGGCTTGTCCTCCGCCCGTGACTCGCGCCAGTCTTGCCGCGACCATGCGCAATACCTGATCTCCGGTGTCGTGGCCGTAGGTGTCATTGCAGCGCTTAAAGTGATCGATGTCCACCATTGCAATGGAGTACGGTGCTTCCAGCCGCAGCAATGCATCATGGAAGGCGCGACGCGAGGGCAACGTCGTGAGTTCGTCGTGATAGGCGAGCAGGTAAGAGGTCTCGACGATCGCCCCCGCGAGAATGAATGCGGAAGCTGCGAAGTATGCAGTCGGGATTCGCCCTACGCCTCCAAAGTAGAGCGACAACAGTGAGGCTGCGAGCGCCCATAGAAGTCCGCCTTCAACGGGCTTGTGAAAGAGCAGGTAGCGTATCAGCAACACTACTGCGGCTGCGGCGAATGCCAGTAATGTGGCGAAGGGCAGCGGGGCTCGCGCGGAAGCGTGATGCAGAGCGCGTTGCGCTGCGTCAGGACGGCAGAGCACGGCCACGATTACGGACTGGAAGAATAACAATAAGGATGGAGGAGCGATGCTGGAAACCGTGAATCCTTTTTCTTGCTGGAACGAGAGCAGCACGAAGTTGAGCGGCAATAGCAAGCCCGCGGCAGCTAACGCAGTGCTGCCTGGACCGGTGCCAACATGTCCTTTGGAAAAGTATGCGATTGCCTGCTGAGCCAGGAATAGGGACAACAGCGCGAAGAAGATTCGGCTGGAATGAAATCGCCATGCTAGCAAAAGTCCCGCAATCGTCGCGGCGCCAAAGGCATAGGTGACGAGCGTTATATTGGGCGCGAGCAAGCCCGTATGCAACAGCAGCGCGATGGCCGCCAGACAAATGCCGGGTGTAATCAGGGACTTCATCAGAGTCGCGTCCTTCCAATTATCGCTGGGCCGGAAGCACGACAGTGATTAACGGATAGGGTTCGCCCGGAACGTCTAACTCCACACCCCTCGGTTGTCATCCTGAGGCAGTGGAGTCCCCGGCGATAGCCGAGGACTCCCAACGAAGAGCCTGCCCTGAGCCTGTCGAAGGGACCTATGCAAATCGCTGGCGAGGACAGCGTGGCCGTACTAAAATCCGCTCCCGGCTTTCCCGATTGGCTTCGGCACTGCGTAGTCGTAAAATACCCACCTGCGTTACGAAAGGGATCCGGATGATCAAGCTCAAGGTAAATGGAATCGATCGCAGTTTTGACGGCGATCCTGACATGCCCCTTTTATGGTACGTGCGGGACATTCTCGCGCTGACCGGAACCAAGTTCGGGTGCGGCATGGCGCTTTGCGGCGCTTGCACTGTGCACAAGAATGGCCAAGCCATCCGGTCGTGCGTGACGCCGATGAGCTCGGCGGCGAACAGCGAGATTCGAACCATCGAAGATCTCGGCGCAAGCGGCCTGCATCCGGTGCAGAAAGCCTGGATGGAGTTGAACGTTCCGCAGTGCGGATATTGCCAGTCCGGCCAGATCATGCAGGCTGCTTCGCTTTTGAAAGGCACGCCCCATCCCACGGATAACGAAATCGATGAAGCCATGGCAGGAAACATCTGCCGCTGCGGAACCTACCAACGAATTCGCCAGGCGATCAAACTGGCAGCGGAGAAAACAGCATGACGCAAATCGAAAACGTAAGCCGGCGGAAATTTCTGCAAGGCGCTTTTGGCGCGGGCGCGTTCGTTCTCGCTGTACGACAC
>JBEKJF010000369.1:0-5144 GCA_050011375.1 Candidatus Sulfotelmatobacter sp.
CCACGCCGGGAGTTTGCGTCAGAACCCTTGGGAGCGGGTCGTCCTCAGGCTCGAATTCATCTACCGGGAGCAGAAAGGCGTTCTGCGTAACAGCCTTGATGGCTAGGTCCGCTACTAACGCAAGCATCATTCGCTGACCCGCGCTTAGATTGTCAAGCGGCTGAGCGTTCCCACCTAGGCTAAGCACAATCTGATCTAGATCAGTGTCGAACCAGACTTCTTGCGCCCCAGGAACGCACCGCAAAATCGCACGTCGTACTGCCTCGAAGCCAGGGCGCCAGCGCCCGCCTCGATTTCCGCGTTCGGTTGTCTCCCGACTGAACCATGTGTTTAGCTCAGCAAAGCGAATACGCTCGCCGAAACAATCGTAGAAAGCCGCCCATCGGCGTGCGGGGCCGTTTGTTCTTGCCTTGGGAACCCGTTTCTTCGAAGCTAACCATGCTCTACCCGCACCGTAATAAGCAAGCACCGGGCAGAGCACATCTTGGCCCGCCGTGTCGCGATCATAGATCGCTTTAATGCCCATTAGGGCGTCCTTCGCGTCAGCGTTGCTTGTACGCTTTCCATCGGGGCGGATCTGTCGAGTCCAAGAGACGTCTTTTTCATTTCCGATTTGGCCCGTCGCTCGTACGATAACTGGCCGTCGCTCCCGGAACTGGGTTCGGTCTCCCTTGACCTCTCGCTCGAGCCGAATGTCGGGGCCGAGAATGTTGCGACCGCTGTTATAAAGCGTCGAATCGGGAGCTTCAACCAGCCAAATACTGGCGGCCACCGCCAGAGCATCCAAGACGCTCGTCTTGCCTGCGCCATTTTCACCCACAAAAAGAGTGAACTGAGGATGAAGCACGAAAGTCTGATGGACAAACTTTTTGAAATTCTCGATTTCGAGCCGATCAATTCTCATCGCGAAACCCGAGTCTCCAAAAAATCATTGTACGTGGTCCAGCGGTCGAGTCACACTGACTGCTCTTCTTCCCGGCGGACAACTTCGTTCCCGCTAGTTTCTCACAAGGGCCCGAAAGCCCGATAAAACAAAAGCGGGGCGGCCCAGGCCGCCCCGCCAAAAACTGACCACTAGCCACTGACCACTGCCTAAGTCCCTTCCGACCACCCAGCCAAATACTCCTCCTGCTCCGGAGTCAGCCGGTCGATCTTGATCCCCATCGACTCCAGCTTCAGCTTGGCGACGCGCTTGTCGAGTTCGTCAGGTACGCGGTAAACGCGCTTCTCGAGCGTCTTGAAATTCTTCACCATGTATTCGACCGACAAAGCCTGGTCGGCAAAGCTCATATCCATCACCGACGCTGGATGTCCCTCAGCCGCCGAAAGATTGATCAGCCGGCCTTCGCCCAGCAGATTGATCTTCCGCCCGTCTTTCAAAGAATATTCGTCAACGAAAGTGCGGGTTGTCCTCTTCGACGACGACATTTTTTCCAACGCCGGAATATCGATCTCCACATTGAAGTGCCCGGAGTTCGAAATGATCGCGCCATCTTTCATCAACTCGAAGTGCTCGCGAGTCAGCACGCTCTTGTTACCGGTAACGGTGCAGAAGATGTCGCCAAGCTTCGCCGCCTCGGCCATCGACATCACGCGGAAACCATCCATCACGGCTTCGAGTGCCTTGGTAGGATCGATTTCCGTAATAATCACTTCCGCGCCATTGCCGCGCGCGCGGCTCGCCAGCCCGCGGCCGCACCAGCCGTAGCCGGCAACCACAAACTTCGACCCAGCCAGCAAAAAGTTGGTGGCGCGAATAATCCCATCGATGGTCGACTGCCCAGTGCCGTAGCGGTTATCAAAAAGATGTTTGGTGTCAGCATCGTTCACCGCGACGATTGGAAACTTCAGCACGCCTTCCTTCGCCATCGCGCGCAGCCGGATCACGCCGGTAGTAGTCTCTTCCGTCCCGCCAATCACGCCCTCCAGCGCATCGGTACGCTTGGTGTGCAGAATCGTGACCAGGTCCGCGCCATCGTCCATCGTGATGTGAGGCTTGTGATCGATCGCCGCCAGAATGTGATTGTAATAAGTGTCGTTATCTTCTCCCTTGATGGCGAAAACCGGAATACCCTGATCGCGCACCAGGCTCGCGGAAACATCATCCTGCGTAGACAGCGGATTCGAGGCGCACAGCACAACATCTGCGCCGCCGTCGCGCAGGCAGATGGCCAGGTTCGCCGTCTCCGCCGTGACGTGCAGGCAAGCCGAAATGCGAATGCCTTTCAGCGGCTGATTCTTAATAAACTCTTTGCGGATAATTTGCAGCACCTTCATGGACTGGTTCGCCCACTCGATGCGCTTCTTGCCCATTTCGGCCAGTTCCAGGCTCTTGATATCGCTATTGATCTGCGCTGCTGTCGACATACGCCTCCTGTGGCGCTTTCAAATCCTAAGAATTGTTTTGGTTACCAGGTTACTTTGCGAGAGAGTAATTTTGATTGCTCAGTCAGAATACACGACAAAGCAGAAAAGTCAGCACACCCATCCGGCTCTTTAGGGAGTGGCACCTTCGGCCCATCTCCCAAGTTGAACCTTGGGTTAGCCCCGACCTTATTAAAATCAAATTGTCATCCCGAGCGCGAATTTGTCATCCCGAGCGAAGCGAGGGATCTTGGTTCTAGCCTGTAGCGGCAGGCTCCCGTGCGCGTTGAACAGTTTCGTTTATCGCGCCGAAGCCCGACGGCCGAAGCCCGCTACTTGCGCCCAGCGTGAGCCGGCTCCCGCACCCCAGCATCGCTAGCCAGCGCAGCCGCCTTGTCAGTTAACTCCCAGGTGAAATCCGGATCGTTTCGCCCGAAGTGTCCGTAAGCTGCCGTCTTCTTATAAATCGGCCGCCGCAAATCCAGAGACTCAATAATTCCCCGCGGAGTCAGCTTGAAGTGCGCCCGAATCAAATCCGGAATAATCGCAGAATCCACTTTCTCGGTCGCAAAAGTATCCACGCGCACGCTAACCGGATCGGCCACGCCGATCGCGTAAGCCAGCTGCACTTCGCAACGGTCCGCAAGCTTGGCCGCGACAATGTTCTTCGCAATGTGCCGCGCCATATAAGCCGCCGAACGATCCACCTTCGTCGGATCTTTTCCGCTAAACGCTCCGCCGCCGTGACGTCCCATGCCGCCGTAAGTGTCGACAATAATCTTGCGCCCAGTCAGCCCGGTATCGCCCATAGGCCCGCCAATCACAAACCTTCCAGTAGGATTAATGTGGTACTTGGTGTACTCGTCGAGCAGGTGCGGAGGAATAACAGCCTGAATCACATGCTTGAGAATTCCCGCGCGCAACTCTTCATTGCCCACGGTCTCCGAATGCTGCGTGGAAATCACAACCGCATCCACCCGCAGCACCTTACCCTGCGCATCATATTCAACCGTAACTTGAGATTTTCCATCCGGACGAAGAAAAGGAAGCGTTCCATTCTTGCGCACCTGCGAAAGCCGCATCGTAAGCTTGTGCGCCAAAGAAATCGGAGTAGGCATTAGCTCCTCAGTCTCGTTGCAAGCGAAGCCTATCATCATTCCCTGATCGCCGGCGCCGCCGGTGTCTACGCCCATGGCGATGTCACCGGACTGTTTGTTGATGCTGGAGATTACGGCGCAGGTGTTGCAGTCGAAGCCGTGGAGGGCGTTGTCGTAGCCGATGGACTGGACGGTTCCGCGGACTACGCTTTGAAAATCGACGTAGGCTTTGGTGGTGATTTCTCCGGCGATGACTACGAGGCCGGTGGCGGTGAGGGTTTCGCAGGCTACGCGGCTGAAGGTGTCTTCGGCGAGACAGGCGTCGAGGATGGCGTCGGAAATCTGATCGGCGATCTTATCGGGATGGCCTTCGGTTACGGATTCGGAGGTAAATAAAATGCGATTCTTTGATGTTGTGGTTGGGGGCAAAATTTTGTTCTCCTTAGAAACTGCTTTGGACTTCAGTTGTGGCGAGGTACGCGGATTGGGCACGCGGTCGCTACGATCAAGCTATGAAACTATGACTACAAAAAGGCTAACAGACGGCTCGGGGTCACGCAATGGCTTTGGCTTCAAAGGGCGCGTGGGTGAATTCAATTGCGGAATTGCTGGGGTGGATGGAGCGATTCGGCGGCTAGTGGCGGCGCTGGAAAACAGAAACGTCCCGTCTGCCCGGCATTTCTGTCCCTGCTGACGAAACCAGACCTCCGCCTATAGAATCAAGGCACAACGAGGGATGATGGAAACGAACCGCACCGGAATGCGCGCTCGCTTCGCTCGCGGGGCGGACGAATGCGTCCGCCGCTCCATTTTGTTTAGGGTTCTTCCCAGTCGAGGGCGTAGACGTCGGAGGTTCCGGCGTCGCGGAAGAGTAGTGGGGAATCGTCGGGTGCCAGAGATAGCCAACCGTCAATGAAGTGGCCGGTATAGACAAAGTCCTTCAGGTCGGCGACGCGCTCGGTTTTGCCGTCGCTTAGGTGAATCTTCAGGACGGAGTTGGCGCCGTGGGCTCCTAGGACATAGAGGTACTGGCTGTCATGGGAAAAATTCGGCCAGGTTAGAAAGCCTTTCGCGAGTTCGTTCCATTTCTGAGATTGGAAATTGAATAAGGAAAGTACGGTTTCGTCGGAGGACAACCCCACGAGATACCTGCCGTCGGGCGACCAGCGGGGCGAGTAGAGGCCTTGCGATCCGGGAACGGTGGAGACTTTGTGAGTTGTTAGATCAAGAATGTACATCCCCGGTTCGGTGTTTGCGGGACCGCTGCCAAAGACGATTCTGTTTCCATCCGGCGACCAGTTTGGATCCCATTGAGGACGTGGATCATCGGGAACGAGTTCTCGAGCGTTTCCTCCTTCTGGAGAAATTTCCAGGATTCTGGCAGGCTTCTCCGGCAGAGCTTGAGAAAAAATGATTTTCTGGCCGTCGGGCGACCAGCGCGGGTTTACAGCGTAGGCAGGCGGATAGGTCAGTTGCAAGCGCTCACTGCCATCCGCTTTGCTGCGCCACAGCGAACCGCCCGGATAAGTCACGTAAGCTACCCATTGACGATCTTTGGAGAAGTCAGCGAACTCCGCCGAGATGCCTCCTAGAAATGGGGAGAACTGGCTGGACTTTGGATCGTATCGCACCATCTCGCCGCGGAATGTCCGACCAATTACGAACAGCTTCTTGCCGTCTTTT
>JBEKJF010000370.1:0-5131 GCA_050011375.1 Candidatus Sulfotelmatobacter sp.
CACGCCGTAGCTAACCAATCATTTGGAAATTGGAAATACAGAAATGCAACAACGCTGCCCGTACCCAGATAGCCAAGCAGATAATTGAGGCGCAGGCGGCGATCTTGGCCGACCTCTGCCTCGTCCGCATCCAACTGCGCATGAACAAAAAATAATATAAGCGTGAGCGGCAGCACGGTATAGATCCGCGGTCCCCAGAACTCGCCTGGATTACCGGCCGCCAGATTTGCAAAGAAAATCCGCACGAATGCGGCAGTCAAGGCAACATATGCCTGAAATCGAAACTGCCTGATTTTTCGCAGCAGTCCGTATTCAAAAAGAACAAGTCCAAAAACCGCCCAACCCACAGCCACGCTCAACGGACGCAGTTCGTACCACATCAGCAGCGAAACCAGTGTCGATGCCGCCCACGAGTAGAAGTGATTGAGGTCTCTCCTGCGCCAGTCTTCGGGCATTCGAATGATCGTCGCAAGGGCATACATCACAACCGCGACCACCGTCAGCGAGAGCAGGCGGACACTGATTCCATGCCAAAGGTCATTCACGTATAAGTTAACGCTCGCGCTGCGGAACAGCGTGAGCAGGGCCAGCGCATGCGCCTGCCAACCCAGATCGGGCAATTCGAAGTGGTGGTCGACAAGCGCCAAGGCAAGAGCAAAGAGCGCCCATACGGATGCAAGCCACGCGCCCGGCGCTTCATACCAAGCCAACCATGCGAGCAGTGCGGTTGCCGCAAAGGTGTGCAAGTAGGTGATCGCGCGTCTCGATGGCGAATCGGAAACCACAGCCTTGCGCGAAAGTAAATAAAGTCCGGCGGCAACAATCGTAACTGTAAGCAGGCGAAACGATATCCCTGGCCAGAAGGTTTCTTCCAGGTTGAAGTTGCTCGCGTAGGTTCGCACCACTGCGCAGGCAGCCACAACGTTCGCCTGCCATGTGAGTTGCTTGTATCCAATGCGGCGCGCGGCCAGCGCCAGAACAATAGCAAGAGCAACCCATGAAACCGCTTTCCATTCCAGCGGTACGGCCTCGTTAAGCACCCACAGCGTCAGGCCCGTGCCCGCCCAGCTATAGGCAAATCGCGCAGTCTTGACGTGCTCTTGATTGGGAACAGTAACGCGCTTGGCAATCCAGTAAAGCCCCGCAACCACCGGCAATGCGCCAAAGGCATGAAGTGGGATGTTATGCCAACGCTGATTCCCGGCCTGATCCGCAGTTAGCGCAGCAAGGATCGCCAGGACGCCCAGAGCATGGGCGTGCCACACCAGCGCGTAGTACTTAGTCCATCGACCGACTTCAACGAGAGCGATCGCGAAGACAATCGCCGCCGCGGGTTGCCAAAGTTCCGGCACCTCGTAATAAATAAGTGCCGTGAGCAGAGCCGATCCCGTCACCGCAAAGAGCCCGCGGAACGCGCGCTGATTTGGATCGTCACTGAACTGCGCCCATTTTGCGGTGACATAAAAGAAAGCGGCAATCGCCGGCAATGTCAGCAGCCGCATCGTGATGTGGCTTGGGACGGGCGCGTCACTATGAAGATTAACCACGACGACTCGATACACAGTGAGCGCGCCGATTGCGCCGTACTGCACCTGAAGATGGAAAGACTTCAGTTTTTTACCGAGCGCAGCCAGAGTGAACATAACTCCGGCGAAGGCGACGGCAGTCCAATCATGCGAACACAGCGCCCAAATCGCCGAGACTGCGGCGAACGCCCCTATATACGAGTGACCGCAGAGAAGTTCCGAATCCGGGCTCGCGAAGAAAAGTGTCTTCCAGCGCTCGCCAACATATAAAGAGTTGACATAAAAAATCACAGCGCAAAGAGCGAATATCACTCCTGCCGTCAGGAGCATTTCCTCGCCCGCCCGCCGGGTTGTGACGAGCTGCATGAAGTCGATGCGAACCAGATGCAAAGCCACGAGATAGCCGGTCAGCAGAGCGAGACGCCGGAAGACGATTTCGCTCACGACCACGCCAGCAATCAGAAGCGCTTCGGCGCCGATCAGCCATAAAATTGCAACGTTGTTCCCTGAATAGCGGAACGGAACTGCAGTAATCATCAGCGCGGCGCCCAGAGTAGTCAGCACAACGAATGCTTCCCGCCTGCGCCGAGTAATCGGAATCTGCCCGCACGTAAACTCCACCGCACCCATCATCAGCAACGCAAGAAAAGCCAGTTCCGGATGCACCGACTGGAATTTCATGGTGCCGAGCAAGAGCAAAGCGTTGAGCAGCGCTGCGGCGGTAGAAACGTGTTCCGCACGCGGAGACTTCGGCTTGCGCAAAATGTACGAGAGACGGAAGATCACCCAATAGAAGAGAAGCAGCGCGGTGCTGCCGTGATATTCAGGGAATGCTTGTCCCTCCGCCCCGTGCGGTCCCAACAACCGGTACAGCCAATACAAGTGATCGAGATACGCGGCTGCGATCCCGAACACTTCAAGTTCGAACCACCCCAGCTTGAGCACGATGCTCACAAGTCCGATCGCCAGGATCACGCCTGACGCGAGGCTGTACACCGTATCGTGGCTGAGCGAAACCGTTGTGTAGGCGAGCAGGAATGCCAGTCCGGTAACTAGTTGCGAGCGGTAGCGCAGCGTATGCGCGACCATTGCGATAGCCGCACCCAGCATGAGAACCAGATCGATGTTTTCGGAGTCCAATACGTGCATCGCTTGCACATGATTAAGCGCGTAGGTTGTGAAGAAGAGCAGAGCCCATCCACCGCCGATCAGCGTGTGGCCAAGAACCCGATAGCGCTCGCGCTTCTCAAAGAAAATACCGCCAGCGAGAAGGGCGAACGAAACAAAGAACGAGAGTCCAACTTTTCCTGTTGGACCCAACTGACCGAGTTCATAAATCCCGAAGAGCGCAAGCCCCAGCACAAGAATGGTGACGCCCAGTTTGTTAAGCCAGTTCGTGCCCAGCGTCTCTTCGAGAGCAAACACAGACTTCATGCGCTGCTGGGCTGTCGCCTTCGCCGAGGAAGATCGCAGGGTGGCGAACTGTGGCGCCTCCGTGACAGGCGCGCTTGGCGGTGTTGGGACGGGGGGCGGCGTTTGCATAGAGAAAGTACTTTTGAAAGCTGGAGGCCTCGCCGATTCAGTTGGAGCTATCGGCGAGGCCGGAACCGTAGACTCCAACGGACTCACAGGCGCGCCGGAGGAATGCGGAGAAGTCGGCGCGACCTCAGCCGCTTCAACCTTTGCGGGTGCGACAACTTTTTCCACCGGTGCGTTCGCCTTAATGGCAGCCACGTCCGGATGCTCCGAAGGTTGGACACGAGCCTCAACGCTCACCGGAATCGAAGGCGTCGACACTGGTTCCGCTCGAGGCGTCTCTTTTGCGGGCGTCACAGGCGCAGAGAATGTTGGAACAACCGGAGCTGCTTCAGGCGCCGTTCGAGCAGTCGGCGCGGCTACAGAAGGCAACGGCTGCGGTATCTCAACATGGACCGGTGGCACGTCATGCGATTTGGCGGGAGCGCTCGTCTCGGAAGAAACAGCGGCTACCTGCCGCCGCAGATCCAGCACTTCGCGGTGAAGCGCGTCATTCTGTTGAGAGGTTCGCTGAGCAAGCTCTTCGATTTGCAGGCGGAGCTTCCTCTGCCTCACCACCGCAGAAACGGCGAGGACAGGAGCGGATAAGACCAACAGCGCTAACAATACCGCGAGAAGCTCCAATGGCTACCCCGCAAACATGTAGTTCTGCAAGCCTAAATAATAGAACGCATAGCCTTCTCAGCCTTGCATTAATTCTCGCCTGAAAACTCGATAGTAACGGGTATGCCTGCGTAACACGCTGACTCTGTGGATGTTAAATAATCGACTTACCCTCCCGGATGAGCACCCTTATGCAGGCTCACATCGTCGCCATCGCCGCTCCTCAAACCGAGGAAGACAATCGTCGATACGATGGTCAATATCCCGAGAGCGATAAGAGCCTCATGGATTCCATGAATCATTTCGCTCGGAACGGCGTGCGTGCCCGGGACAAACAGGGCTGTGGCTAAGCCCGCGGATGCTACGCCGAAGCTCGTTGACATTTGCTGTGCGGTGCTGGCGATCGAACTTGCGCTGCTGGTATCTTCGTCCGCCACGTCTGCGAACACCAGCGTATTCATGCTCGTGTATTGCAGAGATGTGAATGCTCCATAGAGGAAAGCCTGCAGCACAATGGCCCAAACAGGGGTCCGCAGACCGATTGTGGCAAACACCATCAGAAGAGCACCGAGTATAAGCGTGTTCGAAATAAGCACGCCGCGATATCCGATGCGACTCAAAAGCCGCGGCATGATCCTCTTCATCCCCATCGAAGCCACAGCCTGCGGCATAAGGAGTAGGCCGGATTTGATCGGGGTTAGTCCGAGGCCTACTTGATAGAGAAGCGGCAGGAGGAACGGGACTCCGCCGATTCCGAGGCGAGTGAAGAAGCTGCCGCTTACTGCGGCGCGGAAGGTGCGGATGCTGAATAACTTTAGATCGAGCAGAGGGAACTGAAGATGTTTTGCGTGGAGTCCGTATCCTGCAAGCAACGCGATTGATAAGATCAGCAGCCCGGTCATCTCTCGTGCGCTGAGCGAGTGCTCGCCGAATATTTCGAGTACATAAGAAAGCAATGCTACTCCGGAGCCGAAGAGCATAAGCCCAACAACATCCAGCGCGTGAGGGGTCTCTTCGCGGTAGTCGGGCAAATGTATATAGACGAGGATTAGGCCCGCGAGTCCGATTGGAATATTCAGGAAAAAAATTACGCGCCAGTGAAGATAGCCAACGATCAGACCTCCGGCAATCGGTCCGAGCATGGGAGCCACCAGAGCCGGTATGGAAACAAAGCTCATGGTGCGCAGAAGTTCTGACTTGGCAAATGTTCGCACCAGGGTGAGCCGACCCACTGGCACCATCATCGCGCCGCCGCAACCTTGCAGAATGCGGAAAGCGACCAGCAAATGAATGTTGCTGGATAGTCCGCACAGAAAAGACCCGAGGGTGAATAGGCCAATCGCAGATGCGAATACGCGACGCGTTCCGAAGCGGTCGGCCATCCATCCACTGATCGGGATGAAGACCGCCAGGCTGAGCGTGTAGCTCGCCAGCACCGCCTTCATGCTTAAAGGTGCGACACCCAG
>JBEKJF010000371.1:0-5108 GCA_050011375.1 Candidatus Sulfotelmatobacter sp.
GCGGAGGGCGCTGAGAACGGCCGCGGAGTTCGCGGAGGGGTGAACCGATGCTTTGGGGAGTATTCCGATAAAATCGCTTCGTGACTGTTGTACTTGCCTCTGCTTCGCCTCGACGCCAGGAGTTGCTGCGCAACGCCGGGATTTCGTTTACTGTGCAACCGGCTGACATTGACGAGGCTCCGCTTGCCGGCGAATCTGCGCCGGAGTGCGCGCAGCGGCTTGCGCGGGAAAAGGCTGTGGCGGTTTTTCGAAATAATCCCAATAGTTTTGTGCTGGGGGCTGACACCGTTGTTGCGATGGAACGTCTCATCCTGGGTAAACCTCGCGATGCGGAAGATGCTGCGCGTATGTTGCGACTGCTCTCGGGGCGGACGCATGCGGTGATCACGGGAGTGTGCGTTGTGGGGCCAGTGGTCAGTGGTCAGTGGTCAGTGGTCAGCAAGAGCAACATCCAAATCGCATCCTCGACTACTTTGGTTACTATGTGTGCGATTTCTGAGGATGAGATTCGCGAGTACATTGCTACGGGCGAGCCTATGGACAAGGCTGGCGCTTATGCGATTCAGGGTCGGGCCTCGCGGTGGATTCCGCGGATTGAGGGCGATTATAGCAATGTTGTGGGGCTGCCTGTGGCGCTGGTGTATGCGATGCTGCGCGAACGGGGAGCTGTTTGAATGAGGCTATGGGGAAAAAATTCGGAGGGAAGTAAATCTCGCTAGGATTTCTTTTCTTCTTCCTTTACTTCTTTCTTTTTCTCTTCCTCAGGATCTTTCATCGCGGCTTTGAAGTTGCGGATGCCTTCGCCCATGCCTTTGCCTAATGAGGCAAACTTACTGGTGCCGAAGATCAGAAGAATGATCGCGATGATCAGAATCAAATGCAACGGCTGAAAAAGACCTTCACCCATAAGTCCTCCGGGGGCCTGGCGGCACTCTAGCGTACGCAACGCAGGTTGGCCGAACTCCCTGCGCAAAGTCTAGGCCATGCTAACTTCAGAGTCAAAGTGCGCGGCGCCCTGCATCTCTGCCATCTCGACTGAAGGCTCGGCTCACCACTCCGGCTTCTCGCAGTCTATCCTTAAGGGTTGCAGTAGCGGAGGTTCATGGTGATTCTGAAACGTTTCATGTTGTCGCTCCTCATTTCATTTGCTCTGTCACTTTCTTCCGCTCAAAGTGCGGTACAAGCTCCTGCCGCTGCGCAGGGCGAACATCGCAAGACCAGCGAACCTTATACGGGCGACCTCACTATTTTCGATTCACCCGGGCGGGATGAGCGTCTGCAAATCAATCGCGTGATGGACATACTGGGCATTACGACGGGGAAAACTGTGGCCGATGTTGGAGCGGGATCGGGCTGGTTCACCGTACGAGCGGCGCGGCGAGTGGGTGATGGCGGCACGGTTTATGCGGTGGATATTAATCCGGAGTCGATTCGCTATGTCGAGGATCGCGCGCAGAAGGAGAAGTTGCACAATGTTAAGACGATTCTTGGCAAGGCGGACGATCCGCTGCTTCCTGCCGGCGCAGTCGACGCCGTTTTGCTGTTGAAGACTTATCACGAAATTGCGGAGCCGGTTGGTTTGTTGCGGAATCTGCGCACGGCGCTGCGTCCGGGTGCGAAGGTGGGGATTATTGACCGCAATGGAAATGGCGAGGATCACGGCGTGGGCCGGGAGGTTGTGTTGCGCGAGGCTGCGCAGGCGGGCTACCGGCTGCTCAAGCAGTATGATTTTGTTAAGGGCGACAAGATGGATTATTTTCTGGTGCTGGTTCCCCAATAATACTTGTCAAATATTTTCGATCATGCCCGCGAGTAGCAGTGCGCGTCGCGGCAGTTCGGAGATGACGATGAATTCGTGAACGGCGTGCGCGCCGTCGCCTACTCCACCCATGCCGTCGAGCGTTGGGATGCCCATTCCGGCGGTGAAGTTTCCGTCGGAGCCGCCGCCTACTGCCGCTTCTTCGAGTTTCCATCCGAAGTTCTGGGCGACCTCCTGAGCTTTCTTGTAGAGAGCCGCTACTCCGGCGGTTCGCTCCATGGGGAGGCGGTTGATATTACCGGTGATGTCGAGTTTGCAGCGCTTGTCGAACGGCTTGAGGGAGCGCAGCTTGCGGTCGATGCCGGCGGCTTGCTTTGCGCTCTTGATGCGGACATCGATGAGCGCGGAGGCTTCGGCGGCGATTACGTTTGAGCGCGTGCCTCCTTGAATCACGCCGGGATTTACCGACACACCTTGGCGCAAATTGTTTAGCTTCGCGATTACTGCGAGTTGGCGCGCGAGTTCCAGGATCGCGCTGTGGCCTTTGCCGGGATCGAGTCCGGCATGCGCCGCGATGCCTTGCACGCGAAGTTTATATTCTCCGACACCTTTGCGTGCGGTTTTTACGGCGCCGCGAAGTCCGGCGGCAGGTTCGAGGACCAGCACTCCGGCGGATTGTTTGGCCAGGGCTTCGGTAATCTTTCGCGAAGAATGGCTGCCGACTTCTTCGTCGGAAACCAGAAAAACGGTGACGGGCCTGGGCAGCGTGCCTTGCCATGCTTGCAGCGCTTCGATGGCATGGAGCATAAGCGCGATGCCGGATTTCATGTCGAGGCAGCCGGGGCCGAGAAGGCGTCCGTTTTCGATTTTGCAGGGCATGTTCGCGAGTGTGCCTAGCGGATAGACCGTGTCGTAGTGGCCGAGCAGCAGGACCGGCTTGTGATCGTCAGGCCTTGATTGGGAAGAGCCGTCGAAATCGATCTGCAGGCTGTCGCCGAAATCTTTGTGATTGCTGTGGTGGAGTTGAGTTCGTCCGCCGAGCGCTTCGAATTTTCTTGCGAGGAGCGTGGCGATTTGGTCGACGGCTGGCTTGTTGTCGCTGGGAGATTCGATCTCGACGAGTTCGCGAATTGTGTTCACCATCTCGTCCTGATGCTTCGAGAAGTAGCTCAGGCGATCTGGCCACGGAGGCTTTGGGGCGGCTGGTGATTCTTTCGGTTTTTTTGCGGACACGATTTCCTTTCGCTGTCTAACCTTGCGCCTGCCGCGGGGAAAACAATCGAGCTGCGCTCGACCCTTCGGCTTCGCTCAGGGCAAGTTGGCCGAGGGCGGCTGTCCCCACACATGACCATCTTGCGACGCGGTACAGTATAATCTTCACGCTGATTGAGAACTAAGCATGATTGAGAGCACTCCTCCTGCTGTAGTCGACGCCGTTGCACCCAACGCAACGAAGACCGGGCTCGACATTCACGACATTCTGAAAATTCTGCCGCATCGCTATCCTCTTCTGTTGATTGATCGCGTGCTGGAGTTGAAACGCAAAGAGCGCATCGTGGCGATCAAGAACGTGACCATCAACGAACCTTTTTTCAACGGTCACTTTCCGGGATTGCCCATCATGCCCGGCGTGCTGATCGTGGAAGCGATTGCGCAGGCCGGCGGCGCGCTGCTGCTCACCGAGGTGGAAGATCGCACCGATAAGGTTATGGTTTTTACGGGGATCGAGCGGGCCAAGTTTCGGCGTCCGGTGAGCCCTGGCGACCAGTTGCGGATTGAGGTGGAGGTGAAGGGCTGGCGGGCCATTGCGCGCATGATCGCGGTGCGGATGCAGGGCATCGCGTATGTCGATGGCAAGAAAGTGGCGGAGGCGATGGTGTCATGCCAGCTGATCGATAGTTCGCGCGGGCGCGGCCCGGCTCCGGATGGAGCTGGCGCGACTGCCGAATGATGCGGCGTCCGGCTTCCGGAACTGCGACCCGATCTCGAGCAAACCTCGCCGATGATGATCCGACCATGAATGTTCATCCTACTGCCATTATTGATCCGAGCGCTTTGGTGCCGGCGTCGTGCCGGGTTGGGCCTTATTGCGTGATCGGTGCGGAGGTCGAATTGGGCGAGGGCTGCCGCCTGGTGTCGCATGTCGCCATTGAAGGACCGACTAAAATCGGCGATGAAAACGCCTTCTTTCCTTTTTGTGCCATTGGCATGGCGCCACAAGATACTACCTACAAAGGCGAGCCAACGCGGCTGGAGATTGGCGACCACAACGAGATTCGGGAGTGCGTTACGATCAGCCGCGGCACGGTGAAAGGCGGCGGAGTCACGCGAGTCGGCAGTCACACGCTGATCATGGCCTACGCGCACATCGGGCACGACAGCGTGATCGGCGACCGCTGCATGCTGGTGAATGGCGCGACCCTGGCCGGACATGTGACTGTGGAAGAATGGGCTGTGGTCGGCGCGCTTTGTCCGGTGCATCAGTTTGTGCGCATCGGCGCTCACTCTTATATCGGCGGCGGAACGACCATCACGCAGGATGTGCTGCCGTTTTCGATGACTTCGGCCGCGCGCGACACGCATGCGTATGGAATGAATAAAATTGGTCTTGAGCGGCGCGGGTTTTCCAAGGAGCGCATTCTCAAGATTCATCATGCTTACAAAACTTTGCTGGCTTCTAAACTGAATACTTCGCAGGCGCTGGAGAAGCTGAAGGGTGAGCCGGATCGTGGGGAGGATGTAGAGATGCTGATTCGGTTCATTGAGGCTAGTGAGCGGGGAGTAATCAAATAAGAGTTAGCGCTGGCACTTCGGCCGCGATTACGCTCACTGTGATAAGCGGACCTCTATCGCGGAAACATTGAGTACCAGAATCTATCCCCGTATCGCGCCGCCGCGAAGCCGCAAAGCAGTGTCATACACACGCCCACCAGAACGAGAATACCCAGGTTCTCATCGTACCAATACAGAAGAAGGCGGATACTGATTAAGAATCCGAGCAGCGCTCCGCAGGCGAAACGTATCCAGAACTCGAACCAGTCGATCTTCTCTGTGGCCCTCATGCGCCGAGTATACCTTCAGAAATGAGCATTCTCCCCGTAACCGTCGTAATCAGGCTCTGGCGCTAACCTTGGATGCTAGACTACTCGTCGTTCGCTGCGCGGCCACTTCATGCCTTCCGACAACAAAAAGCTCGGCCTCATCGCGGGCAATGGCACGTTTCCCCTTCTCGTGCTGGATGCCGCGCGGGCGCAGGGATTCGATGTGGTCGTCGTCGCGATCAGGGAGGAAGCTTCTGCGGAGATCGAGGACCGCGGCGCGGCTTCGGTGCACTGGCTGTCGCTGGGCG
>JBEKJF010000372.1:0-5073 GCA_050011375.1 Candidatus Sulfotelmatobacter sp.
TTGATCGCGGTGAGCCCGCAACCTCTCTTTCGGCCAAAGCTATGGCCGATGCCATTCTCTCTTCGGACCTGCTGGAAACTCTTCCGGATGCCACCGTAGCCGTGGATCTCGATGGAACTATTGTTCAGGTCAACTCTCAGGCACAAGAGTTATTCGGCTATGAGCGCGAGGAATTGATTGGCCGTAAAGTCGAAATGCTTGTTCCCGATCGCTATCGTGGCCAGCATCATCATCATCGCGAGGAGTTCGCGGAGGCTCCGAAGACGCGGCGCATGGGAGCGGAACTGGATCTCCATGGAAGACGGCGCGATGGCTCAGAATTCCCCGTCGAAATCAGCTTGAGTCCCGTCTCCACGGGAAAAGGAGCGTTGGTGTTGAGTGCGATTCGCGACATCGGCGATCGCAAGAGAATCGAAGAAGAGCTGCGCCGGGCGAACGAAGAGCTGCATCGCAGATCGGCGGAGCAACTTGGAGAATACCGCTCCAGGCTGGCCTTGATTATTGATTCTTCCGACGACGCGATTCTTAGCAAAGACTTGAACGGCTTCATTACGAGTTGGAATAAAGGAGCCGAGCGCATCTATGGGTACGCGCCCGAAGAGGCGATCGGAAAGCACATCTCGATGTTGACGCCGGGTGATCGTCCGGACGAAGTCCCGAAGATTCTCGAAAAAATCGCGGGAGGCGAAAGCATCGAGCATTACGAAGCGGTGCGAGTAGCCAAAGATGGGAGTCGGCTGGATGTTTCTATTTCCGTATCTCCCTTGCGCAATGCCGCCGATGAGATCACGGGAGCGTCAGTGATCGCGCGCGACATCACCGGTCAGAAACGCGCTGAGGGCCAGTTGCGGCAGGCTCAGAAGATGGAAGCGATCGGGCGGCTGGCGGGTGGAGTGGCGCACGATTTCAACAACATCCTGGGGATCATCAACGCATGTGCGGAATTCTTGCGCGACCGCATCGATCCCGCCGCCGAACCATCGATCTATATCGAGAACATCAGGAAGGCGATCGAGCGCGGCACTTCGCTGACGAAGCAGATGCTTGCCTTTAGCCGGACGTCGGCGATTCAGCCTCGCATTCTCGATCTGAATGAGCGGTTGAGGGAGATCAGCAAGCTGCTGCGCCCGCTGCTGGGAGACGATGTTGAGATTCTCATTGTGCCCAGGTCAGCCTCGGCGGTGGTCGAGGCCGACCCTGGCCAGCTCGACCAGATCGTGGTGAATCTCGCGGTGAATGCGCGTGATGCCATGCCTCGCGGAGGTAAGTTCATTCTCGAAACCAGCGCGGTAAAGCTTGATGAGACTTTTGCCGAGCAGCAGCAAGCGATGACGCCGGGAAAATATGTCATGCTTGCGGTCAGCGACACGGGCACCGGCATGGACGAAGCTACAGTATCGCGAATCTTCGAGCCTTTCTTCACCACCAAGCAGGCGGGCAAGGGAACCGGATTGGGTCTGGCCACGGTGTATGGCATCGTCAAGCAGAGCTCGGGACACATTATGGTTTACAGCGAACTTGGGCAGGGGACGACATTTAAGATCTATCTTCCCAGCGCCGAGCACAAGATCGGCATCGCAGCCAATGCCGAAGAGGAGACGGTGAGTCCGAAGCGGCTGGGGACTACGATTCTGCTGGTGGAGGACGACGAGATCATGCGAGGTTTGACTCGGAAACTTCTTGAGGAACATGGATACGCCGTAGTGGAGGCGGACGACGGAAAGACCGCGCTGGCGGTGATCGAGTCTCATCCCGGACCGATTGATTTGTTGGTGACCGATGTGGTGATGCGGCACATGAGCGGTCCGGAACTGGCGGAGCGCCTGGCTGCATCTCACCCCACTCTGAAAGTTGTGTACATGTCAGGCTACACGGGCGAACTGATGGCGAATCGCGAAGTGTTGAAACCCGGCGTGACTCTGTTGGAAAAGCCCTTTAGCCGGACCGCCCTCTTGAACATCATCCACACGACACTGGGATGAAGCAATCGTCCCTTTAGCGACCCAAGGTCAGTGCCCTGCGACCCGCCAACTGGTGATGCGGATCACACAAGGGGGTGTGGGAAAGCACGCAGTTTGGCGCTTCCCGAAATTGAGCGGCAATTTCCCCATCCCCACCCAAATCAATTTAAGAGATTTGGTTTGTGATACTTAGAAGTATTTTGCCAACTTTGGTACAGACCGAAAAACAATGGTTATGGAGTTGCCCTAGTAGAGGCTGAAAGCGGAGGCACAACATGGCCACACACATCGTAAGCAACGACGTCCGGAAGCCCGCAGCCAACAAATCCTTTGGCGAACTTCCATTTGGCGAACTTCCAGCAGTTGTAGCCGACGCTTTGGAGAAAGAAGCGATTACCACGACTTACCCCACTGGCGCAGTGCTGTTCGCCGAGGGGCAGGCACCGCGGGGAGTCTTCATCGTGCGGCGAGGGCGAGTCAAGCTCTCCATTTGCGGCAGCGACGGCAAAACGCTCATTTTGCGAATGGTCGAGGTCGGTAACCCATTGGGGGTTGCCGCTGTAGTTTCCGGGCGCTCGTATGAAGCTACCGCCGAGACTCAGGAGCCGAGCGAGATCAGCTTCCTGCGACAATGCGATTTGCTGCGCCTGATGCGAATGAACGGCGAACTGGCGCTGTGGGTAACCCAGCACATCAGCGCGGACTATGCTTCGACTTGCCGCGAAATCCGTGACCTCATCCTCTCTGACTCCGCCAGCGAAAAGCTTGCTCGCTTGCTCATGGGATGGCTCGACCAGAACACTGCGGCGAAAAATCCCAGCCAGATGAAGCTGGCGCTCACTCATGAAGAGATCGGGCAGATGATCGGCACTTCGCGAGAGACGGTCAGCCGTCTGTTCGCCGGTTTCAAGAAGCAACGGATCATCCAACAGAGCGGTTCTACATTGGTGATTCCCAATCGCGTCGCTCTGGCATCCCTTATCACAGCGTAGACCCCTGCGGAGTGGAGACAGCCGTTCGACTCAGGGGCCCTCCGGGACCGAGAGGAATTTTCTTCCCCGAGCTGACATAATCCGCATCTAACCTAGAAGTCGTCGAAGTGAGTGCGGAACTCCCGACGCGCGCTGTTCCACTGGCCGCACTTGCGGAATCGGAATGAATCGAGCGACTATTCAAGTCGATTAGCTCCCATTCGTGTCCGCGTGAGAAAGCAACGCGCGGAACGACTCGCGCGTTTCTTGCCGATAAATTCGTCGCCCGCCGCCCGGGACACGTAAAACTACTTTCAAGCCAACTTTCAGACGAGAAACTCTTCGGGTCGCGTTGCGTCACAAACGGATGTGACAAGCATCACAGTGGCCGATTCCGCCCTCGCCCATAATGAGAGTCGTCTCATTGGGCAGGACTAATTCAACGTTGGATCTTGTCACAGCGAGACTCCGACATTTACAGGAGATTTTTCATGGCTGCGAACGCGATTGAGACCCCCGAACTCAAACTGGTTGCGGAAAAAACGACGATGGACGGCAAGATCGCCGAGCTGCGCCGCAAGCGCACAAAGATCGAGTTAGGTGGGGGCAAGCAGCGGATCGAAAAGCATCACGCGGCCGGCCTGCTTACGGCTCGCGAGCGCGTGGAGAAGCTCGTTGACCCGGAAAGCTTCCAGGAGATTGGTGCTTTCGCCAAGCATCGTTCCACTTACTTTGGCATGGCGGATAAAGATTTGCCCGCGGATGGAGTGGTCACCGGGTGTGCGACGGTGGATGGCCGCCTGGTTCATCTTGCCAGCCAGGACTTTACCGTGGCCGGCGGCGCTGCTGGCGAGGTGCACTGCGCCAAGATCACAGAGATGATGCAGCTTTCGCTGAAGACCGGTAGCCCGTTCGTCTTCATCAATGATTCCGGCGGGGCACGAGTGCAGGAAGGAATCGACAGCCTGGCCGGGTACGCGACTGTTTTTTACAACAACACTTTGCTGTCGGGCTTGGTTCCGCAAATTTCGATTATCTGCGGCCCTTGCGCGGGTGGCGCGGCGTACAGCCCAGCGCTGACGGATTTCATTATTCAGACCAAGAAAGGGCGGATGTTCATCACCGGGCCCTCGGTCATCAAGCAGGTGACGGGCGAGGTGGTGACTTCCGAACAGTTGGGTGGGCCCGCGGCGCAAATGAACCGCTCAGGCGTGGTTCATTTGATTGCGGAAGATGATGCTGGAGCATTGGATCTGTGCCGTCGATTGTTGAGTTTTCTGCCGTCGAACAATCTGGAGGAAGCCCCCCGGTTGCCTTACAACCTCCCACGAGAGAGTGACCCTGCACTCAATCATTTGGTTCCGGTAGACGCGAAAGTCGCCTATGACGTGCGTACAGTGATTTCGCGCGTGCTCGATTATCAGGACTTTTTCGAGATCCAGCCGGGTTTTGCCGCGAATGTGGTCATTGGCTTCGGCCGTATCCAGGGGCGCTCCGTCGGCATCGTGGCCAACCAGCCAAACGTGCTGGCGGGCGTTCTCGATATTGATGCGTCGGATAAAGTGGCCCGGTTCGTACGCTTCTGCAACGCTTTCAATACGCCTCTGGTTACGTTTGTTGATACGCCGGGGTTTCTGCCGGGCATCGAGCAAGAATACGGCGGCATTATCCGACACGGTGCGAAGATGCTATTCGCCTACTCGGCTGCGACTGTCCCAAAAATAACGATCATCCTGCGCAAGGCCTACGGCGGAGCATACATCGCAATGTGCAGCAAGGAGCTGGGAGCCGATCGCGTAGTGGCGTGGCCGACTGCGGAGATCGCGGTGATGGGTGCCGAAGGCGCTGCGGAAATTGTCTTCCGCCATGAGATCGACGCCGCGGAAAATCAGGTGGAGCGCCGCAAAGAACTTATCGAGCTTTACCGCAGCACGTTTGCGAATCCGTATGTGTCGGCCGGCCGGCGCCTTGTAGATGACGTCATTGAGCCCGCCGAGACCACGAAATATCTGGCGCAGGCTCTGGCTGCCGTGAGTTCGAAACGAGAACTTCGTCCGCCGAAGAAACATGGCTTGATTCCGCTTTAGGAAGCGGATTGACATTATGCACTTGCTTACTACAGCGATCATTATCGCCGCGTG
>JBEKJF010000373.1:0-5025 GCA_050011375.1 Candidatus Sulfotelmatobacter sp.
GGCGGCGGCGTGGTGATGGAAGGCCGCGACATCGGCACGAAAGTTTTTCCGGACGCCGATTTGAAAATCTTTCTTGACGCCGACCCGGTGGTGCGTGAGCAGCGCCGCATGGAGCAGCAGAGGATCAAGGGCGAGGTCGCTGCCAACGTCGCGGCCGATTTGCGCGAGCGTGATCACCGGGACCGGACGCGGGCTGCTTCTCCGTTGCAGGCGGCGGCGGATGCGGTGGTGATCGACTCGAGCAAGTTGAGTGAAGACGAAGTGCTGGGGCGCGTGGAGGAGTTGGCGCGGGAAAAGTTGAGTGCTTCCGCGCGATGATCCGTGATGTTGATTCATGCGCTCGGCCATTTTTCTTTCTCCCTTTGGAGCTTGTTCCTCTTTCCACCTTCACCTTGGACTTGCGGGGCGGTTACGAAATACGTGCCGTCCGCTGAAGCGGACTCGGTTTGTTTCAGCTTCGCTTTCCCGGCACTGCCGTGCCGGGCTTTCGCATGCCGTCGCTTCGCGACTGGAGCATAAATTGTTCCAAGTTGCGGAATCGCGATCGAGTTTTGTAACGGACTTTTGCGCCGCTTCGCGGCTCATCTCGGACTTAACGCTTCGGCCCAAAAAATAGTTGGAGCCGGCCACTGTCTGCGGTCGTTCACGGCTCTAAATCCGGAGTAAAAATTGTCGTATCGAATCCCCTAAAATCCTTTGAATCAGCCGTTTGCGGACTTTGATCTGCGTCGAATCCGGCTAAAATATTGAATCTAAGTAATTTAGCTGTAAAATCCTGCATCGATTGGACTTAGGCGGTCCTATTCAGTTGTCAAAGAGCGAGTAGAGATTTGGATTTAGTATCGGATGAATTGGGATTGCGGCGCAAGGTCAGATGTCACAATGGGGCTGTGGAAAACTTGGCCGCCGAGGGCCGCTCACGCGAGTCAACCGTGGCGGTGCCGGCAGGAAGCAGGTTCCTCCTGTCTCGCTTCGCTCGCGCGTCGGAATGACAAACTCTTAAGCCGCGGGGCTTCAGACGCGGCGCTGAAGCTGTCCAGTGCCATGACATCCTTTACAAAACGTTCCGCAGGCAATCGAGTCAATCGCAGCGCTGGAAGCGCTGCGCCACCCAAAACCCTTCACTCTTTCGCTTTACGAATCGCGATTCCCAACTCTTTTAATTGCTTCTCGCTTACCGGCGTGGGCGCGTCGACCATCAGATCTACGGCGCGGGCTGTCTTGGGGAATGGAATTACTTCGCGCAGGCTTTCGGCTCCGGCCAGGATCATCACTATACGGTCGAGGCCTAACGCTATGCCACCGTGCGGAGGCGTGCCGTATTCTAGCGCTTCTAGGAAGAATCCGAAGCGCTCTCGCGCTTCTTCTTCGGTCATGCCCAGGGCGCGGAAGATTCGGCTTTGCACGTCCTGGCGGTGAATACGGATCGAGCCTGAGCCTAGCTCGGTGCCGTTGAGAACTACGTCGTACGCCAGCGCTCGCACTGCGCTTAGCGGCGATAGCGGGTCGTGCAATGCTTCGACTCCCGACTCTAGTTTTGCCATGTCCTCTTCATGCGGCGAGGTAAACGGATGATGCGCGGCGTTCCAGGTTTTTTCGCCCTCATCCCACTCGAACATGGGGAAATTTGTTACCCAGAGGAAGCGGAAGTCTTTGGCGGCGTCGCCGGTCTTTTTGAAAATGCCATGGCATTCGGAATACTTCTGCGCCAACGCGAGACGCAACGTTCCGGCTGAGGCGTAGATCGCCAGTTCCTGCGGCGTAACTTTCTTATTCGTCGCGGCCCCCGCGTGAGCCTGCGACGAAGCAGCCTGCGATGACCCAGGCTGGGCCGACCCGGCTACCAGAACAATCAGATCTCCATCTTCCATGGCTGTCTTCTTCGTGATCGCTGCGGCCGCTTCGGGAAACTTGTTGCCGATGCGTTTGAAGTCTTCGAAGATTTTCGCTCCGCCTTTCGCGTGGAACATCGGCTTGATGTCATCGCGCTCTTTGCGCGACAGCTCGCCTACTTTTGGCGTGCGAATCGCCACTACCGGCAAGCTTGCATTGATTGCGAGTTCTTGCAGATTCTCCGCGGCAAAACATTCGCGCACGTCGGTGAATGCGGGCAGACGCAAGTCCGGCTTATCGATTCCGTACTGGCGAATGGCTTCGTCATAATCCATGCGCGGAAATGGCGTGTTGATGGCGAATCCCGCGGCGGCGAACGCTGCCGTCAGAAATCCTTCGACGACTTCCCAGACTCGCTCCGGCTGGGGATAGGTCATCTCCAAGTCGATCTGGGTGAATTCCGGTTGGCGGTCGGCGCGCAGGTCTTCGTCGCGGAAGCAGCGCACGATCTGAAAATATTTGTCGAAGCCGGAGATCATCAGGATCTGCTTGAACATCTGCGGCGATTGGGGCAGAGCGTAGAACGTCCCGGGCTGCACGCGGCTTGGTACCAGATAGTCGCGCGCACCCTCGGGCGTGGAACGCGTCATGAACGGGGTTTCGATCTCGAAGAATCCCTGGGCCGATAGATAATCGCGGATCGCTTTCGCCACTTTGTGCCGCAGCTCGATGTTGAATTGCATGACATCGCGCCGCAGATCGATGTAGCGATATTTCAGCCGCGTCTCTTCGTTGGTTAGAGCTGTGTCGGATGGCAGGAACGGCGGCAGCTTGGACTCGTTTAATATTCGCAGCTCTTCCGCGACGAGTTCGACTTCGCCGGTTGCAATGTTCTTGTTGACCGTGCTCGAATCGCGCAGCTTCACCGTGCCGGTCACAGCGATTACGTATTCGTTGCGCAGAGCTTCAGTCTTTTCGTGGATCGCAGCGTCGCGCTCAGCGTTGATGACCACCTGCGTTATGCCGGTGCGGTCGCGGAGGTCGACAAAAATCAGGCTGCCGAGGTCGCGGCGCTTGTTGACCCATCCCATGAGCGTGGCCTTTTTGCCGGCGTCGGAGGGGCGCAGGGCGCCGCACATATGCGTTCGTCGTAAGTCGCCTAGAAAATCTAGCAAGTTGTGTCCTTACTGTTAGGAATGCGGCAGCGTGCCGGATGAGAGATTATAAATGGTGAGAGAACAAAACCTTTAACCGCAGAGATCGCGAAGAAAGGCCGCGAAGAACGCGGAGAGTACCAGCGAACCTACTTCTTCGTTGCTTTGCCTTCCATTACTGTGGACCATTTGGTTCCGTCCTGCGACATGTCGAATGCGTAGGTGTAGGAGCTGCCGGAGGTCATTTGGATGGTGAAGCGGCCTTTCACGGTTGTGCCGTTCATGTTCTCGTCGTTGGTCCAGGTCCAGGTTTCGCCGTCGAGCTTGCCTCGGGAGTCGACGAATTCGCCGTCGCTCTCGAACTCGCGAAAGGTATAGGCCTTGTCTTCGGCGGAGTATCCCATCACTGATAAACCCGTGCCGCTGCCCATCGTGCCTTTGTAATCGGAGTGGCAGACGAGATAAAAGCCGCCCTCCATCCAGTCACATTTGTTGTTTTCGATCATGGTTCCGCCCGCGCCCGCGGCTCCCGCTTTCATGTTGCCGTTCAGGGTCCAGGTGCCGACGAAGATGTCGAGTTTTTTCAGTTCCGGGCCTGGCTTGGTTTGAGCTATCGCAGCGCCTGCCAAGATCAATGCGGCCAAAATTATTCTTTCTGGTTTCATGCTCGTCTCCTTATATATAGGAAATCTATTCTCCGGATATGCCCGGGAGGCCGTCAATGCTGCGGCGATTCTTCTGCTCGCGGTAGGCCTTTAATCCGTCGGTGCCGCGATGGCGTGCCCAGGCGTGGAGCTGAGTTCGCTCGCCTTCGTATTTGAATTGCGGGACGCCGTAGCCGCAAGAGTCGGTGACGCGCGTGAGTTCGACGACGATGATCGAGCGCGCGTTCTCGTGGTCGGGGAAGGATTCGGCGAGCGTTGCGAACTGCGGCTCGTGCGGCTCGATCACGCGGCCGTGGCCGTGGAGGCGAAAAATGTTTGGCGGACCTTGAAAGGCGCAGAACATTAGAACGATTCTGCCGTTTTCTTTCAGGTGGGCGATGGTCTCGACTCCGCTGCCGTTGAAATCGACGTAGGCGACTTTCGTCGGCGCTAGAATTCGAAATGTGTCTAGGCCTTTAGGCGAGAGGTTGACGTGGCCTGCGGCATCGAGCGGGGCTGACGCGACGAAGAACACGTGCTGCGCCTCGATGAATTGGCGGGCTTGGTCGTCGATTTCAGAACGGATTTTTCCCATGGCTAGGCTTGTATCTTCTTTGCCAGCTCCGCACGCGGAACTGAAACTTGCTCGCCTGTTGCGAGATTTTTCAGCGAAAATATATCGGCTTTCACTTCGTTCTCGCCTACGATCAGGATGTATTTTGCTCCGGCTTTGGTTGCGGTCTCAAATGATTTTTTCAGCCGGAAGTTTTCGTCTCCGAGGTCGACGACCAGATCGTGACGGCGGAGTTCGCGCGCCAGGCGGGCTGTTTCGGCGTTCATGCCTGCGCCCAGCGGAGCAATATATACATTTGGCTTCTTCATCACGCTCTCTGCTGATTCCCGAAGTGACATCACGAGGCGGTCTTCGCCTATGGCAAAGCCGATGCCCGGAGCTGGCGGCCCGCCTAGAGCCTCGGAGAGTCCATCGTAACGGCCGCCGCCGAGGATGGCGTTCTGGGCTCCGAGCGCTCCGTGGGTAAATTCGAATGCGGTGCGCGTGTAGTAATCGAGGCCGCGCACGAGACGGTCGTTCAGCGTGAATGGGACGCCTACTTTGGTCAGGATTTCCTGGACTGCTGCGAAATGGTTGCGGCAGCCTTCGTCGAGAAACTGGCTGATGCGCGGAAGCGTTTCGATGATCGGCTGATCTTCGGGGACTTTGCAATCCAGAACGCGCAGGGGATTTGTTACGGCGCGGCGCTGGCAGTCGGCGCACATTTTATCTTTCACGGGATCGAGAGCCTTGCGAAGCGCGTCGTTGAAGGCTGCGCGGTCGTTGGGACAGCCTACGGAATTCAGTTGGAGGGTCCATCCTAAGATGCCGAGGCGGTCGA
>JBEKJF010000374.1:0-5011 GCA_050011375.1 Candidatus Sulfotelmatobacter sp.
CTTTGCAGCGGTATTGCATTTCCGACGGCGTGGAGTAGGCCCAGAGATTCGATTCGACGAAGAGCACGAGGCCGAGATTCTGCACAGCGGCGAAGTTGATGCCTTCGTAGGTGACGCCGGTGGATTGGCCGCCGTCGCCGATGTAAGTCATAACGGCGACGTTGCGTCCCTGCAAGCGCGCGCCCAGCGCCACGCCGGAGAGCACGGGAATGAGATCGCCGAGCATGGAAATGGGCGAGACCATGTTGCGCTTTTCGATGTCGCCGAAGTGCGAGGTGCCGTCGCGGCCGCGCGTGGGCGAATCGGCTTTGGCCATGTATTGCATCATGGTGTCGCTGGCGGCGAAGCCGCGCACCAGCAGCGCTCCCTGGTTGCGAATCATAGGCGCGAACCAGTCGTCCTTATCGAGCGCGTAGGCCGAGGCGCAGGAGCAGGCTTCCTGGCCAAGACCGAAATAAACTCCGCCAACCACCTTGCCCTGCTTGTAGAGATTTTCGAGCGCGACCTCCATTTTGCGATTGAGCAACATGTAGCGGTAGATCTCGATGCACTGTTTCTTGTCGAGATACTTGGAGTCGCGGATGGGCGGGACCGGAGCATCGAGGTTGCCGGTAACTTCGTAGCGGACATGCTCGGTGCCGTCTTTATCTTTTTCTATCGACTGGCGGACGCCGAGATCGGGATGCTCCAGGCGCATATCGGGGATGGAGTAGGTGCGGAGGCTGTTGTCCTCAGCCTTCGACGGAGAAGGGGGTGCCCCATTTCTCGCGTCTTTTGCGAGAAGTGGGGATTTGGATCGGGACGTGCCGTTGCCGCGGTGACCGTTAGATTTGTGCTTCGCCATCGATTTCGTTTTTTTGATCGCCATGATAAAGCCCACATTTGACGCAATCGTATGCTATCGCGAGTGCGGTGCATTGGGCTAGGCCCAGGTAGTGCCGTCTTCTTTGTGGAGCCGCTGGAGTTCGTCAGGACGCTGCACGGGAACGCCGACTGCGCGACCGAGAAGCGCATCGAGAGTATCGACCCACAACATCTGGCTTGAGAACACTGTACCGAAGTTGCGGGAGATGGATTCCGCGACTGCGTTGAGATCGAGTTCCTTGCCGAGTTGCTGTCGCATCGACGTGACCGGTTTCGTTGTGATGCCGCAGGGGATTATCAGGTTGAAACAACTGAGGTCGGTGTTTGCGTTGAGGGCGAAGCCGTGGGAGGTTACAAAGCGGGAGATGTGGATGCCGATGGCGGCGACTTTGGCCTCGGTGAATTCCTCTGGCCGGCTCGCTTCGCTTGGCCGGACGGCCGAGGCGGCCGTCGCCACACGAGCATCGCGGCTTTCCGCTGGTGTGTCGTGACGTCCGACGTCCGTCCATACCCCGGTTAGGCCCGGCACACGCTTTGTTGGGATGGCAAAATCGGCGCAAGTGCGGATCAGTACTTCTTCCAGGCAGCGGACGAAGTCAACCGCGCCCAGGTGTTTGCGTTGGGCGGACGGGGCGTCCGCCGCTCCACGAACAAATCCTCGCAGGTCGAAGACGGGATAGCCAACGATCTGGCCGGGGCCGTGAAAAGTTACGTCGCCACCGCGGTCGCACTCGAAGAGCTCGACGCCGCGCTGGGCAAGGAGCTCGGGCGAAGCGATAATGTTGGCAGCTTTGGCGTTGCGGCCCAGCGTGATGACCGGTGAGTGTTCGAGCAGGAGCAATACGTCGCCGATCTTTTCTTCCTTGCGCAGCTCGACCAACTGCTGCTGCAGGCGGAGGCCCGTGGAGTAATCAACGGTGCCGAGTTGGACCAAGGAGATCAAATTCAGGTCGACACGAATTGAGAGCGGTTCGAGGCGGAATTATTGAGCCTGTGCGGGAACCTCTACATATGCGGAGTATGTGCGTGGTTCGGGTATGGGCTCACCGCTTTGGGCCATGCCTTCCAGGTGGAACGCAATCGCCTCCTGCATCTCACGCTCGACTTCATCGCGGGTCTTGCCGGTCGCGACGCACCCATCCAAATCAGGCGAGTAGGCTGAATAGCCTGTTCTTGTTTTCTCAACAACGATCAAGTATTTTTTCATCTTTTTAGCCCTGCTTGCTTCAACACGCTGTTCAGCGTTCCGATACCCAAGTCGTCGCCTGCCTTACCCGGTACGGTAACCAATCCCGGCTTCGTCGAGTGCTTGTACTGGCGATGGCTCCCGCGCATGCGATCAAGGCGCCATCCGTCGCGCTCCAACTCCTTGATCACATCTCGTACTTTCATTTTACGCCCTGGCGTAAACTCCTACGCGTTGATCGCAATCCCGTACACGCTATTGGCCGCATCCAGCATGGCTTCTGCGAGCGTCGGATGCGCATGGATGGTCCACATCAGGTCCTCGACGGTGGCCTCAAGTTCCATGGCGGCGACGGCTTCGGCGATCAATTCCGTTGCCTGTGGTCCGATGATGTGCACGCCAAGAATCTCGCCGAAATCAGCGTCGCTGACAATCTTGATAAAGCCTTCGTGCTGGCCGACGATTGATGCTCGGGAATTTGCTGTGAAAGGAAACTTCCCAACTTTCACGTTATATCCAGCCTCGCGAGCTTTGGTTTCGGTGAGGCCGACGCTGCCGATTTCAGGATGACAATATGTCGCACCTGGGATATGTTCGGGATTAATCGGCTTGCCCGGCTTGCCCGCGATCTTAGCCACAGCGACAATCGCTTCCATCGCGCCGACGTGGGCCAGTTGCGGCGAACCCAGCACGATATCCCCTACCGCGTAAACGCCAGGTTCGGCAGTTTGCATCCACGAATCGGTTTTGATGAATTCGCGGTCCGGCTTGATTTTGGTTCGCTCCAGGCCGATGTTCTGCGTGCGCGGCTTGCGGCCTATGGCGATCAGGATTTTTTCCGCGTCGATCTTCTGCTGCTTGCCATCGACCGTAATTGTTACGGAAACTCCGGCTTTTGTTTTTTCGACTTTGTCGACCTTCGCGCTGGTGTGGAAATTGATGCCGCGCTTGCGAAAGACGCGTGCCAATTCCTTGGAGACTTCTTCATCTTCCACGGGAACAAGCCGTGGCAGCATCTCTACAATTGTCACTTCGCAGTCGAACGAGCGGTAGATCGAAGCAAACTCCACGCCCACCGCCCCCGCGCCAACAATAACCAACGACTTCGGAATCTCTTTCAAACTAAGAATCTCGATGTTAGTAAGAACGCGATCGTTGGCTTCAAGGCCCGGAATCATGCGGGCTTCGGACCCAGTAGCGAGAATAATATTCTTCACCTTGAGGTGACTCGCTTTGTTGTCGTTAACGACCTCGACAGTCAACAAACCATTCTGCGCAGGTCCGGTCAGCTTGCCGTAGCCCTTCACTGTTTCAACTTTGTTCTTCTTCATCAGGAACTCGAGACCCTTGGCGTGCTTGGCAACGATTTTCGATTTGCGGTCCTGAACCGCAGCCCAGTTCAGCTTGCGCGCATCCACGCCCTCAATGCCGAACTCCTTGGCATCTTTGAGATGATCCCAGAGTTCAGCGTTGAACAGCAGAGCCTTCGTCGGGATGCAACCTACATGCAGGCAGGTACCTCCGAGAAAGCCGTCTTTCTCGATGAGAGCGGTTTTCAGGCCCCATTGGCCCGCACGAATGGCAGCAGTGTACCCAGCAGGGCCGCTGCCGATGATGGCGATGTCATAGATGGTTTCAGGCAAAGTGATCGTCCCTCAGTAGGAAGAGATGACTAAAGGCAAACAAGCGATTCTAACAGGAGGAAAAATGCGGCCAAATCGGATCGAGGCAGGAACTCCCTCAAAAGCGCAAGGCAGAGCCAACGCAGATAGGGATCCTTCGACTGCGTAGCAGCTTCGCTATCGCGAAGCTGCTACTCCGCTCAGGATGACAAACACTTAGAAGGATGGGTAGTCTAGTTGCCTTCGTTGCTAGCTCTCTTCCACGAAATCAATTCGCCAATCGTCGAACTGGTGCTCGAGACCGGTTGCTTGTAAGCCTCGACTTCAGAGCGCGAAGCTTCTTCGCCGACAGCGCGGATGCTGAGTCCGACTTTCTTTTCTTCTGCGCTCATCTTGATGATCTTGAAGTCGTGCTCGACGCCGGGTTCAAGATGCAAAGGTTGGCCGTTTCCATCCACGGCTTCCGATTTGTGGCAGAGGCCCTCCACACCTTCGGCAATCTCGACAAACGCCCCAAACGCGGCCACGCGCAGCACTTTGCCGTGAATCACATCGCCGACGTGATGGGTTGCGAAGAAAGTTTCCCAGACGTCGGGCTGAAGCTGTTTGACTCCTAAAGACAGACGCCTCTTGTCCGGTTCGATGGCCAGCACCACAGCTTTCACGCGATCGCCCTTCTTCAGCACTTCCGAAGGATGCTTCACGCGCTTGGTCCAGCTCAAGTTGCTGACATGAACCAGCCCGTCGATGCCATCCTCGATTTCGATGAAGGCGCCGAAGTCGGTCAGGTTGCGCACCCGGCCTTCGACCGTCATGCCGACGGGATACTTATCGTGCAGAGCATCCCAGGGATTGTCCGCCAGTTGCCGCATGCCGAGCGAGATGCGGCGCTCGCCGGGATTCACATTCAGCACCACGCACTCCACCTGATCGCCCACATTCACTAGTTTGGAAGGATGCTTCATCCGCTTCGACCACGTCATTTCGCTGACATGCACTAAACCTTCAATGCCCTGCTCCAGTTCGACAAACGCTCCGTAATCCGTCACGCTGATCACTCGCCCGGAAACGTGCGCGCCCACCGGATAGCGGTGTTCCGCATCAAGCCAAGGATCAGGCGTCAACTGCTTGAAGCCAAGGGAAACACGCTGTTTGTCTTTGTCGTACTTCAGCACTTTCACCTGAATCTGGTCGCCGACATTCACCAGATCGCGCGGATGCGTCAGCCGCCCCCACGACATATCGGTAATGTGCAACAGCCCGTCGAGGCCACCGAGATCCACGAAGGCGCCGTACTCAGTCAGATTCTTCACCACTCCCGTCAGGATCGATCCTTCCT
>JBEKJF010000375.1:0-5002 GCA_050011375.1 Candidatus Sulfotelmatobacter sp.
ATTCAGCGGCGCCGCGAAATGGATGGGGAACGACGGCGGGCTCACGAAATGTTCGACGACGTTGATCTGCTCATCACGCCCACGATGCCAATTCCCGCACCGGCGATTGCCGATCTGAAAAAAGATCCGGCCGCGCTTCGTCCGGCGGAGCTTGCGTTGCTGCGCAACACGCGGCCGTTCAATGTTTGGGGACTGCCTGCCGTCTCAGTGCCGTGCGGCTTTACTAAAGGCGGCTTGCCTATAGGCTTGCAGATCGCTGGACCGCACTGGCGGGAGGATCTGGTGCTGAGGCTGGCTTTTGCGTATGAGCAGGCTACGGCGTAGCACTCATAGGATGAGCTTCGTATCGGCCTTCTGAAGTCTTTCCTGTAAGGCGCTCGAAAACTGTTCTGTAGATGCAATCCCTGCACGGCCGCCTGGCATCGTAGTGGTGCGCAATTGCTGATGGCGCACTTGCCCGGCCTTGCGCACGAATTCCTAATCCGGAGAGACCTATGAAAAGGCTACAGGTTTTGTCCTCGACCATTCTGCTGGCGCTGGCAGTTGCGATGGGCGCCTCAGCGCAGGAAGTGAAGACCGACTACGACCATCACGCTAACTTCTCCCCATATCACACGTACTACTGGGAGAAAGTGCAGGCTTCCGATTCCCTCTGGCAGGGCCGCATTCAGGAGGCCGTGGACCACGACCTTCAGTCGAAAGGCTGGCAGCGTGTCGATAACGGCGGCGATGTTGCCATCGCCGCCGTCGGCAGCGCCCACAATGAAAAGGAATATGAGACGTTTTACAACGGCCTTGGAGGATGGCGCTGGGGCGGCTTCGGCGAGACCACGACCACAGTGCAAAACTATCCCGTGGGCACGCTGGTTCTGGACTTTTATGACGCGCACAACAAGCAGCTAATCTGGCGCGGGACAGCGCAGCAGGCACTGAGTGACAAGCCGGACAAAAACGAGAAGAAGCTGGAGAAGACCGTCGATAAAATGCTCGATCACTTCCCGCCGAAATAGGTGGGATTGGTTTTGCTTGAACGCCGGCGCGGCTTCGGGTCGCGCCGGCGCTCTTTATCTGTGGATTTCTCACCGAAAGAAAGTTTGGGCCTCACTCGCCCATCTGGGCCGGATCGGCTTTGGAGGCGGATTCCCGGATGACTTTTTTCTTGCAATACCGCTGAAAGCCTTGCCCAGCGCGGGTTTCGAAAAACGGACCTCGCAAAATATGGTTTTCAAAGAACTTAGATATCAAAATCTTGAGAACAAAGGGCTTAGGGGCGGGCACTCTGGGTGCTTTCAACCGTCACTGCCTCGACCATGATGGGCTGATTTGAATTGTGGCGCAAGGTCAGATGTCACAAGGGGGCTGTGGAAAACTTGGCTCGCGGGTAAGGTGGACGCGTGGATTACTCGAACGTGATCTCAACCTCTGTGTAGAGCTGCCCGATGCGGCAGCGCTCACGGAAGCCGCGATTTCGGCTAACTTGCGCCGAACAAGTTCCCACCGTCCTTGGGAGAGCACTACTAGTGCGATTTTGCGGCCCATAAGGTTCTGCTGGTACCGGATGCTCTTATCGGAAGTCACAAGGACCTCGAAACCGGCTTCTTCAGCGACAGTGAGCAAATCGCCGTTCTTTAGCGTGGCCCAGCCGCGCTCACGCGCTTCGGTGACGGTGTGGCTGGTGAGCGCAAGGGCGAGACCTCGGGGCACGTTGTTCTCGAGCAGTATCAGCACGATTAGAAGCTGGGCGCCTTGTCGAGACTGTGGGCGGCGAAGTCGAGTACGGCTTTGATTTCTTCGAGCGAAACGGGGTATTGCTCGACGATCTCATCGATCGTCATGCCGTCCTCGAGGTTCCAAAAAATGAGCTTAACCGGAGTGCGGGAGTTACGGAACGTCCAAGCGCCGCTGACTTTGCCGGGGACGCTTTCCACGGCGGGACATTCGGACCAGTTGATGGGTGCCATTCGGTTATTCTGTCCTTGTCGTAACCAATTATAGACGCTCCCGTAAACAAGATCGTTTATATGGTCGTTCTTGCTCGACCGCCGCTACTTCGTTGACCTGCTGGTTCGATGCCCATGACTCGAACCTACCTTGGGTGCAGTTGTGAGAAGGACCACGTAGTCGCAGTGTGGCTTCACACTGTCGATTGCGGTTACCACGTCCGCCCAACGTACGTTTTCATCTGACTCGACATACGCCTTGGATTGCGATTGAGCCTCCGGACTGGTGCAGACCGAGATGCCCAAGTTATCCCAAGTGGTCTTCTTCGAGTTCAAATAGATTTCTGGTTCTTGACCCGCGCCTACGTCTGAGAGCGTGATAAGAGGCGGCCGGGTGCGGGTGCCGCTTGTCTGAAGATCCCCTGGCTCCAAGAGGCGGACGTCTAATCCCTCTGGGCCGTGAAAAGTTGAAAAACTCATAAATGCCACGATGACAACCGCGAGGCCAGGTGCAGCTAGCACTGCGAACGGGGGCAGCTTCGAAAATTGCCGTCTTAGCGGGTATTTGGGGAAGATGCGGGGTACTGAGCCCGAATTTCGAGTTCGCATAGGCCAGTCTGGATCAGCATTCAGTTCGAGCTTCGCTCTAAGCCACAGCACGTAGCTGGATGAGCCTGCCGCTGCCAGAGCCACCAGCAATCCGCCCATAGTGGTTAGGAGCGAATGGGACAAGTTCGTGACAATCATCGCCATCGCCGCCCCCTTTTGCATGCCGACGCCCCGGAATGACTCGACGATGCCGAAGCAAGCGCCTGCAAGGCCGAGGTATGGCGCGGTGGTCGCAATCGACCGGAGAATTCGCACACTTTGGTTCAGGTCAACGATGAGTGCGCGAACGTGATTGACTGGCGCTTGGGAGGCTTCACGATAGCAATAGGAATCGCGACCGAAAACGACAGCAACGTAAGCGAGCATGGCCGCAAGAACTAGGATGTCGATGCGCAAAATCCAGTCCAGGCGATTCCATAAGTAAAAGACATTCCAATCCAGGTCGTACGTTTGCCACCGTGTGACACGGAATACGAGCATTGGCAGGATTCTATCCCTCGCTAAGCGGCGACTGGTCCTATCTGTGGAGACACCGCGCGAGCGACTCAAGTTCCCCGCGCAGGATTAGGGGAGCTTGCGCGAAATCAATTCTGACGAGTTAGAAGCCGTCTTTGGCTGTGGATGCGCGTTCCGACTTTAGCTCGCGCAGCAGAAGGCGCACCAGCATTCCGTCGAAGCCGGTGCCGCTCATTTTGGAAAGTTCGTCTAACGCCTGCTCGGGCGTGCGGGCGGCTGCGATTGAGTGCTCGGTTAGCATGTTGGCGTAGGCGTCGGCGAGGGCGATGATGCGCGACCACAGGGGGATCTGCTCGCCTTTGGCGCCGTCGGGATAGCCGGTGCCGTCGAAGCGTTGGTGGTGATGCTCGATGGCCTGGCGCATCATGGCGCTGTGGGGTAGGATGCCGGCGATCTCGGCTCCGACACGCGCGTGCATTCTTATGAGGAAGAATTCGTCGTCGGTGAGCGGGCCGGGCTTGTTCAAGATGCGCTCGGGGACGAAAATCTTGCCGACGTCGTGGATGCGCGCCGCATAAACCAGATCGGACGTTTCTTCTGGCGGCAGGCGAAGGGCGCGCGCGAGAATTTCTGTGTAGCGCGCCACCAGGTCTCCGTGGCCTGAGGTGTGAAGTTCGCGGGATTCGGCCGCACGGCTTAAAACTTCAATCGCTTCCTTCAGGAGCGGGACGTTGCAGTCCTCTTCGCCGCCGCAGAGTTTCACCAGCATCTGGCCCAGTTCTTCAAGATGCTCGGGGCCGTTGTGTTCGCGCTGCAGAAAGCCCTCGATGTAGGAGGAAATCTGCTGGCGTTGCGCGGCGAATTCTTCACCGGCGGCGAACTCTTCGGCCGCCGAAACTCGATTGCCGCCGGAACGTTTTGAAACGTACATGCCGGCGTCGGCTACGCGGATGATGTCTTCGATGGAGAAGCCGTGCGTGGGGAAACTGGCCACGCCGAAGCTGCCGGTGATGTGGTGCTCGCTGAGCATGGGGTCGGTGACGATCCATTGACGCAGGCGCTCGGCCAGCACCTGCGCCTGCTCGGGGCCGGTTTCGGGCATGAGGATAATGAACTCGTCTCCGCCGTAGCGCGCGACTACGTTCGACTGGCGGGACTTCTGCTCGAGCAGCCTTCCCACGCGAGCCAGCACCAGGTCACCTTCGAAGTGGCCCATGGTGTCATTTACTTCCTTGAATTTGTCGAGGTCGATCAGCACTACGGAGAACGGGCGTCCAGAGCGGGATGCGCGCTTCCACTCGGCCGACAGCGCTTCCCAGAAGAAGCGCCGCGTCTTGATTCCGGTGAGGCCGTCGGTGATGGATTGCTGCTGCAGCTTCTGGAAGACGAAAGCATTGTGCAGAGCTGTGGCGAGCAGGTCGGCGAGGGTGTTGAGAATGAGAACATCCTGTGGCGAGAAGGCGCTCTCACTGCGGCTTTCGATGTTTAGCGCGCCGAGCAGCGTTTCGCCGTAGGTGATGGGAATGCACAACACGGAGCGAGACTCGGGCAGAATCGCGCCCATCTGGCCTTCCAGGCCATTTTGCACCAGGGCGCGCTCGCCGGTGCGGGCGACGCGGCCAAGAATTCCTATGCCGAGCGGAATGCGCTTGCCCATGGCGTGAGCTGTGGCTCCGGCCTCGGCTTTGATTTCGATTTCCTTGGTTCCGTAATCGAGCAGGCCGATGCCGATGTGATCGAAGCTGAAATTCTTTTGGATCTCTCCGACAATTTGTCCCAGCATATGCACGGGATCGTCGCTGGAAATGGCGGTGCGAGAGATGTTGTTGAGAAATGCGAGCTGGCGTGAGCGCCGTTGTTCGTCGGCGAAGAGGCGCGCGTTCTCGACGGCGACCGATGCCTGGCCGGCGGCGGTCACGAGGACATCGAGGTCGCGCTGCTCGAACACGAATTCCCGTTCGGAACTCATCGCGACCATAACTCCTGCTGGCTTGTTG
>JBEKJF010000376.1:0-4974 GCA_050011375.1 Candidatus Sulfotelmatobacter sp.
CGCCGATGCCATGATTTAGAGTCCCTTTCTCGTATATTCTTTGTGGCTTTGCACTCGTAAGATCAACACGGTTTGCGTGTCGTAGTGGATGATCGAGGTCAGGCGGAAGCGGTTACCCTTCAGGTCGAAGACAACGTGCGGAGGAACATTGTCAACTCCGCCCCAGGTGGCTCTGAGATCCATGAAGTGCCTCCATTTTGCGCCTTCGGTTACTCGAAGCCACACTTCCAATGCTTTGCCGAGACCGCTGCCCGGGTAGTGTCTCTCGGCTTCTGTTAGCCGTTCGCGGCCTACGATCCGCATTCCCCATGGTAGTTCACAGATCGTGAACTGTCAACCAGCTGCAAATGTTTTTGGGCTCCGAGGTTTGGCTACGGTTTCTGTTCTGAGTCGGATTTTGGTTTGGCTAGCGAGCGGACGTAGTTGACGAGGTCCCAGTTTTCTTCGGGCTTGATGCGGGGGCCTTCGGCGGGCATTTGCTGGTAGCCGTTTTTGATGATGTAGAAGAGTTCACCGTCGGTGCGGTCTTTTAGAGAGCCGGGATCGGTGAAGTCGGCTAGCTTGAACTTCATGTCGGTGGCCATGTCGGTTTTGCCGTTGCCGTTGGTGCCGTGGCACATGGCGCAGTCGATGGTCCACCATTTTTTGGCGCGGGTTAGAGATTCGGGCGAGGACTTGACTGGATTGGGCTGCTTGGCGGCTTCTACGGGGATTGCGGCGGTAGCTGCTTTCTGTGGGGGTTGTTGCGCGGGAAGTGCGGCCGCGAAAAGGAATGCGACGAAAAGCAGCAGTGCCAGGCAAGTGGTTAATCTCGATATGGTTGTGAACACGTTTGTGGACATCGGAGCCTCCGATGAACGATTTGAGGACATGGTTATCGTAGCGCCGGGGGATGGGCATTGCTGTGATCTGGATCACTACACTCGCTGGCGGTCTTTTCGGGTTGGAGATCAAAGTCAAAATCTCTAACACAGAGGGCACAGGGGAACACAGGGTAGATCAAAAGCAAAATCTTCGGACACGGAGGACACGGGGTAGATCAAAGGCAAAATCTTTAACACAGAGGGCACTGAGGAACACGGGGTAAAGCGTTGCACTTGCAAAATTGGTTGGGGTCGGGCAACCTCTTTAGTCATGCGGATTCGATTGCAAGCTGGTGTCGGGCTGATTTCTTTTCTCGGGTTTCTGTTTCTGGTTACCGCTAGGGGATTTGCGCAGGCGGAGCCTGGTCCTGAGTACGGCGGGCATGAGGTGCAGGTTTGGACTGGGGGCGGGTACTCGGTGCCGGGCGGGACTTCTAGCACTGGAATTTTTGATGTGGGGTTGCGCTATGGGTGGGTGCTTACGGATGAGCATGGGCCGGGATTTTTGCGGGGACGATTTGAGTATGCGGTGGATGCGGAGCCGGCTTATTTGATTTTCCAGCCGGCGAATACGGCTTATGGGGTGGGATTCAATCCGTTCGCTTTGAAGTGGGATTTCAAGCGGCGGGGAAGGCTGTCTCCTTATTTTGAGTTGAGTGGGGGGACATTGTTTACGGATCACAATGTCCCTACTTATACGAATACGGTGAACTTTACTTCGGCGGCGGCTTTGGGGACGCATGTGCTGGGGGCGAAATATAACTGGAGCGTCGAGTTGCGGTATTTGCATATTTCGAATGCGGGGCTGGCTACGCCGAATCCGGGGTTGAATACGGTGCAGGTTAGAGTGGGCGTGGGGAGGTTTTGGCGGAAGTAGTCACACCCTCCGGACGGGGACAATCGGGGCGGCAGTTCCGGCATTTTAGTTGGCGCCGGAGAAGATCAAACCCAAAATCTTCAACACGGGGGACACAGAGGAACACAGGGTAAAGCTCGGCGGCTTTCCCTACATGCGCTGTTGGGCAAAATTAAGCACGAGAAAAGCCCCACTTCTCGCAAAGGACGCGAGAAATGGGGCAGCCAGCTCGAAATGTTATCCCGTGATGGTCACTGAATGTGTCATCCCTTGTTTGCATGGGGCAGGAACGAACTGATAGGTTCCATCCTGCGCAGCGCTTTGTATGTACACCTGGGTGTTCGCCAGAAAATTGATAGGCGATGGCAGATAGGTCCCGTTCGGGCCGCAGAATGGCCAATACACGCCGGGAATTCCGGTGATAGTGGCGTTGGCCGGTGGGGTAAACTGGCACAGGTCGCCGGGGTGTGCGGGGAAGTTCTGACACCAACCGGCGGGAGCTACGCCGTTCCCGTTTGTCTTCTTTTTGTCTATCTTCTTTACTTTATTTATCTTCTTCCCCTTGGTCGGTTTCTTCCCCTTGGTTATCTTTTTCCCTTGGCTTATCTTTTTCGCTGCAGTTTTTTTACTTTTCTTTTTCGCTTTCGCTTTTTTGGGCGGCATAATGCGCTTCCTTTCGTGATCCTGGTTGGTGCAGCATTCGTGGAAATAGAGAAGACCGGCTTCTCCCCAAAAAAAAGCGAGAAGCCGGCTCCCATCTATTTGCCGGTGATGGTTACCGAGTGCGTGCTGCAGCAGCTGACGTTGTAATAATAAGTCTGCCCAGTTACCAGGTCGGATTTGAGAGTGAAGTTGGTGGTGCTGGGAATCGAAATTGGGGAACTGGCGGTGAACGGCCAGGTCTTGGTGCCATCCTGCGAGATACTGCAGGGGTTGGCGCTCGTGCAACTCGTGGGAACACTCGTCCAATTTACCGAGTCCCCGGCTCCACCTTCCCAGTTCGTGCAAATGCTTACGCTGTGAGTGCTTGGCATATTTTTATCCTCTTGAGTTGCCTCGGGGTCGTTGTGATTTCGAGTGACTGCCCCTGGCTGGATTTTACTTGGCCCATTCCCTGAGTGAATCTTCGGGGAACTTACTGATGAGACGACTTCATCAACCGTTGGAAACTGGGATTGTCGGCCAGGTTATCGAACTCATGGAGCCCGCGGATGTGCTCCGGAGTGTAGCCCGCTTGCATTGTTTTGGCCAACCATTCGATGGCCAGGCCGGTATCGCCCAACTTGTTATACACCCCCGCCGTATCGAGCAGCACATCTTTATCGTTGTGACCGTACTGCAAGGCTTGCCCTATATACAGAAGAGCATTCTTGCGGTCGCCGACCATGGAATAGTAACCCGCTACACTGCTTAGCAACTCTGCGTCATGAGGATTGACCTTTAGATCCGCCAGGGCGAGTTCGATTGCCTTGCGATGCGGACCTACCGACTGATCCTTCTTTCCCGAATAGTATAGGGCTGCGCCGAGATCGCCCCAAACGATCTGCTGTTCCGGGTCCAGCTTGACGGCTTCCTGATAGGCGCCGACAGCGTCATCAAACCTGCCGAGGCCAAAGTACGCGGCACCAAGATTAACGTATCCGGGATAGCTGGGCCGAATCGTGATTGACTTCTTTAAGGGGTCAATGGCCTTCGCGTACTCCCCGGTTTCGAAGTAGATAGAGCCGATGTTCACGTAGGTCCCGTACCAGTCAGGAGCGATCTGGATGACCTTGGCATACATTTGCAGGGCTTTTTCGTATTCGTTGCGATGGCGGTAAAACGTGCCGAACATGTTATAGCTGAAGCGGCTGTTGGGATGGACTTGAATCGCTTGCTGGTATGCCTTTTCGGCTTCGGTGATCTTGCCTTCGTGTTCGTAGGCCGAGGCAAGGCCGATGGCAGCTTCTTCGTTGGTGGGATCGAGGCCGAGGGCCAGCTGGTATTCGGCGGCAGCTTCGGCGTAGTGTCCGGTGCCGTCGTCGATGATGCCGAGGCAGACGTGGCCGGCAGTGCCTGCGTTGCCGAGCTTGACGGCGTCGTTGCATCCGCTCTGCGCGGGGGCGATCCATTGCTTCTGCTTGGTGTCGGTGTACTTGAACCAATAGCTTTCGCCGAGGGCGGCCTTAGCCATACCGAAGTTGGGATCAAGCTTGAGAGCGTCGCGCGCCATCAGAGCCGCGATGTCGAGCTTCTCGGTTTTTGTGTGATCCAGCAGATAGCCTTGAGCCTGCAAATAATACTGATAGGCTTCGGAGTTATCGGTGCCGTGATAGCGGAGAGCGGCGTCTTCTTCGGGGCGCAACTGCAGGCGCAAGGCTTTGACGGTTCCCTGGGTGACGTTTTGTTCCGCGGAAAAAGCGTCGGTGGTGGGGATGGTAAGGGAGTTGCCGCCGACTGGAGCGCTGGTTTGGGCGTTGGTCAGAGAGTAAGTGACTTTGATGAGGTCGGCTGCCTGGGGCTCAAGGGTGAGAGTGAGTCCGAGGTTGGCGCCGAACATGTGGGCGGCGTCTGGGAGTGTGGAGATTTTCTTTTCCTGCAGGTTGCCGGGCGGGACGACTTCGAAGGCGCGGTCCTCGGAGAGCTTGCCGAGTTTGGCGGCGATGCTCTCAACCAAGCCTTGGCCGAGAGCAGCGAGTTTGGGGTCGGCGTTGGCTGCGGTGGTGAAGGGAAGGACGGCGAGAATTTTTGTTTGCGGCAATCCGCTTGCCTGGGATTGCGGATTGACGTTACTCGCTGTGGAAGAGCCTAGCCGGCGGCGCACGGCACTGTAGGCGAGGAGCAGAGCTACAACGATCAGCACGATCGCGAATGCCGCGAGCATGCGGTATTGGTGGAAGGCGACAGGGGACGACGGGGCGCGCTTCGGCTTTCCGCCCTGTTGAACGCGGCGCAGGTCATCGACGAGCGCGGCGGCGGTGGGGTAACGCGCGGCTGGATCCTTGGCCATGGCGCGGGTGATCACGTTGCCTAGAGGCGCGGGAACATTCTTGAGCGGGGGCGGATTGACGTGGACGATGCGGGCGACGGTTGTGGCCAGGCTGTCGCTTTGGAAGGGCTGGTCGCCGCCGAGCATTTCATAGAAGACGAGGCCGAGGGAAAAAATGTCGGAGCGTCCGTCGTCGGGCTGCTGGAGCAGGACCTCGGGGGCCATGTAGGCGGGAGTGCCGCCGGAGGCCGTCATGGTCTCCATGCTCTTGGTGGCGGTATCGGGGG
>JBEKJF010000377.1:0-6358 GCA_050011375.1 Candidatus Sulfotelmatobacter sp.
ACGGCGAATCAGGTTGATTTCGTCAATTTGATCATCGACTACCTGACGCAGAGCGGCTGGATGAGCGCAACACAGCTGTACGAATCACCCTTCACTGACTACAGCCCAAAAGGTGTGGAGGGGCGAATGGAATCCGAGCGTCCCTCCTCAGGGCGGCGATCTTGGCGAGATGGGCAGGCGCATTGAGGTCCGATGGGATCTGACAACGGGGCCTCTCACGCCGACTTACGTAGTCGAGTTGCCCACGGAAGCGCACCCCAACATGCGCATCTGGCGCCCAACGATTAGCCAGGTGCCTGACGCGGCATTCACTGCGATGGAAGAAGCCATCACAGAGGAAAGCAATTGGGTCAGCCTGATTCCGGGGTTGGCCAGTGAGCGGGCGTTGTCGGAGTACATCAGCGCCTCGCCGCACCTGCTGGAAGACGGTCTCGTACCGTACCCTTCGGAATCCGCACGCGAACTGGTGTTTCCGGACCAAACGCGCCTGGATGTCCTGCTTCTCGACCGCGACGGAAACATCGTGATCATTGAATGCAAGCAAGGCGCACCATCTCTGCAGCATGTCGAGCAACTGCGCGGGTACATGAGAAACGCAGAAAAGCTGAGAACCGGGCTAAAAATCGGGAAGAACATCCGTGGAATTCTCGTTCATGGAGGAGCGCGGAAGCTGAGCTCAGAAGTCCGGGCGGAGAGCAAGCGCGTTCCACGGATAGAACTGGTGCAATTTTCCGTATCGGTGGGTTTCACAGCGTCGCTGTAATCATTTGCGCGGGACCGGTGGAGAAGCGATGGCGAGTCGAGAGTGCGTGGGATGCGGCATCTTACTGACAAACGATGTAATCACCCGTGAGCACATTCTTCCGCGATGGTTGGCCGAGGAACTCCATTTGCCCGGAGTGAGCTATAAGCATTACCGGCACGACGAAGATGCGGTTCGGGATGAACTTGTTCGAAGCCATGACTTGGGAAGCCTTGCGATCAAGAATGTCTGCTCTTCGTGTAATAGCGGCTGGATGGCTAGCCTCGAAGGTCGCGCGAAGCCCACACTTCTTGGACTCCTGAACATGAAGACTACCTTGCTGCAGATGACAGAGCAAGAACGCGCGACCGTTGCCGCCTGGGCTGTCAAGACGGCATTCATGATTGCTAGCGCTCAACCCGACATATCGGGCTTGCGTTGGGATCTTTTCCGGGGTCTCGCTAGGACTCCGGAACAGATACCGGATGAATGTCCCGTGGTGGCCGGCCAACAGGATTTCTTGGATGGATTCATGCACTCCAGCCGCACGGACTTGTCGTCCTCAAATGGCCAGGCGATTCAGGCGCGAGTGGGCTTCTCAATTCGAAAACTCCATTTCTCGTCGTCATTCCATTTACGGCGGGCCAGCGAATAGTGAGGACTTCCGGGGTACACTTGCCGATTTGGCCCCTGGAAAGCGAAATACTTGTTCGCTATGCCTTCTTTCCAATCTTCAGCTCATCCAACGACCTCATAAACTACCTCGTCGACCAAGTCGAATGCGGGCTCCTCCCGGATAAAAAATAACGTCCTTCACCATTCCCTTAGGTCGCACTCTGTCGCCCGATTGCCTGAATTTCGACATCACCTTCATGAGCTGATGGTCGAAACCAGTGACAAACTTCGGGACGAGCTGAATCAGCACAAACGAAAACTCATTTGGGAGGCTCAACAGACGCATAATGCAGCGGCCGTTCCCAATGCGTACAGCAAAGCGTCTACATACGCATTCCGGACGAGGGTGAGTGCGACCATTGCCAGTTATATAGATGCCCTGGAAACCCTGGGTATCGTTGTTGACGATTCTGTTGAGCTTGAAATGCTGGCTGCAATCAGCCAACTGACGAGTGCTACCCCGTCCTTGTCGCTACCTCCTGCGCTAAAACCGCCAAACATTTCCGCTATTCAACGCGCGCACAAAATGGAGTCAATGCGGATCGGGAATGCGCTACGCCGGGAAGCCGCGAACCGGCTCCGTGAGCTTAAGATGAAGGCACGCCGACTCGCGCCCGCAACAACGAGATCCACCATGACGCGTACAGAGCCTTTTACGATTGCCTCGGTGGCCAAAACGCTAGGAGATCTGAAGAAGCTGCCTGTCCAACAGCAGGTTTTGCTCCTGCTTAAAAGGCTAATTCATATCGAGCCTCAAGTGCGCGGGACCGGTGGCTTCAGCAAACATAACCTCACAATGCCTGGCGATTCTTATGGTCTCGCTGTAGGTTTTCCGGACACCGAAAACGAAGCGGTCAGACACCACCTGCTTGGGGGCCCATGGACGCGGCTGGTAAATGACGGTTTCCTCGTCGATCCGCGCGGGGGCGGATTTTTTGAAGTTTCAGAAGAGGGCCACGCAGCGAACAGCACGCCTGTCCTGAACGCGCCCGTCACAAAGCAAACAGACGGCATACCTACCGCTTTCATTTCATATTCCTGGGAAAGCGATGCTCACAAAGCGTGGGTGCGGCAGCTTGCCGAGAAACTACGCTCACAGGGAGTGAAAGTCATACTCGATCAGTGGGAGCTGACCCCAGGAGGGGATCGCGCTCACTTCATGGAAAGTAACATCGTCGCGAGCGACTTTGTAATCATTATCTGCACTCCCACCTATGCGATAAAGGGCAATAAGCGAGACGGGGGCGTTGGCTATGAAGCAATGATCATCACGAGCCAACTCGCTCGGCGAATTCTCCAAGACAAATTCATACCCGTTTTGCGATCAGGAAATTTTGATGATTCGGCGGTTCCCGTCTGGCTCCAGTCGAAGATCGGCGTCGATTTTACGCGGAGATCCCTACGACCCGAAACAATATGACATTCTTCTGCGGGCGGTGCATCGAGCCAACGAGGTAGCGCCCCCAATCGGCCCAAAACCGGTGTTTGCCGCAAATCCCGACATAGTTGAAAACGCGGTGAGCGCTCTTCTCGCAGAAGAAGGCAAGCCCACGACGGCTTCGCTTGCCATGCCTACAACTCACAGCACCAACGAGCCCGCACAAAAACCCGTCGCTTACGCATGGTACGAATTGAAAGGAACGGCAGATCGGATTCAAAGCTACGTTCGGCCGACCTCCGACAGCTTATTCACGTTCGAGACTTCCGCCGGCGAAACGCTGAAAGGCACCGAGTCAGAGATTTCCCGGAAATATTTGATGTTTGACCTGGACCTTCGTACCAAGGGCTACGCGCGCATGCAGACTTTCAATGGCTCCGGCGGCCAGAGTTTCAATTTGCCATCGTAATCTCGGCCCGTCACCCGGCCGTCTGAGCTGGTTTGAGGCTGCTGGGAGTTTCAGACAGTACCGCATATCCTCTGCAATAATCGCATTATTTGCGGGCCGATATCGAGTTTCGAAGCGAAAGCGAATTCTCGCGGAGCAGTTCAATGCCGTCCCGGACGAAGAAGACTGGGAACCACGCTACAACGTCGCGCCGACGCAATCCGTGCCTGTCGTTCGCCAGCACCCGAAAGAACCGGTACAGCATCTGTCGCTATCGCGCTGGGCACTCATTCCGTCCTGGATGAAGGATTCCTCGGGCGCGGCGCGCATGATTAACGCGCGTTCGGAGACGGCCCGCACTCAGCCTGCATTTCGCGACGCCTCAAATCGCGCAGTTGCCTCATTCCCACAGAAGGAGTTTATGAATGGCAAAAGACAGGAGCGACCAGGCAGCCCTTCTGCTTTGAAGTCAACGACGGCGAGCTATTTTCATTTGCGGGATTGTGGGAGCGCTGGAAAAACCCGACCGGCGAGTGGATAAAGACATGTGCGATTCTCACGACCGAGGCTAATTCCGTCACCTTGCAGCTACACGTCCGGATGCCGGTCATTCTTAATCCCGACGACTATGACCTGTGGCTTGATCCTGGCATGACGGACACGGCGGCTGCCTCCGATACTCGACGCGCGCTCAATGAGCCGCTATCCGGTCAGCACACGCATCAATGACGTCGCTAATGATGTCGAGGAGTGTTCGCAGCGGTTCAAACTTCCTCAGCCGCAAATATCCCTTTTCGCATGGCCTTCTGGGGTTGTTTGCATACGCGCCCGCCTTTCGGGCGCTTAAGGTGCTGCCCTCCGAAACGCCCTAAATAACGAATAAATTGAGATTCTCAGAGATTCTTGTCCGTGCTTTTCTGCGAACCTCCGTCATTCTGGCAAGGGACGATGTAATTCCATTTGTACGATCTTTTCCGGGTTGTTCGACGCGGGCAACTACGATTACTTCCCAGATGCCGACTTCTCGGTACCAATCCGATTAGAGCGGCGGTCAAGCTGCGCTGCAAACGCGAGCATCGGCGTTTGGCCTTGCTCAAGGACTTGTTGAAGTGCCGCTCCGCCTTCTGAGATGAACGGCTCGCATCAAGCTTCTGCGGCTGGCGGAACCGCCTCGGCTGTGCCAAAGCTGCGAAACAGAGCCACAACGCGATCGGAGGCATCGGGTGCGTAGAACATCTCTGTGTTTAGGTACGATCTGATCCGCGTCTCCGTGGATGAAGAGAGTCGGAACATCGATCTTCTTTAGATCCTGTGTGAAGTCGTCTTCAGAAAAGGCCTTAACGCAGTCATACGAGCCGGCTATCGATGACTGCATGCCCAGACGCCAGAACTGTTCTTTTATTCCCTCGGAGATCTTCGCATTCGGTTCGTTGTAGCCGTAGAACGGAATGCTTATATCCTTATAGAATTGAGAACGATTTTCGACGATGCCGCTGCGCAGCCCATCGAACACAGAGAGCGGCAGTCCTGCCGGATTCTTGTCTGTCTTCAACATAAGAGGCGGCACGGCGCCGATAAAAATCATTTTAGAGAGACGCGTTGTGCCGTGACGTCCCACGAATCGCGCGATTTCGCCCCCACCCCAAGAACGGGCTTCTAGGAAGTTGAGAGGATGGTCGGACACCGTCAATCGGTCATAAATCCACATTTCACTCACTACCCGCGGGCCATTACAAAGTTAGGTCGTGAATTAGTGACTGAGGCGTGGACGCAATGTGACGAGGAAATCGGCAGCAAAAAATCTTTTATACATAACGACCTTTCGCCCTGTGCTCGAATACATTTTTCCTGAAGTCCGACTGCACGCCAGGGAACAAGTCTTGAAAACCTGTCCGTGGCAACGCGAGATCGCGAATGGTTGGCGATCACAAGACGAGAATTTGAGAATCCAACTCGATTTGCCGGTAAATGACCTTCACCCACAGCCAGCAAGCCCGGCTTTTGCTTCAGCGTTAACAAACGAATCGTCGGAATGGTTCGCAATCATCGACCACGAGAATCCGCAGTGTAGGCGTGGTCAACTAGTCCGCGTTCCTGTGTGTCCAGTTTGCATGACGCAACCGCTGATAGCGCTGCATTGTTCGTTCCATTAATCTGTCAACGTAATGCTGAAAAGCCATGATGGAAGGTTATAGGCGAGAGCATAGACACCTTATCGCTCTGAACGTGTTTAGCAGGCTGTGACCGTGAGTTCGAACAATGACTACGGGCCTCCTGATTGCTCTCGTCACATATGTTATGCCGTCAGCCTTCCCACTTCGGTCGGCCATAGAGCGCACTAATAACCGGCAATAAGTCATGGCACAAATCCTGCTTGTGAATGAGAGCATCGACGGCCATCAAGGGATCGTTTGCGTGCGAGGGAAAGACGCCTTGGGAGAGCCCTACAACCTTTAAGGCTGCGCACCTACACAGAATTATGGCCGGAATGACCAGATTGACTAAAGGTATATCAAGATCCACAAGCACGAGATCCGGTTGGTGATTGACCACTAACTCGATCGTCTCTTCAAAGTTGGCGGCGCGGCCAATCAAATCGACGACGCTATGCAACTCAAGCAGCGCTAATATAGTGTCCATACATTCGACCGAGCCGTCCGCCAGTATCACCCTCAACCGGCAGTCTTCTCTCGTGTCGGCAAAACTGCCGAGTGCATCGACTTGATCTGTTGCGCCTTTCATATGCCTCCGTCCTTATTGCTCTTTGCGACCTTAACGTAAGTGTGATGCTCTGTCAGTAAAGTGTTTGCAAGCTGTGAGTAAAGATTTGTCACAATCTTTCTCTCAGACCAATCGAGATGAAGTCATCGCGAAAACAAAGCGAAGGTCTCAAAGTCAAGTTGCTGCCCATGCCAACCCAATTGGCACTTCACACTCGGACCACAAATACTTAACCAAACTAGGAACGAGTCTTTACGCATAAGAGTCTTTAATTCACGTCTCTGAGATGTAGGAAGTTCGGATCGCGAGATCGTCTACAAAAGGAGATTCTGTGAACAGATATGTGCTGGTTGTTCTGGCGAGTTTATTCATCGTTGCCGGGGCCCGAGCCCAA
>JBEKJF010000378.1:0-4940 GCA_050011375.1 Candidatus Sulfotelmatobacter sp.
GGAATATGCGTGATGCGCACGGCAGAGTACGTCGTATTCACTGACTGCCCGCCCGGACCTGAGGAGCAGAACGTATCAATGCGCAGATCTTTGGCTTCGATCTTGATGTCGACATCTTCGGCTTCGGGCAGCACCGCGACGGTGACGGCGGAGGTGTGGACGCGCCCCTGCTGCTCGGTGGCGGGAACGCGCTGCACGCGATGCGTGCCGCTTTCATACTTGAGCTGGGAAAAGACGCGTTTCCCTTCGATGATGGCGATGACTTCTTTCAGGCCTCCCGCCGACGAATCCGAGGAAGAGAGGATTTCGACCTTCCAGCGCTGGTTTTCGGCGTAACGCGTGTACATGCGGAAGATTTCGGCGGCGAACAGAGTGGCTTCGTCTCCGCCGGTGCCGGCGCGAATTTCGAGAATAATATTCTTCTCGTCGTTCGGATCTTTGGGCAGCAGCAGGACTTTCAATTCTTCTTCGACGGTGGTGACGCGGGGCTCCAGCTTCGCGAGTTCTTCCTGAGCGTACGCGCGCATGTCAGGATCTTTCTCGTCGGCGAGCATGGCCTTGCTCTCGGCGATGCCGCGGGTGAGATCTTTGTACTCACGATACTTCTCGACGATGGGCGCGATTTCGGCGTGGGCCTTGGCAGTCTTCTGGTATCGCGCCGAATCGTTGACGATATCGGGCGAGGCGAGAGCGTTGGTGAGCTCTTCGTAGCGGGCTTCAGTTTGGTCTAGTCTTTCAAACATGGAAATCGTCGTTGGTCGTTGGTCGTTGGTCGTTGGTCGTTCGCTTCATGCGGCTTTCTCGCTCATCGAGTTGATCAGTCCGCTCAGGGCACGGCCCACTCCCTCGGCTAACGTCAGCAGCTGTCGCGCTTCTTCCTGACGGACATATTGTAATTCCTCGGAGATCAACAGTTGGGTTTGAAGTTCCAAAAGTGATCCCCGCGCGTGCAACAAGAAATGGACGAATTCTTTGTCGGAGCGGTGACCCTTGCCTTCTGCGATGTTGCTGGGTACGGATACCGCTGCGCGGCGAATCTGCTGAGTTAATCCGTACAGCTCATGCTTCGGGAAGGCCGATGTACTCTTGTAGATCTCCGCTGTCAGTTTCATCGCTTCTTGCCAGACTCTTAGATCCCGAAAAGATGATGCACCCATGTGATACCTCCGGGATGTACCCTACGGGATCGTCTGCCAACATGTATGTGACGGATGACCAACGAAGAGGGCCAACGACGAACGACCAATGACGGCTCCTACGCAATCACCAACTCGCCGCCCTGCTCTTTTTCGAGAACCATGGCGTGATCGAGCGCGGTGATGGCACATTGCGCCATTTCGTCCGATGGAGGTTGCGTGGTGATGCGCTGCAGCCATAGGCCGGGAGCGGTCATCAGCGCAAAGAGCGAGCCGCGATGCTTGGCGGCGAAGCGGATGATTTCGTAAGACACGCCGGCGATCAACGGCAGCAGCGCGATGCGCGACGCGAAGCGCGCCCAGAACGTGGTGAACGGAACCAGCATGTAGAAGCCGATCGAGATCAGCATCACGGTCATCAGAAAACTGGTGCCGCAGCGCGGATGGAACGTGGAATACTTCTGCACAGTCGCGGTTTCGAGCGGGTCTCCGTTCTCGAAGGCGAAGACGGTTTTGTGCTCGGCGCCGTGATACTGGTAGACGCGGCGAATGTCGGGGAACAGCGAAACTCCCCAGATGAACAGCAGGAACAGGATCAGGCGTACCGCGCCGTCAACCAAGTTGAAGGCGATCTGGCCGCCCAGCGCGGGATTCGCCTTCTTGAGTTCGGTGGCCGCGAGCAGCGGCAGGTATTTGTACATGAAGATGAAGAAGGCCAGCGAGATGATTACGTTGACTGCGGCCAGCCAACCGCTGATGGTCGCGGCTTTTTCGCGGGACTTGACCTTACCTGATCCTGCAGTGGCAGTTTCCGCTTCGCTTCGCTTCAGCGGGACGGGTGAGGCACCCGTCTCTACATGAGCATCGCTTTGCATTACGTCTTCGATTGCGACGTTGGCCGAGAAGCGTAGCGCGCGGTAGCCTAGCGACATCGCGTAGCCTAACGTCATCACTCCGCGGACGATGGGCCATGCCATCCATTTATGTTTTTCTGAGGGACGCGCGAGCGGCTCGCTCATGGTGACGACTTCGCCCGAGGGCTTGCGGCAAGCGATTGCCCAGGCGTGCGGTGAGCGCATCATCACGCCCTCGAGCACGGCTTGCCCGCCGACCAGGGTTTCTTCGCCACTTTCAAGCGCGGGCAAAAGCTGCACGGCCACAAGGAAACGCACGAAATTTCGCAGAGAATGCACAGTGATTGGATGCTCCAGGCGCGGAAACGCACCAAGTACTAGGTTACCACAGGGGCAGCGGCGTTCCTGCACTGGCTGGGGCGAGCCAAGCTGTAGCGATTGCAGGATTTATCCGGAGGTTGACCCAGCGGAAGCGCTCCAGACGGCTGATCCGGTAAGTTTCGGCATCCGATCACTTTCGTTTATTCTCGGGGAAAGTGCATTGAACAGCATGCGAAACTTTGCCGAAACTTGCGAGGCTATCGCCGCTACGACCAAGAAGCTGCGGAAGACCGCTATCGTTGCCGACTATTTGAAGTTGCGCACTATCGACGAGGGCGCCATCTCGGCTGTGTTTCTTTCCGGCAAAGCGTTTCCGGCGTGGGAGGAAACTACGCTGCAAGTCGGCGGAGCGCTTTTGTCGCGCGTGGTGGCCGATCTTTCTGGAAAAGATGAGGCTGCGCTCACGGCTGCGTATCGCAAGCACGGCGACTTGGGAGCGGTGGCTGGAGAGTTGCTGCCTGAAAGATCCGGCCAAGGCTTGGGCGTTCTTGAGGTCGGCAAGATGTTGCGTGAGATCGCGGCGGCGCGCGGTCCGGCGGCGAAGTCGGCGCTGGCTCGCGATTTGCTGGCGCGGGCGACGCCTCTCGAAGCCAAATACATTGTGAAGATCATGACCGGCGATCTGCGGATTGGGCTGAAAGAAAGCTTGGTCGAGGAGGCCATTGCTCAGGCTTACAGCGGCGGGCCGTCGGGTTCCTTGAAAGATGTACAGCGCGCGAACATGCTGCTCGGGGATATTGGCGAGACGCTGCGGCTGGCGGTCGAAGGCAGGCTGGCGGATGCGCGGATGCGGTTGTTTCATCCGCTCGGATTCATGCTGGCGAGTCCAATCGAATCGCCCGAAGAAGGGTTAAGTTATTTTTCCGACGCCGCCGTGGAAGACAAATACGATGGCATTCGCGCGCAGGCGCATGTCGCTGGCGGTGAAGTGAAATTCTTTTCGCGCACGCGGGACGAGATCACCGAATCTTTTCCAGAGTTACCAGATGCGCTGCGCGGATTGCGCGAAGATGCGATTCTCGATGGCGAGATTGCTGCGTGGGAGCAGCCGGGGCGGGCGCGTCCGTTCAGCGTGTTGCAGCAACGGCTGGGGCGGAAGAAAGTCAGCGACCGCATGCTGCGCGAGGTTCCTGTTGCTTACCTGGTATTCGATGTTCTTTATTCGGGAGGGGAGCTGCTGATTGATCGGCCGCTGCGGGAACGTGCGCGGATTTTGGATGAACTGCTGGCGGAGGAAAACCTTAAACACAGGGGACACAGAGGTTCACCGGGTAAAGCTGGATCGCAGGCAAGACTTACCTTCAACGAAGAATTGCCGTCAGCGGGTCATATCATCCGCGCACCGGTGTTTCGTGCCGCTTCGCCCGAGGATCTGGAAGAACTGTTTGCGGCGGCGCAGGCGCGGGGCAACGAAGGCTTGATGATTAAAGACCTCGATTCAACTTACACGCCGGGCAAGCGCGGCAAGGCTTGGCTGAAGATGAAACGCGAGTTGGCCACGCTTGATGTGGTCGTCACCGCGGTCGAGTACGGTCACGGCAAGCGCGTGGGAGTGCTCAGCGACTATACGTTTGCGGTGTGGGATACCGAGAAGGACGGGCTGGTAAATATCGGTAAGGCGTACTCCGGATTGACCGACATCGAGATCGCCGAAATGACGAAGTGGTTTCTCGAACACACGATTGAAGATCAAGGCTTCCGCCGAACGGTTGAGCCGAAGATTGTGCTGGAAGTCGCCTTCAACAACATGATGCGGTCGGACCGTCATGACAGCGGCTACGCGCTGCGCTTCCCGAGAATCGTACGGCTGCGTCCGGATAAGTCTCCGGAAGAGGCGGATACGATTGAGCGGGTGCGGGAGATTTACTCCACGCAATCCGGTCCGTAGCCGGCCCCTCGAGCCTTGTTCGCGCAAATTCAGTTCGCGCAGTCTAGTTCGCCGTAATCTAAGGGGTCACCTCAAACACTGTGCCGTAGCCGTAAGCGCCGCCGTAGGCCGTTGTACCGTACAAATTGCCTTCCGCATCCATGACCAAGCCAGACCATGGGCTGAAGCCATTCCCACTCCCGGCAAAGTCATAAAGAATCGTCTCTGTACCCGCCGGAGTGAGCTTATACACTGTCCCCGCTCCCACACTGCCGCCATCGCGGGTCGTGCCGTAGAAGTTGCCTTTTGCATCCCTTATCAATCCGCTGAACGGACCGCTTCCATCCGCGCCGCCGGTGAAAGAGTGGATCACCGTCTCCGTGCCCGCCGCCGTCACCTTAAACACGGTTCCACAGCCGTCGCCGCAACCCGCGCCGAACGTTCCTCCGCCCACCGTTGTTCCGTACAAATTACCCTGCGCGTCCAGCAGCAAGCTGCCCTGCGGATCCGAGCCGTCAGCATTGCCGGTGAAACTGTAAAGCGTGGTTTTTGTGCCAGTGGAACTGAGCTTGAACACGGTCCCGCATCCAACCGGACAGTAGCTGCCGTTTACCAATCCACCGTAGGCGGTTGTGCCGTAGAGATTGCCCTCCGCATCGCGGACCAGGCCCGATGTAGGAAAGTTTCCGTCGGCGGCTCCGA
>JBEKJF010000379.1:0-4940 GCA_050011375.1 Candidatus Sulfotelmatobacter sp.
TCCTTCTCCGTAAGCCGCAACTCTTCAAGCACCTCATCGCACGATCGCGGCTCCCGGTAAAAGCTGGCAAACAGTTCGACGGTTTCACGAACGGATAGCTTTTCCGAAAGCCGCGTCTCCTGCAAAGAAATCCCCAGCCACTCCCGCATCTCGCGCGCGCTGTCGCGCCACGAGTGCCCGAGAATCGACACCTCGCCCGAAGTCGGCTCCAGCAAGCCCTCAAGAATCTCAATCGTAGTGGTCTTCCCCGCTCCGTTCGGCCCCAGCAGGCCGAAGCACTCGCCGGAATGAATCTCAAGGTTCAGTCCGCGCACGGCTTCGACTTTGCCGTCGTAGGTCTTGCGCAGATCGCGACATTGGATGGCAACTGCCATGTTCGTTAATTTTACCGGATGAACCGCCGCAACGCGCTCGCAAGCTAGCCCTGGACGCCGTTCTCCAGAGGTTCGGAAGGCAAGAATAGCTCTTCAACTTCTGGGCCAGCTTTATAGAGCCACCTTGCCATCAGGGAGAAACCGACCATTTTCGTAACAATAAAGCTGCACCTGATGAGGTAGTAGTGGCGCCAATACTGAAGTGCGGCAGACGACCCTGGTCCTGAATCCGCATAGCGGCGGAACGAATGCAGGCTCTCGGGTAAAGAGCACGCCTCGGCCAGCGCCCACACAACCAAGAGCAAAGCCAGCGTACGGCTGGCCAATACAACAGCATCTTTTCTGGACATAACCTTCCCTCCACCGCAAATATCGTTCTGCTAAAATACCGCATCGCCGGATTCTCCTCCGGCACTTTCAAACTATGCGCACACCCAAGCGCGGCTTTACTTGACGGCGCTCCCTCTAAGACGCCCGTGTGTCGTTTCCAACCAACTCTCAGTTGATCTCAGTTTTCGCTTCTCGTTTGAAGCGGAGAACCTGAAAGGAAGCCGCTTATGCCGCGCAAGCTCTGCGTGTTGTCGTCTCTGCTTTTCACCTTCGTTCTATCCGCGCTGGCCACGTCCGCCATCGCCCAGGATTCCCGTCACTTCACGTTTCATTATGCCTTCACCGTGAGAAATCTTTCCGCCGGAAAAAAAGTTCGCATCTGGATCCCAGCAGCGCAGTCCGACGCCTATCAAGAAGTAAAGATCGTCTCCGCGCAAGGCGATCTGCCGTTGAAGCTGACCAGCGAGTCGAAATACGGCAACCAGCTTTACTACGCCGAGACCAGCTCCGCGCCGGCCGAACTGCACTTCGATGTCGAATACGAGGTCATCCGCCACGAGCGCGTCGCGCTCGGACCAACCGCGCCGCACGTAGTTAGCGTTTCACTCTCGTCGACAGAAAAGCAGCAAGATCTTCAACCTGACGTGCTTGTCCCTATCACCGGCCTCCCTGCCGATCTGGCAGCAAAAGTCGCCCGGGGTAAGACCGACCCGCTCGATAAAGCCCAGTCCATCTACGATTACGTCTTCACCACCATGCGCTATGACAAAACGGGAACCGGCTGGGGCCACGGCGATGTTCTCTATGCCTGCGACGCAAAGAAAGGCAATTGCACTGACTTCCATTCATTGTTCATCGCAATGGCCCGGTCCCAGGGCATTCCGGCCCGCTTCGAGATCGGGTTCCCGCTGCCGACTGACAAACACTCCGCCGAAATTGCCGGATACCACTGCTGGTCCGATTTCTGGATTGACGGCAAAGGCTGGATTCCCGTAGACATTTCTGAAGCGTGGAAGCATCAGGAGAAACGCGATTACTTTTTCGGGGCACACGACGTGAACCGCATGCAATTCAGCATGGGCCGTGATCTGCTCTTGAACCCTCCGCAGCAGGGCAAACCGCTGAATTATTTTGTCTATCCCTACGTGGAAGTCGATGGGCAGGAATTTCCCAACGTGGCTCTGGCTTTTTTATTTGTCGACGTTGGCACAAAAGTGGCCGCGCGATAGCGCGTGACGCTTTTGTCTTGCGGAAATGTACTTGCGCCGCAGCCGCTAGCGAGCGCGCACGAAATCGCCCGGGCCATCCGGAACAGGAATCCCCTGCGGCGCGGGATCATCCGGTCCGCGTGGCGGTGGCGGCGGAAGCGGCGCAGCATTGCCTGCCGGCTGCGGCGCGCCTTGTGAATCTTCGCCCGGACGCCGCAGAGTCGGACGCACGCCCGGACCTTCCCCGGGCTCTTTCTTCGCTTCTCTGTCTTTATCCTTATCCGGCCGCTGCAATATGATTTCTTTCTCGGTGCGTACAATCTTTTCGCCGCTAACCTTGATCGTCTCCACCCGTACCACTTCATCTCCGACCATGCGCACGAAATCAACATCCGCCGGAGGCTCGCCGTAAATCCATTCTTCGTACTCGGTCTCACCGTCTCGCTCCCGCACCTTCTTCGGCGGTCTGCCTTTCGCGTGAATCACCATCTCCGAATCCATCCCGACCAGCACCCGATGTGCCTGAATCGCCTCCTTCACTTTCGGCGGCACTGCGTCCAAATAGGCTTGCTCTTTATTTCGGGCATTGAAATCGAGCACTGGATAAAGCAGCGCCCGCAACTGCGGCACGGTCATCTCGGGCACATACTTGCCAAAATAAACATCAACAAACGAACCGTGCGGATTGGACTGCACCTCGTCCGGCCGGCCCGTAACCGGAGTGTCGTAGGTCCCGGAAATCTCGATCCGCCGATACCATTTTCTGTGGCGCGTGGGACCGCCGTTGATCTCGAAATGAATGTGATCGTCCTTGATCTGCACCATTGAAATGCGCGCCGGGTCGCCCGGCTTGATTGCTGGCCCCCACAGTGCAAGCGCCTGGCGCAGGTCTTCGCCGTTCGGCGAAATCACATCCTGTTTTAATCGCAGCCCTTTCGTGTTCATCGGAAAGGTCGTCCGCGCATATACAAGTTGTGTTTCAAACTCGCGGATGACATCTAACCGAGTCTGCCTGGAGATGTGCGGCGCGTTCGCCGGAATCGGCTCCGCAACCGGCGCAGGCGTCTGATCATTCGGTGAGGATTTCGCTGATTGCACTGACGCCGACGCCGGCGAATTCTTAGCCGACACCTGAGCAAGCAATGGAGTAACACAGGACAGCGTCAAGCAGAGCAGAACGAAAAGAGAGGCATTCCGAGAACGCAGCATACAACACCCCAGGGCGCGGCATCCATTATATGCGATGTGGTGAGAATTCGGTGGGATGTTGTCTAAATCAATACCCGCGTTAGGCTGGACCTAAACGCTCTCCGGGCCGCGCTTCTTGTATTGCTGACATTTAGCCATGATGGCCGAACGGAGCCGCGTACGCAGGTTTTCTGGCAATTCGTAAAGTTGGGAGTCGCGGTAAATCTCGATCGTCTTCTTCGTAGTATCACAAACCACGTAGCAGTTGTGGCACCAGGAAAGATGATTCTCCAGCTCGACTTTTGTGGTGTCGTCGAGCACCCCGTCCAGATAATTCGTCAGCTCGTGCAGAAACTCAGAGCATTTCACTGTTCACCATCTCCACTCTTGCCATCTCCATTCCCACTGCCGCGCTTCTGAAAGAACCTGCCCAACCGCTCGCGAAGCTGCAGGCGTGCCCGCAGCAGCCGCGACTTCACCGCAGGCACGCTCAACTCCAGCGCGGCCGCGGTCTCCTCGGTCGAAAGTCCTTCCACGTCCCTCAGTACAAAGACGGTCCGGAAGCCGGGGGGAAGGCCTTGGATCGTCTTACTTAAAATCTCGCGCAACTCCGCCTGCGTGTACTGCTGCTCTGGATTGGGGCTCCAATCCGCTATCTCACGCGGAAGAGAATCGTCTTCCGTCTTGATGTCTTCGTCGAGTGAGACCGTGCGCTCCGGCTTCTTGCGGCGCAACTTCATCAACGCTTCGTTGACGGCGATGCGCACCAGCCAGGTGTAAAACTTGGACTGCTCCTGAAACTTCGCCAGGTTGCTGTACGCCTTCAGGAACGCTTCCTGCACCACATCTTCCGCATCCTCGCGGTTTTGCGTGATGTGTTGCGCGATCCGAAAAACGTTGCGGTCATAACGGCGAACCAACTCTTCAAAAGCCGAGTCGTCGCCCTTCTTGGCCGCCTGTACTAGGGTCAGTTCATCAGTAACAGGCCCTTCTAGTTTGTTTTGGATGGTTCCCATTCTCTCAGCGATGCAGTATTTTGAGTACGATTTAAGAAACTGCGCAACACGACGGTAATGACATTCTACTTGGAAGGCGGCGATTTAGGCCAATCGCCAAGGTCGCAGCAAGACTAATGTAGGGACGGACGCATTCGTCCGTCCATGCGGCCCAGGTGTATCGGGCCGCAGTGCAGCGCCCAACTGCGGACGTCCCATAGCATTTCCTTTGACGTTTGATTCCGATCTTGATTGTGTGGGTCGGACACTCCTGTCCGACGCCGTTGACGTTGATCTTTACTTTTGACTGTGACCGGGAAGGGCACGGCTTCAGCCGCCGGTGGACGGCCAACGAGAAATAGTGGCAGCCCCGTCCCTTCATTTAGATTTAGGCGAATCCCAGAACATCCCACACTTTGTCATTCCGACCGGAGCCGGAGCGAACGCGACGGCGGAGTGGAGGAACCTGCTTTTTCCCTCCACTTTGATTTTGACCGTGATTGTGTGGGTCGGACTCTCCTGTCCGACGCCTTTGACCTAGCTCTTGACTTTGGTCTGGATTGTCATCCTGAGGAAGCGGAGTCGCACGCGAAGCGGGTGACTCCCGACGAAGGACCTATGCAACTTGGCGGCTGGCAGGATTCAGCACATCTACTCCCGAGGGTGCGGGGAATCGGGCTTGCGTGGGCCAGTCCCCATCGCCGCAGACTCCGAAAAGCCGGACCGGCCCCGACCCGTGATAGCCTTTTCAGTGTGGACCATTGAAGGCGGCGCCGCCATAGCCGCGCGGCGAAGAAAGCGGGGAGCCCGTGATTCCTCCCATCGAGATGCAGCAGTCGTGCGTC
>JBEKJF010000380.1:0-4927 GCA_050011375.1 Candidatus Sulfotelmatobacter sp.
GAAGGCGCGCGCATGAAAGAGGTCTACCAGTTTCTGAAGCGCGTTGCTCCTACGGATTCGACGGTGCTGATTGAGGGTGAGAGTGGGACGGGCAAAGAGCTGGCGGCGCGGGCTTTGCACCGGAATAGTCCACGAGCGGGGAAGCCGTTTGTGGCGATTAATTGCTCGGCGATTCCGGAAACGCTTTTGGAGAGCGATCTGTTCGGGCACGAGCGCGGGGCGTTTACCGGGGCTGCGTCGCTGAAGAGAGGACGGCTCGAGGTTGCGGATGGAGGCGTGGTTTTTCTCGATGAGATCGGCGAGCTGGCTCTGTCTTTGCAAGTGAAATTGTTGCGCGTGCTGCAGGAGCGTGAATTTGAGCGGGTCGGCGGAACGCAATCGATCAAGGTGGATATCCGACTGATTGCGGCCACCAACTCGAACCTGGAACAGGCGATGCGCGAGGGCAGGTTTCGCCAGGATTTGTATTACCGGCTTGCGGTGTTGAAGATTACGATGCCGACGCTGCGCGACCGCAAGGATGATATTCCGATGCTGGTGCGGCATTTCGTGCAGAAGCATGCGAAGCGTTGCAAAGTGAAGCCGCGGCCGGTGTCGCGCGAAGCGCTGGCGTGCCTGGTGAACTACGACTGGCCCGGCAATGTGCGCGAACTGGAAAACGCAATTGAGCGCGCGCTGGTGCTGGGGACGTCGGACATGATTTTGCCTGAGGACCTGCCAGAGACGCTGCTGGAGCGCACTCCGCCGCCGGAGATGATCGAGGCGAAATATCATGCGGCCATTAAAGAATTGAAGAAGCAATTAATTCTTGATGCGGTGGAGCAGACGCAAGGCAGCTATGCCGACGCAGCGCGTATTCTGGGCGTGCATCCCAACTATCTGCACCGGTTGATCCGCAACCTTGAATTGAAAGAGATTTTGAAAGAAGCGCTGCGGGATATTCCGGCGCGCGGGTTGGCTGGGCTTTCGGGCGGGAACGCGTGAGGGAAGCAGTCAGCCTCAGCATTCAGCCCGCGCACTTCTGTAATGGCTGATTGCTGAGTGCTGCCTTGCTCTACGGCAGCTGCAATCTTATCAGCGCGGCGGGGTCGATATACGTGCCTTGCCAGCGCACGCCGACGTGAAGGTGCGGGCCCGTGGCGCGGCCTGTGCCGCCGCTTAACGCAATTACCTGTCCGCGTTTCACCTGATCGCCTTCTTTCACTTTAAATTCCGAAAGATGCATGTAGATGGTGAGCAGGCCCTGGCCGTGGTCGAGCACCACGAAATTGCCTTCGTAGTAGAGCGGGCGCGCCAACAGAACCGTGCCGTCGTTCATGGCCTCGACCGGAGTTCCGGTGGGGACACGAAAATCGAGGCCCCAGTGCGTGCTGCCTACCTTGCCGTTGAAAATGCGCTGTGCACCGAAGACGTCCGAGATTTCCGCGTTAGCCGGCACGGCGAATTGTCCCGACCACTCGCGTGCGGGCGTGACGCGGCTCAGGTAATCTTTTTTTATTTGCTGGCCTTCTTCGATTTGTTTTTGTTGCTCGGGGGTGGGCTCGGTGAATTTGCCTTCGACGCTGAGCTTGGATTGGATTCTTGGGTACTTGCCTTCGCCGACGGTGAACTGTTGACTGAATGTAATTCTGCTGCCGGGAGATTTTCCCGCTGCACTTTCGCCGGTTAGTTCGAGGGAGTAGGATCCGGGAGCAGTTTCGAATGGCACGCCCGCCAGTGCGGACCAGGTCTTGCTCGTAGCACTGAAGCTGAAGGAAATTTCATGGCCCAGCCAGGTTCCGCTGAGGGATTCGAGTCTCGCGGGAGATTTTACTTCAAACAGGACTGGGCCGCCGTTGACGAGGCGCGTGGGTTCGGCATCGGCGGTCCAAGTGGCTGCTTGTGATAGTGGGACTGAGGCGAAAGATGTCCAAAGCAAGAGAGCGAATGAGATGCAAGCAAGCGAAGGGTTAGTCAGCCGCCGGTTCACTCTACAAGCCTAGCATTCTTCTGCGCTCGCCCAGATATAATCCGCGCATGCGTACCGATGTGTTTATGGCACTGCTCGTTGGCCTGTTCTGCGGTCTGTTCTGCGCATCGGCAAGAGCTCAAGCGGTTGTGCCGACAGTTCTGCGTGCCGATCATGTGGTGGTCGTGAAGAAAGAGCGGACGCTCGAACTCCTCGGGCAAGGCAAGGTAATAAAGAGTTATAAGGTGACGCTGGGAGGCGATCCCGTCGGACCCAAGACTAAGCAGGGAGACCATAAGACGCCCGAAGGGATGTACGTCCTGGATTTCCGCAACGCTCACAGCCAGTTCTACAAATCGATCCACATCTCGTATCCCAATGAACATGACCGCGCCTTTGCGCAGCAGAAAGGTGTTTCGCCGGGAGGCGACGTATTTCTCCACGGGCTGCCCAACGGCTACGGAGCTATCGGTGCCGCGCATCGGCTTAAAGACTGGACTGACGGCTGCATCGCCGTGACCGACGAGGAAATGGACGAGATATGGAAGGCCGTGCCCGACGGAACGCCAATCGAAATCAAGCCGTGAATGAGGATGGAATTGGAGTTACCAAGACTAGGATTCCAGCAGCGCCCGTAACTTGTGAGCGTATCTGCGGCTCGACGTGACCACCGTTCCTTCTGCCAGTTCAATGTCGTATACCCCATCGAACATTGGACGAATCTCGCTAATGCGGGCGCTGTTCACGATGGCCGATTTCCGCACTCGGATGAAGTGGTATGGCGCCAGCTTCTCTTCCAGGTGTGCCATGGTTTCCCGCAACAGGTGACTGTCGCTGGCGGTGTGTATGCAGGCATAGTTTCCTGTGGCTTCGATCCACAAAACTTTGGAAACGGGAACAAAGAAAATCCGCTTCTTGTCTTTCACCACAAAGCGCTCCAACGGGCGGAGACTACGGAGGGATCGGAGCAGTGGTTCGAGACCTCGATTTGCTTTCCTGCCTTGTTCGAGGACCTGGCGTGCATGCACCAGGGCCTTGGCAAATCGCTCCTTATCGTACGGTTTCAAGAGGTAGTCAACAGCGTGCACTTCGAATGCACGAATGGCGTGCGCATCGTGAGCCGTGACGAAGATATATACGGGAGTGGGGCCGGTCGATGGCTCCACATTTTCGATGACTCCAAAGCCATCCAGATCAGGCATCATCACATCGAGAAAAACGATGTCGGGATGAAGTTCATTGATCTGTTCCACCGCACGTATTCCGTTCGCCGCCTCGCCTACGACTTCAATGCCGTCGTGTTCGGCCAGATAGCGACGGATACCGCGCCGGGCGATCGGTTCGTCATCGACGATGAGGACTCGCGTCTTCATGAGAACTCCGAAGTGGAATGGTGATGATGGCCTGACAGCCTCGACCGTCGCCCCCGGTAAGCTCCAGCGACGACTCGTCCCCGTAGAGCTGTTTCAATCGTGACTGGACATTGGTGAGTCCGACGCCGAATCGCAGGCGCGATCCCGGTGCCGGACCGGGGCCATCATCGCGGACGCAGAGCCAAACTCTGCCGTTGCGGAGTTGCGCAGCGATCTCCAGCCGGCCTGCGGCGGAATCGACGCTGATGCCGTGCTTGATGGCATTCTCAACCAGTGGCTGAAGCGCCAGGCTCGGTACATAGACTGCGAGAAGGTCAGGTGGCACATCCATGTGAACTTTCAAGCGATCATGAAAGCGTGTCTGTTCGATCTCCAGATACTTGCCGACGAACTCGAGCTCGCTCTGCAAGGTGATCTCGTTCTCCCGGCGTTCGAGGGCCATGCGCAGCAGGTCCCCGAGACTGACCAGCAGACGGCCCGCAGCATCGACGTCTTCCTGCATCAGAACACCGATGGCATGAAGGCTGTTGAATAAAAAGTGCGGATGCAGCTGGCTCTTGAGATTCTCAAGTTCTGCATGGGAGAGCTGCGTCTCCAGTTGCGCCGCTATCGTCTGGCGCTCCATAGCAACTTGGTAAAAGTGCATCGACTGGTACAAGCCCACCACTAACCAGTATGTGAGTATGCCGGTAAAGCTCATGAAAAGAACACCGACTCCGAACGGCGAGAGAAAGCGGTGCACGTCAGGACCAGTGATGTGAAAAGCGAACCGGAGAAGTCCAAGGCTCAGAAAGTATTGGGTGACAGATGCCACGGGAGCCATCGTGAGCGACACGATTGTGTGGAACGCTATGTGACGCGCAAGCCTCGGCCCGGTCAACGGGAACCGTTTGGCAAGACCCATCACAAGCGGTGTGTACGCTGCCCATACATACCACCAGACAAGCTCGAGCGCACCCTCGATCACCCAGTGAACCTGCGAACCCTGCACCTTTTCCACCACGTCCACCACGATCCCTTGCGCGGCAAACAACAGTCCTACCATCGTCCATGCGCACAGGATCAAGATCCATTTCCTCGGTCCCCTGTCTGGCGTGGCTTGTAGCAATGGGTGTTGACCCTCCGGCACGGATTATAGCTGCTACTTCTCAGAAGACATCAATTTGGACAGAGCCGTCGAGGACGCCAGGCGCTCTTTGACGGCCAACCCCGACCGCTTGTCTCATTCCGGACACCGCATGTCACGTTTTCTGCAAACACTGGTTCTTCGCGGCATATTGTCCAGTCAGCAGGGCCATCGTCAGGGAGTTAAAAACGTCGCGTTGAGACCTGCATTCGGCGTTACCAGCAGCACGAGTAATTCAGATTGACGTAAAGGAGTTCCACATGAAGAAGATTCTGACTAAGTATGCAGCATGCGCGCTTGCGGTCGCTCTGATGATGCCGTTGGCGCAGGCGCAGCCGGCAAAAATCCAGGCGGCCTTCGGAGACGATGCCGGAACGCTTTCCAAGAAATTCACCGGCCTCGCGCGCGTGATGGCAGGCAAGTACGACTGGAAGCCCGGCCAGGGCGTTCGCTCCGTTAGCGACGTGTTCAACCTGATCG
>JBEKJF010000381.1:0-4885 GCA_050011375.1 Candidatus Sulfotelmatobacter sp.
GAGATCGTAGGCAAGCTGCATCCGTAGCCACGTTTCTGGCGTGCTGCCAAAGGCCTTCGAGAGGCGAATCGCCATCTGCGGACTGATTCCGGACTTGCCGTGAATGACGTTGTTGAGTGTTTGCCGGCTGACGCCAAGAACCTCGGCTCCTTCTGTGACGGAGAGACCGAGAGGCTCGAGACACGCGTTTAGGATGCTGCGTCCGGGGTGGGGTGGGTTTTTCATCGGCATAATGTTTTCTCCGTGCTCAGTTCGCGCCCTAGTGATAATCCGTCAGTTCAACATCAAAATGCATCGGCGCCTTCAAAGCGGAAGATTATCCGCCAATTCGCCCGGACTGTAACCGACCAGAAACCTTGCAGCTCACCCTTCAAAGGATGCAATCGATACCCAGGAAGGTTCAGAGCCTGAGGCGTTTCAGCTTTGTCGAGCCGGGCGAGAATATCTTCGACGTTGTCGAGCAGATCAGGCCTTATCCCCCTGCGATCGTCGCGCTCGTACAGCCGTTTGAGGCCGCGATGCTTGAAGCTCCTGATCATCAGGGCACATAACAAGTGTAAAGTGTACATTGTCGCTTGTCAAACAGTGTAGAGGACGAAGGATTACAAATTTTCCCTACGGCTTCTGCGGATCAGCCGTGGTCTTATCCGTCGCTCCGTCTTTACTCTTATCCTTCACGTCGGGCTTCCACGGGTTTGCGTTGGGCGGGGCTTTGGGGTCTACGCCGAAATCCCAGAGGTAGAGGTTCATGCCTTCGTTGCCCTGGATTTCTACCAGCGCGTATTCGCCGGGTTCGAGGGCGTGGGTGGGGGCTAGCTTGAACCAACCGCCGGCTACGCGGTCGATGGTGGTGTTTACGAAATCCTGGTCCTGAGTGATTTTGCCTGTGGGGCTGCGTTTGAGATCGCTCACCTGGCGCTTGCCGCTCTTTACTTTTACGCGCACGATGCGAAAACGATTAAACGGAATGATAGGACCCTCGGCCTGTTGCGGCTGCTGCGGCTGTTGCCGCTCGGCGCGGGGAGCGTCGAGGCTGGGCTGAGACATTTGAGCGGATGCGGTTTCGCCGCTGGGCGGAGTCTTGCGCTGCCGTTCTTCTTCGTCGATGTTGATGTAGATGGCCGGTGCTCCGATGTGCGCATGCAGCAATGCGTGCTCGCCTTCGAGTTCGATGGTCTGCCTGCCGTTTGCGATGGGGATCGGTCCGCGAAGAATGTTTGGGATGGCGCGGTGCGTGACGTCGCCTTCGGTCTGCTCCATTTCGACGAGTTGCGGCTGGCCTTGAAAGTTGTCGAGAAGGAAGACGCCGGAAGCTTCGGGAAGGCGCAGTCCGGGCGCGACTTGCGGAAGATGAGAGATCTCGGCTTCGGTCTCCGCATCTTTCTCTTTGTCGAGCGCGGCAGCTTCAGGAATAGAGGCGGTGGCGCGCTCTTTCGCGTATTTTTCAGTGGCCGGCCAATCCACGAGATCGGATGGAAGTTCTTCCCACTCGTTGCGCTCGGCGCTCTGGTAGCGCACGCGATCACCTTTCACCTCATAGCGCGTGACCAATTGATACGAGCCGTCTTTCAGGATCAGGCGCTTGGCGAGATCCTGCGCCGGGGCGTGGAGAGCGAAACCGAGCGCGGCTAGGGTGACGGCGGCAAACAGCAGCGTGCGACGGAGGCGTGGGAATGTTGTGGTTGCGCGGAACATATTTCTTGTGATGCGTCTCTTGAGATGCGACTGCAGTGACTATCATTACGTATTATCGTCGATTTGTGGTTCGAGGGTGGGGTCCGGTCACGCAGGGTTGGAAGATTGCCACGCCGCTATTGCAACTTCGCGTACTCCGTCTTGGCTTCCTTGAGGATGGGGATCTCCGGATCGGCATCTTTCCAGATGGCGAAGAAATCCTGATAGGTGGTCTTGGCTTTGGCAGTGTCGCCGGAGAGCGCATAGGCGCGGGCCAGACCCAGATGAGCCAGCGACGCCAGCGGGTAGTTCACAACCAGTCCGCGATGGTCGAGGAACTTCTGGAATTCGCGGGCGGCAGCGGCTCCGTTGTGGTTGGCGAGATAGGCTTCGCCTCGGATGTAGGGCGCGTACATGGTGCCGATCTGGAATGGAGGAGGTTCGCCGAATTCGTAGGGGGCGACCGCTTCCAGAGCTACCATGGCGTCGTCGGGCTTCTGGCTGCCCAGAGCTATGGAGGCGCGGACGATCGGGAACCAATAGAGCTTCAAAGTGGTGTTGGTTGGGTAGGCCTTCTCCAGTTCGTCGGCGAGAGCGCGAGCATGCGGGATGTCGCCGGCGCGGGCGAAAGCGACTGCGGCGAGGACTTTGACATCGCGTCCCGGCGAGAGAGTGACAGCTGCGCTGGCTGCCTGGCGCGCCTGGACGCTGTTGCCGAACTCGGCCTCGCGAAGAGCGCCGATGGCTTGCCAGAGCGCGGCCGTTTCCTTGGAGTCCGCGCGAACCGCAGAGTCGACCGCGCGGCGGGCGAAGTCGCGCGCAGCTGCTAGACGGCCGTAGTATCCCTCGGTATCGGATTGTGTCGCCAGTAGAGGATCTTCATCGCCCGGTTTGCCCGCGCCCCAAGCCACGTGTTGCGCCATGGCCGCCGTGTCGTTCTGAAGAAAGGCGAGGTAATAGCTGGTCAGATGCAGGGAGCCGGCGTCAAGCTTAAGGGCGGCAGCGCTGTCGAGTGCGGCCCTGGCCTTATCGAGTTGGCCGAGCGCGAGGTAGACCAGGCTGATGTTCTGGTAGCCAACCACCGTGTCGGGAGCCAGCGCAATGCCCTTCTTGAGCTCAGGCAGGGCCTGGTCGTACTGGCCGAGCGCGGAGTAGTTTGCGCCGAGGTTGCCGTGTGGAACTGAGTCGTTGGGATAGCTTTGGACCCAGAGCTGGTAGGTCTGGGCTTCTTTTTCGAGTTCGCCTGTAACGATGTAGTAGTAGTTGGCCGAGATGCGCAATTTCTCCCGCTCGCTCACCCGATCACGCAGCTGGTAGGCCTTTTCCAGGTCCTCCGCGGCGCGGGTGGGTTGTCCAAGGTTCGCGTAGTTCAAGCCACGCAACGCATAAGCGGTCGCAAAATTGGGGTCGAGCTCGATGGCGCGCTTGTAAAACGAAATGCCCTCAGCTGGCCCCTTCTCACGGGCGACGCGGACCCCCATGCTGAAGGCCTTGAGGGCTTCGAGCGAGTTGGTGGTGGCTTCGATGGGAACATCGAACTTTTGCACAGAGGCAAGAGATTCTCCCAGCTTGGTGCGCATGGAGGTCGCGACCTGATCCAGGGTCTTCAGCACGCTCTCCTTGGCGGAGGCTTCGCCTTGCTCCTTGGCGAGAACATCCCCGGTGTTGCAGTTGACCGCTTCGAGACCGATGACGTATTGCGTGCCGAGCCGCGAGATAGATCCGTTGAGCAGAGCCTTGGTTCCGGTGCGGAGACAGATTTCGCGGGCCACGTCGAGCGTGATCTTGTCGCCAGGCTTGCGGCCCATGAGCTGCATGGTTTCGCCGACGCGGCGCTCCGAAAGGATGTTGAGAAATGGCGACTGTCCCAGATCGACGGCCAGAGCTTGCTTGAGCGCATCATCGAAGACGGTGTCTCCGGTTTTGTTGTCAAAGTCGGCGAGGACCACGGTGTCTTTTTCCGTGAGCGGCGTAGTGGCAACAGGAGAGGTCGAATGCGAGCGCCAATAAATGACGCCGGCGATCAGAGCCACAACCACCACGGCGGCGGGAACCAGAACCTTCCAAAGCTTTCCGCCTGCGACGGGAGCTTCTGCAGCTCTCACCGCCGATGAGCTTGATGGAGCAACTGCGGGCGCGGAGCCAGAGACTGGCGGCGTCTGCCCCGATGGCGTCTGAGTCGATGGGGTCTGATTTGATGGAGAGCCGCTGTCCCGTACTGTGGGCATCGTTCCCGAGGTAGCCGTCGCAGGCCGTCCGCTGGCAGTGTCCCGAATCAGCCGCTTCAGTTCAGAGCGCATCTCCGCCGCGCTCTGGTAGCGCAGCTCGCGGTCTTTCTCGAGCGCCCGGTTGATGATGTCTTCCAGTTTCGATGGGAGGTCAGGATTCAGCCGAATCGCGGGAACCGGGTCATGATCCAGAATCTCGCGGAAGATGAGCGCGGTGCTGTCGCCGCGAAAAGGCAACTGCCCGGTTGCCATCTCATAAAGCACGGCCCCAAACGAGAACAGGTCGCTGCGGCCATCCAGTTCTTTGGCCCGCGCCTGTTCCGGAGACATATAGGCGACCGTGCCCAGGGTTGAGCCGGGGTTGGTCAGCTGCGCCCCCGCGATTTCGGTTCGCGTATCCTCGGCCTGCCCATTCGCATCCGCCATGACCTTGGCCAGGCCGAAATCGAGCACTTTGGCGTGTCCACGCTTGGTCACAAAAATATTCGCGGGCTTGATGTCGCGGTGCACGATTCCTTCGGCGTGGGCTGCGTCGAGCGCATCCGCAATCTCAATCGCCAGCGACAGAATCAAATCGATTTCCAAGGGACGGCCGGAAATGCGGTGCTTCAGCGTCAGCCCGTCTAGAAACTCCATCGCGATGAAGGACTGCCCATCGTGCTGCGCGATTTCATAGATGGTGCAGATGTTCGGATGGTTCAGAGCCGACGCGGCCTGCGCCTCACGCTGGAACCGCGCCAACGTCTGGGGATCTTGGGCGAGCGCATCGGGCAGAAACTTCAGCGCTACGAATCGGTGCAGGGTTAAGTCTTCAGCCTTATAGACCACGCCCATTCCACCGCCGCCGAGCTTCTCCACGATGCGATAGTGCGAGATGGTCTGGCCGATCATCAGGGGCAAATCTTACGTGGGCGAAACTGGCAAGTCAATGAAAGTGCGGATACGGTAGTAGCTCAAGAGGATGGTGGGCGTCTCGCGTGACG
>JBEKJF010000382.1:0-4856 GCA_050011375.1 Candidatus Sulfotelmatobacter sp.
CCGCCATCTGGAATGACATGTCATTCGAATCCACATCGTGATACGAGCCGTCGTAGAGAATCACGCGGAAATCTACCACCGGAAAGCCCGCCAGATATCCGCGCGCAGCCGCGTCCTTGATTCCTTTTTCGATGGCGGGAATATAGTTCTTCGGAATCGCGCCGCCGAAAATATCGTTGACGAATTCAAACTGACCGCCGCGCGGCATGGGCTCCATTTTGATTTTGCAATCGCCATACTGTCCGTGCCCGCCAGTCTGTTTCTTATGCCGGCCTTGCACATCGGCTTTGCCGCGGATCGTTTCGCGATACGGAACTTTCGGCGCCTTCAGAACCACTTCTGTGTGATAACGCTTCTTCAGCTTCGAAACCGTAACTTCAATATGCTGCTGCCCGGTCCCTGCGATCAGGAATTCCTGCGTCTGTGCATCGCGGAAGAATCGCAGCATCGCATCTTCTTCAATCAGCTTATGCACTCCCGGCCCCAGCTTGTCTTCGTCAGCGCGGCTCTTTGGCTCAATCGCAAACGTGATTGCCGGCTCCGGCAGCTTCACCCGCGGATAAAGGATTGGCGCGGATTTGTCTCCCAGGGTGTCACCGGTGAGCGTGTCTTTCAACTTCGCCACTGCGCCGATATCGCCAGCATGCAACTCATTCACCGGCACCGCCGTTTTTCCCTGCATGATGGAAATATGCGACAGCTTTTCCGTCGATCCGCGCGAAAAATTCAGGACTGTCGACTCGTTCTTCAGCACGCCTGAGAAAACTTTGAAGTAGGAAATTCTGCCGGAGAACGCATCGGAGATGGTCTTGAATATATACAGCGACACCGGCTCCGCATCGGTCTCATGGCGTTTGGGCGCGTCTCCATTGCCGGAGGCCGCCGGTTCGCCCTGCACCCATTCATGCTCGGACGGCGCCGGGGTGTAATCCACGATGAAATCCATCACGCGGTCTGCGCCGATGTTGCCCAGCCCCGAAGCGAAAACGACAGGGAAGAGTTTGTCTTCGCGAATCGCATTGTGCAGCGCGGGAATCAGATCTTCTTCGGCGAGCGTTCCGGCTTCGAAGAATTTCTCCATCAATTTGTCGTCGCCTTCGGCAACAAGTTCGACGAGTTGCTCGTGCGACTCCTGCACCTGGGCCCGCATGTTGGCCGGAATCTCCGTTTCTTTACCTTTTCCATTTCCGCCGAGTTCATATGTGTAGGCCTTCATGCGCACGAGATCGACAATGCCGCTCAGATTCTTCTCGCTGCCGATGGGCAGCGCGATGGGAATTACATTCCGCCCAAAGGCGTTGATCAGCGACTCCAGCACGCGCTCGGCATTCGCGCGGTCGCGGTCCATGCGGTTCACCACAATCAGCCTCGGAGTCTTGTATTCTTCGCAATCATTCCACACGCGCTGCGTCACAACTTCCACGCCGGCCACGCCGTCTACGACCACGATCGCCGCGTCGACCACGGGCAACACCATCTTCGCCTCGTGCACAAACATGTTGAAACCGGGCGTATCGATCACATTAATTTTCGTTTTGCCCCACTCAACGTAAGCCGCGGAGGCGGCAATCGACATTTTGCGCGCGATTTCTTCTTCGTCGTAATCCGTGGTCGACGATCCGTCGTCCACGCGTCCTAGCCGCGGCGTTGCCCCGGCTGTGAACAGCATCGCCGACAGCAGCGAGGTCTTGCCCGCGTGTCCATGCCCCACAATCGCAACGTTACGAATGTTTTCTCCGGAATAGACTTTCAAAGTAGGCTCCTTCGCAGGCGTGGAAAGAGAGAAGGCCCAGAAGCAGAATGAGGAACAAGTGCAGTGTACAGGCCAGCCCAACATACCTGCCAAAACCCTAGGATGCTACCACGCGGGAAGCAGCCGCCTCAACCCTGCGAATCTCTGGCGAAGAAGTTCGTGCCGTTGTATCATCCTCCGCATGCTGGGCAACCGGACCAACGAGCAGTGGATCTCGCAATACGCCTCGAGCCATCAGCATCCTGTGAATCGCGTCTGCCACACCCTGGGCATACCGACCATCGTGCTCTCGGTGCTGATCTTTGCTGTCAGCATCTTCTACCACCGGCTTTGGCCTTACGCTCTGGCATTATTTGTGATTGGATGGATTCTTCAATTCATCGGCCACGCCTTCGAAGGCAAACCACCTGAATTTTTCTCGGACTGGCGTTTTCTGTTTGTCGGCGTGCGCTGGTGGTGGGCGAAGATGCAAGGCAAGGCCTGAAGCCGCAAGTCGCAGGAGGCCGATAAAAGGATGCGATTTTATGCTAGCCTGAGCTTGGGATTCGGATTCCGCTACAAAGCATGCATCGCCTGACCGCCAGATTATTGCTGTTCTTCGCACTCGTGGGAAGTCTCGTCCCGGTGGCGGTTGCGGCGACGACTTCGGCGCGCGCCTGCTGTCTTCGCAAAGGGGTTCATCACTGCCAGGATTCAATTGCATCAGATTCTGACGAACTTGTAATTCGCGATGCGAGTTGTTGCAATGGCGGTTGCGGCCGCGCTCTCACTAGTCACCGCTGGGCTCAGGCTCAGCCCTTGGCTCTCCATTCTTTCGCGCGTAGCGTCAAGCCCTACCTCGGACAAGCCAGTCCAGTTTCCGCTAGCCTCGAACTCTACGGTTCCCGCTCCACCCGCGCCCCGCCCGCCTGCTGAAGCTGTCTCCCGTTTGACTTAAGTCTGGTCCTCAATCCTGCGCGTTCGTCGCTGGAACGTGGTCGCTGTCTGCGCCTGAAGTTGGCGCCGGCGCCATCCCGGCGAAACCGCCCCAACCCGACGCAGCAAATGGAGACTCTATGAGACAGATTGTTGGCCTGACAGCGATTGTTTTTTTCTTGAGTGCCGTGGCATTCGCCACGATTTTCGGTTCCGTTCGCGGTATCGTCCATGATCCTCAGCACCGTCCAATTCAAGGCGCACACATTACCTTGAAAGCGCAAAACTCCGACTGGACGCAGTCCCAGGATTCTGACAACAGGGGAGAATTTCAATTCACTTCCGTACCCATCGGAAATTACACGGTCACCGTCTCCTCGCAAGCCTTCCAGCAAACGCAACAAACCGTCGTGGTTCAGTCCGACACAAGTCCCGTTCTGCACTTCCAGTTGGCTGTCGCAGGCGCGAAGGAAACCGTCTCCGTAACCGAGATTCCAGTGGAGGCGACGACGCAGAGTGTCACGCCTACCGTCACGCTCAACCGCATCGACATCCAGCAGACTCCGGGAGCCGACCGCATCAATGGTATGGAAATGATCACCGACTACGTCCCCGGAGCCTACGTCGTACACGACATGCTCCACATGCGAGGTGGTCATCAAGTCGAGTGGCTCATCGATGGTGTTCCTATCCCCAACACCAACATCGCCAACAACCTCGGACCTCAGATCGATCCCAAAGACATTGACTATCTCGAAGTCCAGCGCGGCAGCTACGACGCCGACTACGGCGACCGCACTTACGGCATCTTCAACATCGTGCCCCGCACCGGCTTCGAGCGTGATCATGAATGCGATTTCGTCATTACCGCCGGCAATTTCTACCAGACCAACGACCAGATCAGTTGCGGAAGCCACACCGCCCGCTCCGCCTACTACGTTAGCCTCAACGGCAACCGCAGCCAGTACGGCCTGCAGACACCCATTCCGCAGACGGTCAACGATGCCGCCAACGGCATCGGCGGATTCACCTCAGTCATCTTCAACCCCGATTCCAAAAACCAGTTCCGCGTCGTAGGCTCCCTCCGCCGCGACTATTACCAGATTCCCATCGACCCCAATCCCAACTCCATCACCAACGTCTACTACCCGAGTTCCGGCCTGCATGACGCCGAGGTCGAGCCCGATGGCTACGCCACCTTCTCTTGGGTTCATACATTTGATCCCAATACTCTGCTGACCGTTTCTCCGTTCTATCACTACAACGGAGCCGACTATCACGGCGGACCGAACGACGTCCCCGTCATCTCCACCGTAACCCAGACCGCCCAATATGGAGGAGCGCAGGTAGCACTGAATGCCAACGTCAAGCGCAATGATATTCAGGCTGGCGTCTATGGATTCGCCCAGCACCAGTACAACTACTTTTTCAACGATTACACCGACGGCACGCCCAACGTCTCCCCTTCTTCGATCGGAGTCAATGGAGGTGTCGCCGCCTTCTTCATCAACGACAAATTCAAAGTCACACCCTGGCTCACCCTCATTGCAGGCCTTCGCGAAACGGCATTCAGCTCCACCATCTCCGAACACGCGACCGATCCTCGTCTCGGCGCCGCAATCCGGATTCCGCGCCTCAATTGGGTCTTCCGCGGCTTTTACGGTTACTTCTACCAGGCCCCGCCGCTTTCAACCCCAACGACTCAGCTGCAAACTCTGGCCGCCGGTCAGAGCTTTGCCTTCGCCCCGCTGCACGGTGAACGCGACATCGAGTGGCAATTCGGCGTGACCATCCCACTTCACGGATGGTCCCTCGATGCCGACAACTTTGAGACTCGCGCCCACAATTGGCTCGATCACAACAACATTGGCGAGTCGAATATCTTTTGGCCCATCACCTGGTCCTATGCGCAGATTCAAGGCTGGGAAGTCACGCTGCGCTCGCCCGACATCAAGCATCACGGCCAATTCCATCTCGCCTATTCAAACCAGATCGCCCAGGCAACCTCGCCCATCACCGGCGGTCTGGTCTGCCCCCAGCCGATCACTCCATCCTGTGGCCTCGATATCCCTCCCGGCCTCTCGCCCGTCGACCACGATCAGCGCAATACGCTGAACGTCGGTTTCAACGGTAGCCTGCCCGGGCATGCCTATGCCTCGACCAACGTGTACTACGGATCGGGATTCAC
>JBEKJF010000383.1:0-4837 GCA_050011375.1 Candidatus Sulfotelmatobacter sp.
CTATTCGTCAGTGAGAACACGGTGAAGACTCATTCGAGCCGGCTGTTCGATAAGCTCGGCGCGAAGCGCCGCACCCAGGCGGTGCAGATTGGCAAGAGCGCGCGACTGATCCCGTGATTGCTTCGGTCGCGCCACCCGAAAGCATGATTTTTCGGTTCCCAGTGCAAAATCATCCGAAAGTGTGACGACAGAAAGAACGCCTTTCGCTACATTTGCGCGGATCGCCGCCACACGCTGGCTGGTGAAATCAGTTTCAGAAAAAGAGGAGACCGCGATTTTATGAAAAAAATCGTCTTGACGTTTGGGTTGATATCCGGGGCAATTTCGGCCGCGATGATGCTGGCTGGGATCCCGATCGCCGATAGGATTGGTTTCGAAAAAGGGGAAATCCTCGGCTACACCGTGATCGTGCTTTCGGCGCTCATGGTGTTCTTCGGAGTGCGTTCGTATCGAGAGAACGCAGGGGGCGGGCGAATTACATTCGGCCGCGGTTTCGCCGTCGGCATCTTAATTACGCTCATCTCGAGCGCTTGCTATGTGGGGACTTGGGAGATCGTCTATTACAAACTGATGCCCGGGTTTGGCGATAAATATGCGGCACACATGGTGGAACGTGCCAAGGCAGCTGGAGATAGTCAGCAGAAGATTGATGAGATGGAGCGGAATGCCAGGGAATTTAAAGTGATGTACGACAAGCCGGCGATCAATGTGGCCTATACGTTTGCTGAAGTTTTTCCGATTGGGCTGCTGGTGACGCTTTTGTCGGCTGCGGCGCTTCGAAAGAAAACGCGTGCAGTGGAAGCGTAGTAAGGTTGCAAATTTGTGCGGTTGTTTGAGGTAGAAACTTTCTATTTGGATCAGGGTTAGCATCGGGGAGCTTTCGCCGGTCTTCCTGCCTGGCTCCGATTTTCGCGCTAGCGAAGAGGAGGAAAACGTGAAGGTCGCGCCGGGTGGCAAGGGAATCTCATCGAAGCGCAGCCACGTTTCTACACCCTGCTGGTTGCTCGTGCTGGTGCCAGTTTTGTTTTTGGTTCGGCTTGGCACAGCACAGACCTTCACCGAACTCTATCCATTTAACAGCAGCGGAAATCTTTCGGACGGAGGCTGGCCCGAGGCCGGCGTAACCCAAGATGCGGCCGGCAATCTCTACGGAACCACCTTCTTCGGCGGGACCGGCACAGGATGCGACATCTACTTCGACGGATGCGGAACTGTCTATAAGCTCGACGCCAGTGGAACGGAAACGGTGCTGCACAGTTTTGGCGGCGCGAGTGACGGATGGAATCCGACCGCTCGACTTATTCTGGATTCCGCTGGAAACCTGTTCGGCACGACTGGCTACGGCGGAGCTTACGGGCATGGGACGGTATTCAGGATTGATGCGGCAGGCAATGAAACGATAATCCACAGCTTCGCTGCCGGAAAAGATGGCGCGCGGCCGAATGCCGGACTGGTCGAAGATGCGGCCGGAAACCTCTACGGAACTACGCAGTACGGCGGCGAAGCATGCGATGGCCAAGGTTTCGGAACTGTGTTTCGAATCAGCGCGAGCGGAGTTGAGACCGTGCTCTACCGGTTTGGTGATGTTCCAGACGGTGCTAGTCCTCTCGGCGGGATTGCGCTGGATTCTGCCGGAAACATCTACGGCACTACCTGGCTGGGCGGAATTTATTCGTTCGGAACGGTATACGCGCTTGACACTGCCGGCAACGAAAAGGTTCTGCATAGCTTTGCCGGAGGAAGCGATGGAGCGAATCCGCTGACTGCGCCCACGCTGGACGCGGCCGGAAATTTGTACGGAACTACGTCGTCGGGTGGAACGTATTTCGGGACCGTGTACACGATCGATACAGTCGGCAACGAGAGCGTCCTGTACAGATTCACCGGCGGGCTGGATGGAGCCTACCCTTATTCACATTTGCTGGTGGACGCTTCTGGAAATCTCTACGGTAATTCGTCGCAAGGCGGGGTGAGCGGTACGGGCACAGTATTTGAGCTGACTGGCAGCTCATTGAACGTGCTCTATGGCTTTCTCGGAGCGAACGACGGCGCCAATCCGGTGGGTGGGTTAATCATGGATTCGGCCGGAAATCTTTATGGAACGACAGTGCAGGCTGGTACGTACGGATGGGGCACTGCGTTCGAGATTCAACCATGAAGGCTGAAGGCGATGAATCGATGATGAAATCCACTCTTCACGTTCTGTTTATTTTCGCGCTTGCGGCGGTGGCGTTTGGACAAAGCCAGCAGGCTTCAGGCAATGCTCCTACGGTCAGCGGCACGCTGGTTGGTCCGCGGACGGCTCAGTTTGTATCCCTCACGGATTCCTGCGACGGAAATGATGTTCCAGACGCGATGGCGCGGGCGTTTCGCGATGATTCGGGAACGGTTCACTTTGTGACGGCAAGTTCGCAGCTGTTTCAAAGCCTTGGCCCCAGTCTGGACGACCTCAAACACAGTTGTGATGTGGGGTATCAATCTGCCGGCGATCCTGATCCGGCGGACTTTAACGATCAGGTCTGGGTCGATTCTTTTTACACGCTCGATGGCAAGAACGTTGCAGGCCTAGGGCATACGGAGTATCACGGCTGGTCGCATCCCGGCGAGTGCGGGACGCAGAATCCGAACTACTATTTCGAGTGCGAGTACGACTCTGACACTTATCACCTGTCGACCGATGGCGGCTACCACTTCGATAAGCCCACGCCGCCGGCGAATTTTCTGGCAGGAATTCCGTATGAATATCCGATCGACCGCGGGCCGATGGGGTACAGCGTCGACACCAACGTTATTGAGTGGAATGGATGGTATTACGCGCTGGCCACGAGCTACGCGTGGCCGCTATACTGCACTGGGCTGGGCGGTCCGGATGGCTGTTTAACTCCGGGTGGCGGATCGCCGTTGCGCACTCAAGATGTTTTCGACCCTTCGTCGTGGCGTGGCTGGAATGGCGACAGTTTCTCACTGACGTTCGTTGACCCATATCTGGGACCGGTGGAAAATCCTTCAGCGCACGTCTACACGCCGGTTACTTACATGGACGTTGTGAATGCGATCAACATTTATGAACCGGCACATGTAGTGGTCGCGACACTGTGGGATGCGTGGGACGACGAATATGGCGCGCCCGGTTTGTATCTTTCGACATCGACTGATCTAGTGAACTGGACGACGCCGACACTGGTTGTGACTTTGGCGCAACTTGTCGCGAGCGAACCTGAGGGAAGCTGGTCTTACGCTTACTTTTCTTTGCTTGATCCGGCGGCGCAGGATAGGAACTTTTCCACAATCGGCCACGAACCTTATTTGTATTACACGCGGTTAAATAACAACAATACGTCGGATCGCATTCTGTTTCGCGAGAAGATCGAGCTGACGGTGAATCCATGAGGGATCGATTGAAGGTGGCTCAGGTGCGAAGTCAAACTTTGCGCCGCGGCGCAGTGGTAATTCTATTCGTTAGCATCTTTGCGCTGGGCTCCGTTGTGGCACAAACTCTCGCGCCAATTTGTCATGCGAAAATGTCGGCGCCGATTGAAGTGGCGTCTTCTCGTCAGAGATTTGTAGCCGGAGCCGAAGCGCTTCCTCCAATAGCTGCGGGCCAGGGTTTCGATTGGCCGGATGGGCAACTCTCCGCACTCAAGACCGACGAAGGCTTGATGTTTTTCAGTATCGATGCCGGCCTTCACAAGCGCCGCTTGTGGAACGGCGAGTGGGTTGGCAATGACAATTCGGGATCTGTCGTGCGCACGATTGGCACGCTCGATAATCCGCTGGGATCTGCGCCGCCTCTCGACGTAGTCATCGATCGCAATCCCGATCCCAAAGTAAATCCGCACAATTGCGATCCCATAAAATATCCCCGCGACTATTGCTACACCTATATTGGCGGAGGGCCGGTCTATCAGGTTCCCAAAGGCCAAGTGGGCGCGGGAAAATGGCTGCTTGTTTATCACGCCGAATACAACGACCCCAGCTACTACATGCTTGGCCTCGCGATGTCGTCAGACAAGGGATCGCACTGGACCGACATTGGCGAAATCATTCGCTACAACGCTCCCTTCAGTTATGAGGGACCAGCGGCGCCCGGAGCGATTGGCGACCCGCCGCTTGTGGTCTCGCCCGATGGCAAATATTTCTACATTTATTTCAGCGACTGGCTCAAGGACGGCGCGAATACAAATAACTCGGTCGCGCGAGCGCCGATCAACGCCGTGTTGCAAGCCGCTTTCGGGGGCACGGTGCACTTCGCCGCACCTTTTGAGAAGTATTACCAAGGAGGATGGAATCAGCCGGGGATTGGCGGCTTGTCGACCGATCTCATTCCGGAGGCGCACTACGCCGGCGGGAACAATGTCGGGTACAACTCCTACATTCATCGCTACATGATGCTGAACAGCGACTCGCAAAATTATAGCTACGCCGAATCCATCGACGGGCTTGAGTGGACGGATACGATTTTTCTGGGAATGCTGGGCTACGTTCCGAACATTGCGGGATACTCGGGTCCAATTGGAACGGGCGACGATCCGAACATACTCGGAAAAGAATTTTATGTTTATTACACGCAGTTCCGCGGACCTTGGCCGGGGGCGCAATCGGTGAAGAGATTTACACTCACCTGCCAATGAGCGCGTAGAGCCGAGCTTCGCTCGGCGGAACGGACGAATGCGTCCGTCCCCACACGAGCTTTTTCCTATGCGTGCCTTTTCCCCGATCGCTTTGCCCATGCCCGATTCTCAACCTGCACCCAGTTGGATTTCATGGGAGTCGAGATGGTCTATGGGACGACTGCTCACGCGGGCCAGGCTTTCCAATGCCAGAACCAGGCGGTGAG
>JBEKJF010000384.1:0-4827 GCA_050011375.1 Candidatus Sulfotelmatobacter sp.
CACCGTATAACGTGGTGCCGTACAGATTGCCCGCGGAATCCGAGATCAGTCCACCGTTGGGAAATTGGCCGTTCGCCGTAGCCGCGAAGCTGTAGAGAATGGTTTCAGTGCCAGCGAAAGCGCTGTCGGCGGCGAGAAGTAATGCGAAAAACGCCAGGGCAAAAAGAGGCCGGATTGGTCGCAACATAAGAACTCTCCTAGGAGGGATATAGCGATGCTGGCTGGGGGGAGCCGCGTCCACCGTACTTCAAGCCTGTCTGGCTGTCAAGAAATAAAGATAACTGAGTTAGATATTTTACTTATGTTAATGTTGACGGAAGAGAGTGTGCAGGGAGCCAACGCGGGACAGATGTGGACTTTAGGCTCACGCCTACCGCGTACCATATAAAGTACGTCGCGCCCCTGTCAAGTCTACTTAAGTAGACATTCAACGTCCTCGAAAGTAGACATTTCTTCCACAGCCTAAACCCTTGATTCCATTGCCTCGGCAAAACGCCCACACGAAGAATCAACAACTTAGGGCGATAATTTTCTGCATAGTTGCAATGTTCCAACTGGAACATTCAGCACAATGTTCCGGCCAGAACATTCAGCCGATTCGTCGCCCGCCACCAAAAAATCTTCACCTTCTTACGCGATTGGCACTAGAATAGGCCAGCGCAACAAGCCGGGACCTCCGCACCCACCGCGGAGTCCCGCAGACTCCCGGAGGCACTGTGCACGTTCTGGTCACTGCCGATACCCTGTCCGGCTCCTGGACCTACACTCGCGAGCTCGTCACAGGGCTGGTCACGCGCGGCGTCCGGGTCACACTGGTCAGCTTCGGTGAAATCCCACTGCCCGATCAGACCGCGTGGATGGACCTTCTTCACGGCCTAGAATTTCGCCCCACTGCGTTTCGCTTGGAGTGGATGGACGATGCGCCAAACGACCTCGCCGAATCCTCCGAGTATCTCGCCAACCTGGTGCGCGAAGTTCAGCCCGACCTGCTTCACTTTCATCAGTTTTGCCACGGCGACCTCGCAGTCGATGTGCCGCGCGTGATCATGGCACACGGCGATCTCATCAGTTGGACCGAAGCTGTTCACGGTTGCGCGCCGCGCCCCACGCGCTGGCTGAAGTGGTATCGCGACACCATCGTCGGCGGTATTGCTGCCGCGGATGCGGTAGTCGCGCCCTCGGCCTGCATGCTCAACACTCTTATTTCTACTTACGCCCGCCCGCGCCGCGCCGCCATTATCTATCCCGGACGCAACCCCATCTTCTTCAATCCCTACGTCAGCAAAGACGACTCTGTGCTCTCCGTCGGACGCCTGCTCGACGCTGGCAAGCAAGTCTTTCTGCTCACTCAACATGCGCATCCGTTTTCTGTATGCATCGTCGGCGCAGAGCAGACAGTTCCCCTGCCGCGCATTCCCATCCGCGCCGATGTGAAAGTTTCGACCGACCAGAGTTGCGTCGCCATCCGCGGAGCGCAAACCGAATCGCAACTGCGCGCCCTCTACAGCCGGGCCGCCGTCTACGCCGCCACTTCGCGCTATGAGCCGCTCGGCATGGCCCCACTTGACGCCGCCTTCTCGCGTTGCGCGATAGTCGCCAACGATATTCCGAGCTTTCGCGAAGTCTGGGGTGACGCCGCCCTCTACTTCCGCACCAACGACGCACGGAGTCTGGCCGACACGCTTCGCCAACTCGATGCCGACCGCGCTTTGCGCCACGCCTACGCCGATCGCGCTTACACCCGCGCCCGCGAACGCTTCACTACGAAGCGCATGATCGATGACTACCTCGACCTCTACCGCAGCCTGGTTTCCGCCGATTCTCTTGCCGCCTAGATCCTGAGGGATCTCTCAGCGACTTTAGATTCCGCCGACCCCAACAATCATTCGCAACGGCACGGCACTCTACGGCATCTAGTGCTGGAGGAGAACACTATGGCCAGAAACAAAAAACGTGAGCAAGATGAAACCGGACCGGATTCCGCCGGACAGTCCGGCGACATTCAGCAAATATCGGACGACGCTGAGGCGGATTCCGAAAGCGTTGAAGAATTGCTGGAAGAGGGAAACTCCTTCGAGGCTGGAATCGTACGGGGAGTGGAGAACGCTAAGGATGCGGACGTTGCTGAGGTGACCACGCACGAAGTTCCGGAAGACGACGTGCCAGAAGAGTATTTGGACGACGATCGCAACTAAAGTTTGATCACGCCTAACGTCTGATCGCGACCCCAGCACAACTATCTACCGTCAGGAGAAACGCAATGTCACCAAGCATGCACAATCGAGCATTAGAACTGCACAACCTCGCAGCCCACGCCCACGAAGCTGCGGCGGTCGCCCACGGCAAGGGAGATCATCTAACCGCGCACGAACTCAGCACGCAGGCGCATGAACATTCCACGAACGCCCTTAAGCTCGCCGAAGAACTCGCCCGGGAAGGCAAAAACTCCGGCAAGCCTTAGGCGACACCGTATTAAAGTTAAGAACATCGATTATCATCGCTTTTCCTGCAACATTTCTTCTGTTTTCTCCGTCAACCTCCACTACCCACGCTGCATCCAACGCAGTCTATTTATTTCGAACTGCTTGAGTAAGAGAGGGAAAGAATGCCCCAATCTTCTAGCGGAACCATTCCTTTGCGAAAGTTTGGCCGCTCCGACGCCAAGATTTCGGCTCTGGGCTTCGGAGGCCATCATCTGGGCGAAGCTCCAGACGAGAAAACTGCCGTCGAAATCATCCACCAGGCAGTCGATGGCGGAATCACTTTTTTCGATAACTGCTGGGAGTATCGCCGGGGAAAAACCGAAATCTGGATGGGCATCGGACTGAAAGGCCGCCGCGACAAAGTTTTCCTGATGACCAAAACTTGTCCCCATGGCCGCGATGCCAGCCTCGCACTGCAGATGCTCGAAGAAAGTTTGCGCCGTCTGCAAACCGATCACCTCGACTTGTGGCAGGTTCACGGGATGGCTTTCGATAACGATGCCGACCTCTTCATTCGCCCCAACGGCGCAGCCGAGGCGCTCGAGAAAGCCAAGAAGGATGGCAAGGTTCGGTTCGTCGGATTCACCGGCCACCACAATCCGAAAGTTCATCTTGCCATGCTGAACACTGGCTTTCCCTTCGACTCGGTGCAAATGCCGCTGAATGCTTTCGACGCAAATTTCCGCAGCTTCGAGCAGCAGGTGCTTCCTGAACTGATCAAGCGCGGCATCGCACCTCTCGGCATGAAACCGCTCAACGGACACGGCGACGCAATCAAGAACGGTGCAATCACAGCCGAGGAAGCCCTGCGTTACGCCATGAGCTTGCCCGTCGCGACTACCATCACCGGCATGGACAGCCTCGAAGTGCTTCACCAGAATCTGCAAATTGCACAGAACTTTACTCCCATGTCGGAAGCGGAGATGAGCGCGCTCCGCGATCGCTGCAAAACGGACGCCGCCGATGGCCGCTTCGAACTTTATAAGCTGTCGCTCAAGTTCGATAATCCCGAAGCACGTCTGGCGCATGGCTTTCCGCTCGATACGCAGCAATCCGAGGTCAAGGACATGTTTGGAGTCGAGATGAATACCGGGCATCCGTGGCCGGAAAAGAAGTTCTAAGTAAGAACGATTTCTGCGGAACACGATTCCAGGGGAACACGATTTTAGGGGAGAACGATGAGCGCGAAGCTGGGATGGAATCGCCGCAGTTTCATTAAAGGTGCGGCCCTTGCGGGTGCGGTACCGCTCATCGCTGGAGGAAGCATGGCGCAACAACCGTCTAAACAATCGCAAGAGGTTCCCTCTGGCCAGGTGCCGAAGAAACCGCTCGGCAGCACGGGCGTTCAGGTTGCCGCCATGGGGCTCGGCGGCTATCATCTTGGCTCCGCTGAAACCGATCAGGCCGCCAATGAAATCGTGGCCAAAGCCCTCGATCATGGCGTGGACTTTTTTGACAACGCCTGGGAATACCATGACGGTCTCAGCGAAGAGCGTCTTGGCAAAGCTTTAAGGGGCAAGCGCCAGCAAGCCTTTGTGATGACCAAGGTCTGCACCCATGGCCGCGACAAGAAAATTGCCATGCGAATGTTGGAAGAATCGCTGCGCCGCCTGCAAACCGATCACCTCGATCTCTGGCAGATTCACGAAGTGGTTTACGACAACGATCCCGATTTAATCTTCGCGCCGAACGGCGCAGCTGAAGCGCTTCTCGCTGCCAAGCAGCAAGGTAAAGTTCGTTTTGTCGGGTTCACGGGACATAAAGACCCCGAGATTCATCTGAAAATGTTATCCCATGACTTTCCCTTCGATACGGTGCAGATGCCGCTCAACTGCTGCGACGCGACCTTCCGCAGCTTCGAAACGCACGTGTTGCCGGAGGCCAATCGGCGCGGCATCGCCGCTCTGGGGATGAAAAGCCTGGGAGGCAGCGGGGAACTCGTCCGCCACGGCGCCGTTACACCGGAGCAGGGACTTCGCTATGCCATGAGCCTTCCCGTCGCCACCACCATCAGCGGAATCGATACTATGCAAGTGCTGGATCAAAATCTTAAGATCGCGGTAAATTTTCAACCTCTTGCCGCCGCAGAGATGCAAGCTTTGCGCGACCAATGCCGCGTCGTAGCCGCCGATGGCCGCCTTGAACTGTTCAAGATGACCACCAAGTACGACGGGAAGGTTGGGCGCGAACAGCATCATTTTCCCACCACGCAAGAGTTGCCACTGTAGCCGCACCTTAGCGCCCGGCAAAGTGGAAGAGCGGCGCTTCAGCGCCGCGTAAGCCTCACTCCTTCGGGGCTTTCAGCCCCCGTGTTCGCCCTAGCCCCAATCGACAAGTTTATTCT
>JBEKJF010000385.1:0-4825 GCA_050011375.1 Candidatus Sulfotelmatobacter sp.
GGCTTCGACCGCAACGCCTACCCCGGCGACGCCAACCTGAAAGCCCTCCACCAGACTTTCTCCTACACCGGCTACTGGCTCAACAATCCTCCCGGAGAGAAAACGAATTCCTGGACTGGCCACCGCGCCGCCGTTGAATCCGCTGGCTTCGGATTCCTTGTCCTTTTCAACGGACGCGAATTTGCTCAGCTAAAAACAACCGCCCACGCTACTCGCTTGGGCCGCGGCGACGCAGTCGAAGCTCTCGCGGCCGCGCACCGCGAAGGCTTTCCCGTAGGCACCATTATCTTCCTCGACCAGGAGCAAGGTGGACGCATGCTGCCCGCGCAGAAGGCCTACATCTACGCCTGGGTCGACGCCGTCATCGCTGCCGGTTTCCGCGCCGGCATTTACTGTTCCGGCATCCCTTCGCCAGATGATCAGAATGTAGTCACTGCCGAGGATATTCGTAAGAATGCCGCGGGACGAAAAATTGTCTATTGGGCGATCAATGACGCCTGCCCGCCCGCGCCCGGCTGCAGTTTTCCTGCTCACCCGCCAAGCCCCGCTCAGAGCGGAGTCTCGTTCGCCGAAGTCTGGCAGTTTGCGCAATCGCCGAAGGAGAAAGATGTGGCCGCGCGCTGCTCCGGCTACAGTCGCGACGGCGAGTGTTATGCGCCGGGGATTCCGCTCGCGCAGCAACTTCACGTAGATGTGAATTCGGCCACGTCGCCCGATCCCTCGAATGGCCGGACGCGATAAAGCAGGTTCCTCGGTCGCTCTCTCCGTGAGTTGCGCGTCTGCGAGCGCGTCGGAATGACAATGGCAGACTGGCGTGAGCGTCTTAATTTCAGGGAGGGCGATGGTTCGATCACACTGAGATTTCTTCCGAGTCCGCTTTCCGAACGAGCAAAGTGGCATAGCCGCGCCGGGGATCGGTGGACATGGTGACATTCACCATGACGGCTCGCTGTTCGAATTTGAAGAGGAACTCTATTTGCCTGCGTTGCGCCTGACCGCTCGCGATCATCATCTGCAACGTACCCTCGAATTCTTCCACGCAAGTGCAGGGCGCGACCGCTCGGAAAAAATTCTTTCCCAGCACGCCTTCCCGCGGCAAGCCGGAGAGTGCCGATTCCTGAGTGTTATAGGCAATCACTCGACCCTCCGAATCCAGCCGGATAAAGCCAAACGGGAGTTGATCCGACTCGGCGTCGCTTAGCGTGGAAACATTCTCGACCGGATGGCCGAACCGGTCGCCCAGGCAGGTCACGCAGATGCCGTACGATCCGACAGAAATAGCGCTTCCCTCTCGAATCCGGCGACCACACCACGCGCACTCGCACGAATCATTGGCAAGAATGGTTTCCATAGAATCCTTTGGCAGCTTTCCATGATTATTGATGCGTCGAAGTTATGGAAGGTGCAACTCCTCGAGCATGAGCGCGCAATTTGCTAAACTTAGTCTGGCTTCGAATCGATTGCAGGAGATTTTCAACTCATGATCCGCATCCCCCGAATTGTCTCCATTTTCGCAGTAGCCCTGTTCCTTACTCTGTCCGCCGCTGCGCAAGAAACCTGGCAGCTTGATCCGCCGCATTCGTCGGCGCAGTTTTCCGTCCGCCATCTTGGCGTTTCGACCGTGCGTGGAGCGTTCACGAAAGTGAGCGGCACGGTGCAGTACGACGCTGCCAATCCCGCCAAGTCTTCGCTGCAGGCCACCATCGATGCCGCTTCCGTCGATACTCGCGTCGACGCGCGCGACAACGACCTGCGCAGCCCGAACTATCTCGACGTGAAGAAGTATCCCACGATTACGTTTCAGTCGAAGAAGGTCGAAGCCGCCGGCCCCGGCAAGCTAAAAATCATCGGCGATCTCACCATTCACGGCGTCACCAAAGAGGTCGTGCTCGATGTCGACGGGCCATCCGCGCCGATCAAAGATCCGTGGGGCAACCAGCGCATGGGTGCTTCGGCGACCACAAAGATCAACCGCATGGAATTCGGAGTATCCGGCGCCCCCGGCATGATCGGCGACGAGATCACGATTACGCTCGATATCGAAATGGTTAAGAAGTAGCCAGGACGTCGTTGGCCGTTTGTCCCTTCGCAAGCTCAGGGCAAACTAAAAACAGTCGTTGGCGAATCCGGCGAGTTGACGACTGCGGCGGACGACCAAAACCTCACCGCCGAAGAACTTTCGAGCGCAGCGCGATCTCTTGCCCGCCCACGATAAATCGAAACCGCTCACAAACATTTACCTTTCCTTGACAAAAATTCACCGGCAAACCAACGAACAAAACGTCTGTAATACCGACGAATATTTTCGCTCGCAACCTAGTTGAGGGCGACAAGCCTCATGGAGGGGAACTATGATCCGCGGCTTCCGAACTGTAGTTCTTTGCATCTTCATTTCAGCATTGCAGATTCCTTTTTCAATGGCTCAGGGCAAGCCAGTGCCGGTTCCGCCCGCGCCGGTTCCTCGGCAAATTCTCGGGGCCAAGAATGTCTTCATCACCAACGCCGGCGGAGATGAGATGGCGACTAATGAACCGCGCTTCAGCGGAACGCCAGATCGTGCGTATAGCGAGTTTTACGCTGCTGTGAAAAGCTGGGGGCGATTTAAAATCGTTTCTGTCCCGGCGGAAGCGGACCTGCTTCTTGAGGTACGCCAAAGCGTCTCGGAAGGCGCTGGCGGCGGCACCGTAGGTTCCGCTCCCACTCCTTTGTTTCGCTTGAAAATTCGAGATGCTAAAACCAATGCGCTGCTCTGGGGCTTCTGCGTCCATAGCGCGTTCGGTCTGGGCCAGGGGGAAAGTGACAGAAATTTCGAGCAGGCCATCTACCGGCTAACGACTGATTTGCGTACCCTCGTTACGCCTCCAGCCGCAAACGGCAACGCGCCGTAATTGGGCGCCGTAATTGATTCGCAACGATTCCCCTTCAGCGGGCTTCGTGCAGTAGAATGAAAGTATGTCCGACCGCACGTTCACTCTCGACGAAGCCCAGTCTCTTCTTCCCGTCCTCGAATCGCTGCTGCGCGCCGCTATCGGCGGCAAGAAGATCATGGAAGATTTTGAAGGCGAGATGCAGTCGCTCAGTCACCGCATTTTCCTGAATGGTGGCACTCACGTCGACGTAGTCGCCGTCGCGCGCCGCAAGGCTGAGCGCACCAAGGCCGAGCAGCGCGCCAAAGACGCTCTCGCCGAAATCGACTCCATCGGCGTGCAGGTCAAAGACATTGACGTCGGCCTGCTCGATTTTCCCTGCGAAGTCGAAGGCAGCGTCGTGCTGCTCTGCTGGCGGATGGGCGAAGGCTCCATCACACACTGGCACAGCACAGACGAAGGATTTGCCGGCCGCAAGCCGATTGATGAACGCATTACGCGGTCGAAGAGGACGAATTAGTTTCTGAGTTCTCAGCTTTCAGCTCTCAGGCAATCCTTATCTTCCGCTGAAAGTTTCTAGCGCCAGCTCTCTTGAAGCCCTCTGCACGATTCGCCCTGGTGCGAACGCAGTACTGATTTTTCCTCAGCGCGCATATTCCGAACAACTTTTCGCCCAGCAACATACTCCAACCTGCCGGGTTTACATAGATACCGCTTCGTCAACGAAATCGGCCCGGTCACGGCGCTTTAAATCTCTCGGGTCAGCGCGCCGGGCAAAGGAAAACATAATGAAAATTCACCCTGTTGTGCGTTTGTTTGCATTCGCGCTTCTGCTGCTGGCTATTCCCGCAGCTCTCACGTCCACATCTTCCGCGCAGATCGGCATCGGAGTCTCGGTGCGCTTCGGTCCGCCCGCATTGCCGGTTTACGAGCAGCCGCTGTGTCCTGGCGCAGGTTTTCTCTTCACTCCCGGCTACTGGGGATGGAGCGACGATGCCGGCTACTACTGGGTGCCCGGCACCTGGGTGGAAGCTCCTGAAGCAGGCCTGTTGTGGACTCCCGGCTACTGGGGATGGAACGACGGCGCTTTCCTGTGGAACGAAGGTTACTGGGGGCCGCAGATCGGCTTCTACGGAGGCATTAACTACGGCTTCGGTTACGGCGGCGAAGGCTTCTTCGGCGGCGAATGGCGCGGCGGAGCGTTCTTCTACAACACGGCCGTAATGAATGTGAACTCAACATCGATCACAAACGTTTACGTGAACCGTGAGGTGATCGTGAACAACGAATCGCACGTAGCCTTCAACGGAGGCACTGGCGGAGTGTCGGCGCGTCCCACGGCGGAGCAAGAGGCTTATGGCCGCGAACGGCACACGCCTCCTTCAGCCTCGCAGGTTTCGCACGCACGCGAAGCGAGCCGCAATCCTGAGATGGCTGCATCGCGCAATCACGGAGCGCCCGCTGTAGCGGCGACCGCGCGTCCCGGTGAATTCAGTGGAGCCGGCGTAGTACGCGCCAAGTCTGCTGGAGCGCCCTATCACGCTCCTGCGATGTCACCCAAGGAAGCGCGCGCGACGGCTGGAGGAAAGTCCACGCCCGCTCGTACGGCAGGCGCAACGCGGACCAGTCGTCCAGCAAGCGCATCGCGGACGAAAACTCCATCGACTACCGCGAAGTCTCATCCGTCGACCGAACCGCGTGCGAAGACCACCACGCACGCAACGTCACCCGCAACATCGAGGGCAAGCACTCCGAGAGAGAGCGCACCGAAGACGGCCCACACGACTGCGCCGAAGACGAGCACCGCCCATGAAAGCGCTCCAAGAACGAGCCATACGGCTTCGTCCAAGGCAAGCACGCCGCGGGCAAGCACGCCGAAAACGAGTCATACGACGACGGCGAGGACGAGCACTTCGCATGAGAGCACGCCCCGCGCAACCCACACTGCCGCGCCGAAA
>JBEKJF010000386.1:0-4809 GCA_050011375.1 Candidatus Sulfotelmatobacter sp.
CTTGAAGCTGGCGGTCCGGCCCGCGAGAACCAGGCTTACGCCGTCGATGGGCAACGACCAGAATCGAATAATTTTCTGATCGACGGCGCAGACAATGTCAGCTCAGTAGACGGCGGCTTCGTTCTCAAGCCGCCAATTGACGCGATTGCTGAATTCAAAATTCTCAGCCATAACGCGAATGCGGAGTTCGGACGCAACACCGGCTCGACCACCAATATCGTCACGCGCTCCGGATCCAATTCATTTCATGGAGCCGCCTGGGAATTTCTGCGCAACGATGCGATGGATTCATCCGACTACTTCACACAAAGCGTTCAGCCTTTGAAGCAGAACCAGTTCGGCGCCACCTTCGGAGGACCGATTGTTAGGGACAAAACTTTTTTCTTCGGATATTACGAAGGCTTCCGCAACCGGCAGGGTGAAACCGTTCCAGCGACCGTGCCCTCCGACGACGAGAAGACGGGCAACTTTGCCGAGCTGTGCACCTCCATCGGAGCGACCATCGACCCGACCTCCGGTATGTGCAGCAACCCCGCGGGGCAATTGACGTTTTTTGGACAGCCGGTGCCATTCAACCAGATGACAATCGTCACCCCCATCGATCCAGTCGCTGCAAATGTTTTGCCTTTTTTTCCTTCGCCCAATGTTGGAGAGAATGGATTCATCGCCACGCAAACTCTAAGCGAGAACAACAATCAATTCGGAGTGCGGCTGGATCATTACCTTACCCGCGCGGATAATCTAAATTTTCGCTACATGTATAGCAGTGGTCCAACCACCGACCCTCTTTCGCCGGTGGGCGCCAACGTCCCAGGCTTTCCGGTCGGTGAATATGATCGCGCACAGAACTTCGTAACGCAGGAGACGCACATCTTTTCGCCCACGACCATCGGCGTCGCGCGTTTTTCTTTTCTGCGCAATACGTTTTTACTGGATGAACACCTAAACCATGAATCGCCTGCGGATTTTGGTTTTCAGTACGCTCCCACGCTGCCTTCAGCCTCGGGACCGCCGTTTATCCAGGTCGGCGGCTACGCATCGGTAGGCGATCCCATCACTGGACCGCGCAACACGTATCAAAATACATTCGATGTCTCTGGCTCTCTGAGTTGGGTGCACGGTCGCCACGAATTTAAATTTGGCGGTGGCTACCGGCGCGACCAGATCAATGCATTGCAGGGCATTGCCACCAACGGCTTTTTTGTATTCGCCGGCATCCCCTCATACGAGGACTTCCTCTACAACGACGGTTTTGCCAACTATCTTTCGGGCAATCCAGTTGTCTTTCTGCAAGGCGGCGGAAACTTTGCCCGCGAAATTCGAGATCGGGCCCTCGATGCTTACGCCCAGGATAATTACAAGGTCACACCTAGCCTGACCTTGAACATGGGATTGCGTTGGGAACTCCCGTTTCCCTCCACCGAGAACCATAACGAGGTGAATCTCTTTGTTCCGGGAGCGCAATCGAAGGTGATCCCTAACGCCCCGCCGGGCTTGCTGTATCCGGGCGATCCGGGCGTCCCGGCGGGATTGATTCCAACGCAGAAAACAGCGTTTGCTCCGCGCTTCGGCCTTGCCTGGGATCCCCGCGGCGACGCGAAGACCGTGGTGAGTGTCGCTTACGGAATTTTCTACGAGCCGTACTACACGGGCGAAGGCGGCCCACTGCAGGATCCCGTCAGCGCGCCTCCGTATCTGAAGACACTCCAGTTAGGATTTCCCATCAACTCATTTGCCAATCCGTTTTATTCTCCGGATCCTTTCGGAGTGCCCTTCCCAGAGCCCATGACGTTACTGGTGGTCTCGCGCAATCTACACTTACCCTACGCACAGGATTGGAATCTGAATATTCAACATTCGTTTGGCACGGACTGGCTACTTCAAGTTGGCTACGTCGGAACCACGGGAGTGAGACTTCCTCGATTCATTGAAGGGAATCCGGCGGTCTACTATCCCGGCGTGGACACCACCAGCCCCGGCTGCACGCCTCCGGCGCCGTCTTGTCCCATCTCCACCGAAAATAACGTGAACAACCGTCGCCTCTATTCCGGATGCACCCTGGCGGACCCGCCGTCGAGTTGCATCTATGGCTCGATTGGTGAGATCGCCAGCGTGGCGAACTCCAGTTATAACGCGCTGGAAGCCAGCCTGCGCAAGCGCTTCAGCCACGGACTGTCGTTTCTCGCTTCTTATACATGGTCGCATTCCATCGATGACGTCTCTTCTTTCAACATCACGGGATCGGCTTCGCAGCCCGTGGCAGGCGAGAACGATCTAGCGCAGAACCCCTTCGATCTCGCGGCCGAGCGCGGGCCGTCCATGTTCGATGCGCGCCATCGCCTCGTGTTGAGTTACCAGTGGAGCCTTCCTTTCTTGCAGCATTCGAGTAACTGGTACGGAAAGGTTTTTGGCAACTGGCAGTTGAACGGAATTTTCACGGCCATGAGCGGCACGCCTTTCACAGTGTTTGACTCGAACGACGTTTCTCTGCAAGGCCAAGCGCCGGAGATTTCTGGATTTTCCAGCAATCGCCCCAACGTAGTGGGCAATCCAAATTCCGGACCGCGTACTGCGGCCGAATGGTTTAACGTGAAAGCGTTTCAAGCAATCACCCAGGACCCAAATTCTCCGGTCGAGCAGTTTGGGGACGAGGGCCGCAACGCAGTGCTGGGCCCGCGATACGTGGACTGGGACTTCTCGGCGTTCAAAAACATTCGGCTGACAGAATCAAAAGAACTTCAATTCCGCGGTGAATTGTTCAATGTGCTGAACCACACGAATTTCCGCTTGCCGGTGAGTGACATCGAATCGCCGACCTTCGGGCAAATCCAGTCGGATGTGAGCCCGCGCGTGATCCAGGTCGCGCTGAAGTTTCTCTTTTAAAATGCTGAAGCCAAGTCCATTCCTTCGCAGGCTCCTAATCCGGCTTCTACTCGGGCTGGCAATTGCCTACGCCTGTTTCGGAGCGTACATCTGGTGGGCGATGCGCCAGCCTCCTGAGACCTTCGGCCGAGTGATGGCGAAAATGCCTGGCCCCGTCGTCTTCATGTTGTTCCCGTTTGAAACATTGTGGATCCACGCGCGTGCGGGAGGCCTGCATGTGGGAGATCGAGCACCGGACTTCTCCCTGCTCAAAGTGGACAGGAGCGAGCGGGTTCAGCTCTCCCTCCTAAACCAACGACAGCCGGTGGTGCTGGTATTCGGAAGCTATACCTGACCGCCGTTCCGGCGGGAGGCTCCCGCACTCAACAAGCTTTACCGGCAGTATCGCGATCGGGTCGCTTTTCTGGTCGTTTATATTACTGAGGCGCATCCCAGTGACGTTTGGCAGATGGAGAGCAATATCAAAGAGAAAGTCGTTTTTGCAAGCCCGAAAACGGAAGAAGACCGCGCGTTCATCGCCGGAACCTGCGTTCGAAAGCTCGCCCTTGAGCTTCCGGCGGTGCTTGACGAGTTCGGCAACTCGACCGAACAAGCTTATACAGGCTGGCCGGACCGCATTTACCTCATCGACACGCAAGGCCGCGTCGCCTACAAGAGCAGACCCGGACCGTTTGGCTTTAAGCCTGACCAATTGGAGGCAGCCCTTTCGCGGGCCTTCCCTGCGCGAGAAAAATAAGTTAGCAGTTGCGCTTGGACGGACGAATGCGTCCGTCCCCACACGAGCCTCATGATTTACTTTACGGTTTCGGTGAAGACCGCTGGCGACAGACTGCCATAGGTCGCGTCGATGGTCACGGTTCCGGCTTGCGATCCTGTGGTGTAAGTCACTGTGACCTGGCCGATGGTGCTGGTTACGGGCGCCGAATTGCTGAAGGTGCCACCGGCGCCGTTGTCGGTGAAGTTCACCGTAAGGCCTGAGATGCCGTTTCCGTATTGGTCAGTCACCGATACGATGAGAGTCTTCGGCAATTTGTTCTTGGGATTCGCCGACTGGTTATTGCCTTGAATAATGTTCGTCAAGGCTGGGCTGGCCGGCGTCGAATTCTCGGTGATCTTCAGGCTCACAGTTCCATCCTGCGCGGTCACGGTGAGGGCCTTCGCTACCGTGGGCAGGGTGTACATGGTGCTGGTTTCGCCGTTTGTACCGGTGATTCCGGGGTTCGGATTGAAGGTGCCACCGACGCCGTCGTTGAACGAAATCGACGTACCCGACACCAAATTCCCCGCCGCATCCTTGGCTTTCACCACGATGGGGTTGGGCAGAGTGGTTCCGACGGTCCCAATTTGTTTGCTGCCGGAGATCAGGCTGAGCGACGCCACCGGCCCAACCACGCTGGTCTCGGTGAAAGTTGCAGAGGCGTAGCCAGCGCTCGTCCCCGTGATGGTCACGGTCTGGGGAGTCTTCGGAAGCGTATAGGTGGTCGTGGCTGTTCCGTTGCTGCCCGTCGTTGCAGTGGGATTGCTGAAGACGCCGCCTTTGCCGCCATCGCTGAAAGTAACGTTCACGCCGGGAATAACGGCTCCGGTGTAGGGATTGTTGGCTGTAACGGTGAGCGCTATCGGCAATGCGGTGCCTGCAGCGCCAGTCTGACCATTGCCTGCGGTGGCAGCGATGTCGGGAAACAATCCATAAACGGCGAGCTGGGTTTGCGTGCCGGCATAGACTTTGCCGTTCGCAATGGTCGGAGTGGCGAAATGCGTGACCGTGCCTAACGTATCGCGGCCGCCGGAAGCCTGGCCAGAATTGTAGAGCTGGAACAACGCGGTCGCGTCATAGGCGGTAAGCAGCGGAACGTTGCTGACATTTTGCACGAGCCACACGATGCCGTTGCTGGTCCCGTTGGAGGAGACTTCGGGAAGTCCGTA
>JBEKJF010000387.1:0-4789 GCA_050011375.1 Candidatus Sulfotelmatobacter sp.
ATTTATGCAATCGGTGACGTGGTCGGCGAGCCCATGCTGGCGCACAAGGCTTCGCATGAAGGGCGCGTTGCAGTCGAAGCCATTGCCGGCCACAAGGTCGCATTCGAACCCGCGGCGATTCCGGCTGTCGTTTTCACCGACCCTGAAGTTGCGTGGTGCGGCCTCACCGAGACGCAGGCGGAAAAAGAGAATCGCGAAATCAAAGTGGCGAAATTTCCCTGGGGCGCATCGGGACGCGCCGTCACGCTTGATCGCCCTGAGGGAATGACCAAGCTGCTCATCGACCCGCAGACTGAACGCGTGCTCGGCGTAGGTATTGTTGGCGCCGGCGCCGGCGAACTGATCGCCGAGGGCGTGCTGGCCATTGAAATGGCTGCACGGGCAAGCGATGTGGCGATGACCATCCATCCGCATCCCACGCTTTCTGAAACGGTGATGGAGTCCGCCGAAGTTTTCTTTGGCACGAGCACGCACGTCTATCGTCCCAAACGCGCGTAAGCTGGAAACAACCTCATGTCCACTTTCTCCAGAGCGATTATTGTTTTTGCGCTTGCCGTTGCGGCGTGCCTGCCGCTTTCCGCACAGAGTCCGCTGACGCAGTTGTTGCAAGGCTCGTCTACCGCGGCGCCTCCGTCGAAAACCTCCGACCAACTCGGCCGCGATACTCCGTATGGCAGCGTCTATGGGTTTCTTCAGGCTGCGCAAGGCGGCGACTACAGCATCGCAGCGCAATACTTGCAGATGAGCGCGGCGCATCGTCAATCTGACGGCGATGCGCTGGCGATGAAACTCTATGTGGCAATGAACCAGGCGTTCTCCGGCAACCTGCGCCCGAGCCGGCTGCCTGAAGGCACGCTGCAGGAAGATGTTCCGTCCGGCCGGCAAAGGCTGGGAACCATGTCGGCGGGCGACGTGGAAGCCGAGCTGGAACTGGTTCGTGTGACCGATCCAACGGTGGGAAGAATCTGGCTGATTTCTTCCGACACCCTGGCAAGAGTTCCCGAACTCTACGAGCAGGTTGAAGGGCGGCAGGTCGAGACGAAACTGCCGCGATGGATGGTGAAGCATCAGTGGGGCGGGATGCCGTTGTGGCAATGGCTCGCCCTGCTGCTGCTGATTCCGGTGGCAACGGTGGCGGCATGGCTGCTGCTGGTGGTGGCGCAAGTCCCTGTGCGCTGGTGGACGCGGCGGCACGGCGACGTTGCACAGGTGCACTGGCGCTCGGTTTCGGCTCCGGCATGGCTTCTCGCGGGCGCACTCATTCACCGCATTCTCGCGAGCTTTCTGGGCATCGCCCTACTGCCGCGGCATTACTACAATCAGGTCGTCGCGGTCGCGGTCATTGTCGGCGCGTTTTGGATTCTGTGGCGCGTGATTCGCTGGTTCCTGCAGCGCGTGCGCAACCGCGCTCTGGCGCACGGCCACTCGGGCACGGGCTCGCTGATGCTGCTCGGCGAACGCATCATCAAAGCGGTGGTGTTCGTGATGGGCCTGTTTCTTGTGTTAAGCGTGCTGGGCTTCAACATGAGCACGGCGCTGGCCGGCGTGGGCATTGGAACACTCGCGGTTGGTTTCGGCGCGCAGCAGACCATTGCGAATCTGTTTGGCGGCGTTTCGGTGTTGGGCGATGAAGTGATTCGTGTTGGGGATGTCTGCAAGTTCGGCGACCGCACCGGCACCGTCGAGGACATCGGCCTGCGCTCGACTCGAGTACGCACTGAAGAAAGAACTCTGCTCGCGATTCCCAACGGCACCGTCGCGACCATCAACGTCGAGAACCTGAGCCGGCGCGACAAGCTTCTTTTCAAAACTGTGCTGGCCTTCCACCTGGATACTACTGCTGATCAGTTGCGGCATGTGCTTGCTGAAATTCGAGGAGTGTTATCCAGTCACGAGAAGATTGAGAAGAATACGATTCGCGTTCGGCTTACGGAACTGACGGCGAGTGCGATTAACGTGGAGCTTGTCTCCTACGTGTTGACGCGGGACTTTGATGAATTCGCTGCCGTGCGCGAGGAGTTGCTGTTGCGCATCATGACGTTTGTGGAAGACTCAGGGACGAATCTCGCGTCGCCGTCGCAGAAACTCTACTTGAGCGGTGACCCGGCGTCGAAGAAAGATGCGGTCAAACAGATCGCTGAGTTGCAGCGAGGCAAACCCTCAACGGCGGCTGACGCAAAGGACAAGTTGGCGTCATCCTGAGCGTAGCCGCTCTTCAGGCGGAGCGAAGAGCCTGCCCTGAGCGAAGTCGAAGGGATCTCCGCTACGACGACGCGTGCAACTTGAGATCCCTCGGCCCGCTGGTAAAAACGCGGGCTCTTCGGGATGACGGCTTGTGAGCTTCACAGTCCAAACTGAGCCCCTACTCAGTGAACTCGTCCGTTTCTTCATCACTACGTCTTGTGACCGAGATCACAGGCTAGCTCGCCCGACAGTGGCATCCTTACGTCTCTAGCCATTTCTGGCTATTGTGAGAGGTCCTATGGCCACGTTCGCCCTGCCCTCTGTTACATCTACGTCTCGAGTTTTGAATTCCAACCTGGCATCGCTCATCATGAGCGCCGACGAAGCGGCTGCACTGATCGAGTTCGGCACTCGAATCGGCATGAGTGGATTTACCGGCTCTGGTTATCCGAAGGCCGTGCCTCTGGCGCTGGCCCGTCTCATATCCGACGCAAACCTGCGCGGACAGAAAGCGCAGGTCAGTATTTTTACGGGCGCTTCCACGGGACCGGAGTTGGATGGAGCGTTGGCGAAAGCCGGCGGCATTCAGCTTCGGCTTCCCTACCAGTCTGATCCGGAAACGCGCAAACGGATCAACGCCGGCGAGATGGAATACATGGACATCCATCTTGGCCACGTCGCGCAATATGTGGAGAACGGATTTCTCGGCAAGATGGACTGGGCGATCATTGAGGTCACAGCGATTCTCGAAGACGGGCGGCTGGTTCCCAGTTCGTCAGTGGGGAACAACAGGACGTGGATCGAGCAGGCGGAGAAAGTGATTATCGAAGTGAACGCCCGGCAGCCGGCTGAACTCGAGGGCATGCACGACATCTATTACGGGATGCAGCCGCCGCCGAATCGCCAGCCTATTCCGCTGGTGCATCCGGGGCAAAGGATTGGCACACCTTATCTTCACGTTCCGCTGGAAAAAGTTGCGGCCGTGGTGCTCACCGATTCTCCCGATCGCAACAGCCCCTTCAAGGCGCCGGACATAAGCTCGCGCCAGATTGCGGGCCACATTCTGGAGTTTCTGGGATGGGAAGTGAAGAAGGGACGCATTCCCGCTTCGCTGCTGCCACTGCAATCGGGCGTGGGAAACATTGCCAACGCCGTACTGTTCGGGCTGCTCGAAGAAGCGAGATTTGAAGATCTGACTGCGTACACCGAAGTGATTCAGGACGGCATGATCGAGCTTTTGCGGAGCGGCAAGCTCACCTGCGCGTCGGCAACAGCGTTCTCGCTCAGTCCGGATATGCTGGAGAAGGTGAATAGCGAGATGGCAAACTACCGCGAGCGCATTGTGCTTCGGCCGCAGGAAATATCGAACCATCCGGAAATCATCCGCCGGTTGGGCGTGATCGGAATGAACGGAATGATTGAGGCCGACATCTACGGCAACGTGAATTCCACGCACGTTATGGGATCGCGAATTCAGAATGGTATTGGCGGGTCGGGCGATTTTGCGCGCAATGGATACCTGGCGATCTTCATGGCTCCGTCGACTGCGCAGAAAGGCGACATCAGCACGATCGTGCCCATGGTCTCGCACGTGGATCACACAGAGCACGACGTCGATGTAGTCGTAACCGAACAGGGCCTTGCCGACCTCAGAGGTCTGTCGCCGCGGCAAAGAGCCAAGGTCATCATCGAAAACTGTGCGCACCCCAACTATCGATCGCTGCTGCTCGATTACCAGGGGCGGGCGGAACGGTTGTCCTTTGGCAAACATACTCCGCACTTGTTGCGCGAGAGCCTGAGCTGGCATGAACGCTATGTGCGCAGCGGACGTATGCTCCCCGGGGAAGACTGAACGGCGGCTTCTGGCTTCGGGCTTCCGGCTTCCGGCTTCCGCGTGTGGACTAATGCGCGAAGTGCTGAACACCCCTTCTTTCTAGGCTTGCCGCCTCAAGTGCGAGCACCACCGTAACTTGATGAGGCTTACGAGTGTACCTACGATGACCTTAATATGGGTTATCAAGCACTCCTTTTCTGTCCTGATGAGAAGACGGCTCGAACGGTAACGCAGGTTCTCAGCGAACTGGACTTCTCCGTTATTCCCTGCACTGAACCTTTCGGCGCCGTCAAGAAGTTGATGAGCGAGCACTTCGACGCCGTGGTGGTGGATTGCGATAACGAGCAGAACGCCACGCTGTTGTTCAAGAGCGCGCGCAACTCGCCGAACAACCATGCGTCTCTGGCCGTTGCGGTGGTCGAGGGTCAGGCGGGGGTGGCGAAAGCATTTCGAATCGGCGCCAACCTGGTTCTTACCAAGCCGGTAAATGTAGAGCAGGCGAAAGGGACGCTACGGGTTGCGAGGGGACTGCTGCGCAAGAGCGAAGCGGCGAAGTCCGCGCCAGGAGCGGCGGGTGCGGCAGTGAAGCCTGCGGCGCCTCCGACGCCGACGTTGCAACGTACGACTCCAACTGCGCCGGCCGCTGGCACAGCGACTTCGATTACGTCTGCGGCGGTAGCGGCAGCGGCGGGTATTTCAATTCAGCAATCGGCTGAACCGGCTAGAGTCGTGGCTTCTGTTCCGTCGGAAATCAAAGAGACGCACGTCGAG
>JBEKJF010000388.1:0-4783 GCA_050011375.1 Candidatus Sulfotelmatobacter sp.
AGAGCATCATCCCGATGAAGTTGCGATCGAAGGAATTTTCTACGCGCTGAATGTGAAGTCAGCGTTGAAACTGGGTCAGGTGCGCGGAGTGGCCATGCTGGCTGCGGCCGCGGCCGGCCTCGAGGTGGCGGAGTATTCGCCGCTCACCATCAAGTCGTCAGTTGTGGGATATGGGCGCGCGGAGAAGCAGCAGGTCCAGCACATGGTGACGCGCTTGCTGGGATTGGCCGAGCCTCCCGAGCCGATGGATGCTTCCGACGCGCTGGCCATCGCCATCTGCCATTTGCATACTGCGGGCACGCTCGAACGGCAAAGGACTGCGGCACGGTGATGACTCGTTTTGTTTTGATCTCCGTTGGCGTGGCCATGCTCGCCCTCGCCGCGACGTCTTCGCTATCGATATCACAGCAAGCGGCCAACGGCACGACGACCTCACTCGCCGTAGTGACGTTTACCTTCGACTTCCCGCAATCCAATCCTGAGCACTACTCGATCTCAGTCGACGCGACGGGACACGCCCGTTACGAGTGCACAGGGAAGATCACGGAGGATTCAGAGGAGCAGGTCTACAAGTCTGAATTCGAGATGTCGGCGGAGAGTCGCAAGCGAATTTTCGAGTGGGCGAAACAGGCCCAATATTTCGCTGGCAAACTTGACTCTGGCAGTCGCAAGGTAGCATTTGCCGGTGCGAAAATCCTGAGCTATCAGGATGGCCAGCGTTCTTTCATGGCGCGATATAACTATTCGAGCATTGCGGCGGTGCAGCAGTTGACAGCGCTTTTACAGAACATCGCGGGCACGCTCGAATATGGAAGCCGCCTTTCGTACTACCACCGCTTTCAGAAGCTGGCGCTGGATGACGAACTGAAGCACATGGAAGCGCAGGCGAAAAACTCCGAACTCAGCGAGCTACAAGCGGTTGCACCCGTGCTGCAGGAAATTGTTGAGGATTCATCGGTGCTCAACGGAGTGCGGGCACGGGCGAAGCAATTGATCGAGATGGGGAACAACGCGCCGAAATGAATTTTCGCTTCAGCCGTTAACGAATTACTACACCCGCATAGCCCACGACCAGGTCGCGATCGCCGGAAACATCTCCCGAGGTCGCATATTTCACTAACTCGGCTGAGGTTGCGCCGAGCTTCTTCGCAGCAGTCAGCATCGTGACGGCCGGTCCGAATCCACACATGGTGATGTGCTGCTGGGTGACCACGTCAAACAGAGCGCGCGCATCGAGGCGGAGAATTGCTTCGATGGCGGTGTGATCCTTAACTCGCGTGATGGCGTCTGACTCGTAATGATTCATGTCGCTGGAAGCGACGATCAGAACAGGCTGATTCTGGGCAGCAATTACGTCGGCAATCGCGTCTCCAAGTTCCGCGAGAGCTTCGAACTGTCCGGTGCCCAGCGCGATGGGAACGAACCTGAGTTGGGGTTGACGCACTTGCAGAAAAGGCAACTCGACCTCTGCGGCGTGCTCATTGCGGTGCGCTGCTGAATCTTCCTGCAGAAGCGAACAACGCTGCTTAAGAGCCGCCGCGAACGCGCTGTCGATCGCGACGCTGCCCAGCGGAGTTTCCCATGTTCCTTCACTCATAATCGCCAGGGCGCGGCCCATGCCAGTGTGATTGGGACACAGCACGAGGCAGAGTTTTGGAATCTCCAGTGCAGCAAACACCGCTCCCGCCACATGGCCTGAGTACATATAGCCGGCATGAGGAACGATGCATCCCAAAGCGCGCGTAGGCTTTTGCTCGGAAGCACGTGCAAGATATGTAACAACCTCTTCGCGCAGAGTTTTTTCGTCACCGGGATAGAAGCGCCCCGCGACCGCTGGATGACGAACGGTGGTGACGGTCATAAACGATCCAACGAAAAGCTCTTCGCGCCCTTCAAAAAATCATGCTACGAGCGGTCGCGGCGGTTTCGCAAGGCGTGAAACAGCGAAGCGCTTTCTTCGAGACTTAAGGTTTCGGCCCTTGCGGCGGGCTTCACTCGTGCCTCGGCCAGGGCATCACGCAGATCAGACTCCGGATAATTGGACTTCAGGTTGTTCCACAGTGTCTTGCGCTTCTGTCCGAAGGAAAGTTTCAGGAAATCGATGAACCCGTCTTTGGTGGCTGCGTCGCCATTGAGCCCGAGTTCATTCAGTCGCGGCGCGATGGTGAGCCGCAGCGCCGTGGAGTGCACTTTGGGCGGCGGCGCAAACGCGCCAGGCGGCAGGGTAAAAAGCTTCTCCACGCGCGCGTAGAGCTGCGCGGTGGCAGAGAGCAATCCGTAGTCGCGGCTTCCGGGTTCGGCGGCAATGCGATCCGCCACTTCGCGCTGCACCAGAATCACGATGGTCTCAAAATATTTCGAGTAATCGAACAGGCGCAGAAGAATATCGGAAGTGATGTAGTAGGGAAGATTGCCGACGACCTTGACCGGCTCCGGCCGGAATTCCATCCCCGGACGTTGCAGGCCGGGCTTGGGTCCGAATAGCGAATCGAGATCGACGGAGAGAATGTCGGCCTCGATAACTTCGACATTGGGAAACATACCGAAGCGCAGCCGAAGCTGTGCGGCCAGCACGCGGTCAAGTTCCACCGCGATCAGGCGGCGAACTCGTTTGGCCAGCAGGGAAGTAAGGACGCCGCGTCCCGGACCGATTTCGAGCACCGTATTTTGCGAAACGTCGCCGAGGGCGTCCACAATTTGCAATGCGAAACTGTCGCTGACAAGAAAATGCTGTCCCAGCTTGGGCTTATGTTGCGGACGTCGAGTCGACACGACCTTCGGCACGTTGACCCTCATTTCGTCGGGCCTATAGACTGGCTATTACGGCCCGCTCATTTTGCGCGCGGGAGCGAAGCTCCCGCAACAGCTATCCATCATATCGTGCGCCCGCGAAAAGCGGGCTCTCACCCGGGAGGGTTTCATGCATATTGCGTTTGCGGCTTCGGAAGGCGTTCCGTTTTCAAAAACGGGTGGCTTGGCAGACGTGGTCGGCGCATTGCCGCGAGCTCTGGCTTCGCTGGGCCATCAGGTGAGCGTGTTTCTGCCTCGTTACAAGCAGACCAAGCTGTCTGACCCGGCAACGGTGGTGCGCAGCATCACGATTCCTTTCGACGACAAATATCGTTTCGCCTCGGTTGTAACCAGTGGAACCCAATCCGGAGTGCGTTTTTATTTTGTCGAGTGCCCCGAGTACTTCGATCGCGATGCGCTCTATGGCACGGCGGCCGGGGATTATCCCGATAACGCAGAGCGTTACGCGCTGTTCTCCCGCGCGGTATTGGAAGCGACAAAGATTCTCGGCGTGCCGAACATCTTCCATTGTCATGACTGGCAGTCGGCGCTCGTGCCCGTGCTGCTGCGTACCATTTATGCGGAAGACCCCGCCTTCCGCGACGCGGGAACAGTTTTCACCATCCACAACATGGGGTATCAAGGATTGTTCCCACCCGATACTCTGCCGCTGCTTATGCTGCCCTGGGATCTGTTCACCATGTCGAAGATGGAATTCTTCGGGCAGGTGAATTTTCTGAAAGGCGCGCTTACCTATTCTGACTACATTACGACCGTGAGCAAGAAATACAGTCAGGAGATTCAGACTGCCGAATATGGATTTGGACTGGAAGGCGTGCTGCGCGACCGTGCCGCAACGGTCACAGGCATTCTGAACGGCGTGGATTATGACGAGTGGAGTCCGCAGGCCGATAAGTTTATCGCGACCAAATATTCTCCGCAGGATCTTGCCGGCAAAGCTGTATGCAAGCAGGATCTGCTGACGACATTCGGCGTGAAGAATTCCGATCCGAAAATTCCCGTGATCGGCATCGTCTCCCGCTTCGCCGCGCAGAAGGGCTTCGACCTGATCGCGCAGATTATGGACCGGCTCGCGCGCGAAGAGATGATCATGGTCGTCCTCGGCTCCGGCGATAAGCAGTATGAAGAAATGTTTGCCCGCCTTAACAAGCAATTCCCCAACAAGATCGCCTTGAAGGTCGCCTACGACAACGCCATCGCACACAAGATTGAGGCCGGCTCCGACATGTTCCTGATGCCATCGAGATACGAGCCCTGCGGCCTGAACCAGATCTACAGCTTGAAGTACGGCACAGTGCCAATCGTTCGCGCCACCGGCGGCCTCGACGACACCATCGAGCCGTGGGACGCGCGCTCCGGCAGAGGCACCGGCTTCAAGTTCACCGAGTACAACGGCGAGTCTCTGCTGCTTACGATCAAGCAGGCTCTGACGGCGTTTCGCGACCAGACGTCGTGGCAAGTTCTCATGCGCAACGGCATGAACAAAGATTTTTCGTGGAACGCCTCAGCGCGCGAATACGGAAAAGTCTACGAGCGTGTGAAGCAGATGCGAGGTACGACCGCACCGGTGCAGGAGAAAGCGCTGGTGTAACGTCTCCAAAAGGCCGCCTCTTTCATGTCCTACTTCGAAGACCTTTCGGACTACACGTACTTCTCGCGAGTTTCTTGCGCGCGAACGAAAAATGTCGGATGGCTAGACTCGGCTCACGAGTTCAATAATGCCGCTCCGACAGAAGAACTCCTGGATTCGATCTGGGATTTTTGCAAGGTCTCGGTCGCCCAAACAAGGGGAATCCATGAGTGCGGGTGGTGCCCTACTGGCCCCTCTCATTACGTTGAGCGGAAGGGCGAGAAGCTAATGCTGGGCGCTGCCGAGATTCGTGTCTTTGCCAAGGATGAAGTTGCTTATGCAGCCCCAACTCTTGTGTATCACTATGTCTCCGTCCATCACTACAAGCCGCCCGACGAATTC
>JBEKJF010000389.1:0-4775 GCA_050011375.1 Candidatus Sulfotelmatobacter sp.
CAATTACAACGACCGCATCTGCTGCTCGGTGGATATTGTCGGCCCGTCGAATCTGGTTACATTTTTGGAACACACCTCCGGCTATCGCCAGGACTTGCGGCGGGTGGAGTATGGCGACGAGCGCGAGCCTAAGATGCGCGAATTCCTCGAGCACATCGCGCCCGCCAACAACGCGAAGAATATTACCAAGCCGTTGTTCGTGATTGCAGGACAGAACGACCCTCGAGTTCCGGCCAGCGAGTCGGCGCAAATGGTGCAAGTCGTGCGGCAGAATGGAACGCCGGTGTGGTGGCTGCTTGGCAAAGACGAAGGCCACGGCTTCGCCAAGAAGAAGAACCGCGACTATCAGTTCTACGCAACTGTCATGTTCGTGAAGGAGTACTTGCTGAAGTAGCGACGAGGCATGTCGTCCCGAGCAACGCGAGGGATCTTGGTTTTTGCTTGAGCGACTGGGCCGCTTACGCACGCAAGAACCAAGATCCCTCGCGTTGCTCGGGACGACAAACGACCGGATTAAGATTGGAGCTTGAGCTTTAAATCCGCGGCAATCTGTTTGCCGTGGAAGCGGCCGTTCTCAATGAAGATTTCGTTGGTCCGCGATCCGGCGACGATCACTCCGGCAACGTAAATCCCGGGCACATTGCTCTCGAGCGAAATCGGGTCACAGACCGGACGGCATTGCTCTTCCGAAAGTTCGAGGCCCATGCTGCGCAGGAAGTCGTAGTCGGGATGGTAGCCAATCAGCGCCAGCACAAAGTCATTCTTCAGCCGGATGGGGCCGCGCGGCGTGACGATTACGACGTAGTCGATTCCGATTTCCTGCACCGAGCTGTTGAAGTATGCGTCGATCTCCGAGTTCTTGATGCGATTCTCCAGGTCGGGCTTGATCCAATACTTGACGTGGTGGTGAAGTTGCGCGCCCCGGTAAACCAGCGTGACGCGGGCGCCGTGCCGCCACAAATCAAGCGCCGCGATGGCCGCCGAGTTCTTGCCGCCGATCACCAGCACGTCGGTGTCATAGTATGGATGAGCTTCCTCGTAGTAGTGCGAAACCTTGGGCAGTTCTTCGCCGGGCAGGCAGAGTTGATTGGCGAGATCGTAGTATCCGGTGGAGACGATAACTTTGCGCGTGTGGTAGTCGTGGGGCCGGCCGGCGCGGTCAGTGGCAGTGATGCTGAAATTTCCGTCTTCGCCCATCACCGTCTTGACCCACTCGTACTGGCGCACGTCGAGATGATAGTGCTCGCTGACCTTGCGGTAATACTCGAGGGCTTCTTCGCGCGTAGGTTTCTGGTTCGCGGTGGTGAATGGAATCTCGCCAATTTCGAGCAGCTCGGGAGTGGTAAAAAACAACATCCCCGCGGGATAGTGAAACAGTGAATTCACCAGGCAGCCTTTGTCCAGGACGACTACTCGCAGGCCGATCTTCTGGGCTTCGATGGCGCAGGCCAGCCCGGTCGGTCCGGCTCCGATGACCAGGACGTCAGTGTGCACCTCGGGCTGCGGACGAGCTTTGGCCAAGGGCAAAGTCTCAACATCCGCGGCGGTGAGAAATTCGGGCATGGGTCCGTAGCGGTTGCGCTCAGGCCCTGGGGCGTGCGCACAACTCAGAAACCAAGGATTCTAGCACGCGGGGAATGCGAAGTCTGTGAGCGAACGCGCCAGGGATTACGAAGTGGCACTCGCCGCCGAAAACGAAGCGGGACGCACTTCGCGCTCAATGGTGCGCGAGAGCTTGTCCTGCGCAACTTCAAGATCGGAGTTGGATTGAAGTTTCAACCAAGAACTAAGCGCCGGCGTTGCAGCACCCGGGCTTCTATTTCGCTAGCAAGTCTGTTTTTTTCCCTGTTGCCCCCGTTTTAGATGCGGCCTGTATATCCCATTCCGTGGCTTCATCCGCTTTGACAAAAGTGTAGGAATACGAGACTCCAGGTTCGGCTGGCTTGGTCACAAGGATGGTGAAGGACACTGGGAAAGTAAAAGTTGAGTTCACGTCGAATTTTATTTGTGCCTGACCATCTTCACCCGCTCGAAGCCCCGGAAGAGTGCCATTGCTTTGACGCTTTCTCAGGGCACCTAGTGCGTTTTGCGGTCCTCTCTGCTTCGACTCTTCGATCTTTTTCTGTTCATCGGCGGTCAGAGTTGTCATGAACCCAACATTTGTTAGGAAACCTCGGTTAACTTTCAAGGTAGCCAGAGGCACGCCCGCATGGCCTACCGTTAGAATTCCATCCAAACCTGTCAGGCCGATAGACACGATTTGCAATGGCGTTTCCCGCACTGCGCCCAAGCCGAGAGAGTATTCCGCCTTAGTGTCGGTGCGGGTTATGTTTGCCTCATGCCCGCAGTCCCGAAAAACATTGAATACACCGGGAGGATCTCCGATTTCAATTGAAAGTTCGTAAACAATCAGCTTTTGGAGCGCCTGACTTCGTCCCTCCGCACGTGCTTGAATCTCCTTCAGTATCTGATCAAGCCTGTCCTTTGCGGCCGCTCGAATGCTTTCGTTACCGTCAGCGTTAGCAAAATCACTGAGCGTCTGGCGGTCGCTGAGACCTGCAATCGCGGCAACTCGATCCGACAAACTCTCTTTCGGATCTTTAGCGATCTTTACCAGCTTGTCGCAAGCCTTTGCATTGTGGGCTTTGCATTCGCGATCCAGCTTCGGCACGTTAGCAGAAGCAAGCGCTACCGGCACGCCCAATGGGAGAACCACGCATAGCGTTACGAGTAGGCAACAGATGGGGCATTTCCTGTGGATAGTCGAACCGCCAGTCCTCATCGCACGGCATCTTAACATATCGTTCCGCGTGGCTCCTTGCTGGACTTGCCAATCTTCCCACTCTTTGTTGTCACTTGGCACTCTAAACCACGTGGCGTCTCATCCTCGCGGTTTTTTCGCGAACGGGCGGCGGCGGACTGAGGTATATGGGCCCTGCATTCCAGGCCGCCGTATAATATTCGGTTGCTCGTACTTGCCGGGGTTCTGGGCTGTCCAGCTACGGCCTGCGGCCGCACACACAGGAGATTTCATCATGTCTACTCTTACCGAGCCGGTCAGTCCGGCGCAAACAGAGACCCGCACCGAATCCGACAGCATGGGAAAGATCGAAGTCCCGGCCAACGTTTACTGGGGGGCGCAGACGCAGCGCTCGCTGCTGCACTTCAACATTGGGCGCGACACCATGCCACCAGAATTGATCCGCGCGTTTGGCACGCTTAAAAAGGCTTGCGCGCTGGTCAATCAGGATCTGGGCAAACTGCCGGCCGACATTGCGAAGCTGATCGTGCAGGCGGCAGACGAGGTGATTGCCGGCAAGCTGAACGATCAGTTTCCGCTGCGCATCTGGCAAACGGGCAGCGGCACGCAGACCAACATGAACGTGAATGAAGTCATCTCGAATCGTGCTATTGAAATCGCGGGTGGCGAGATGGGATCGAAGAAGCCGGTGCACCCCAATGACCATGTGAATATGTCGCAATCGTCAAACGACACGTTTCCGGCGGCGATGCACATCGCGGCAGCCGAGCGGGTGAAGCACGCTCTGATCCCGGCGATCAAAGAGGTGCATGACGCGATCGCGGCCAAGGCGAAGGAATTCAACGACATCGTCAAGATCGGGCGCACGCACTTGCAGGATGCCGTGCCGCTGACCTTTGGGCAGGAGTTCGGCGGTTGGGCTGCGCTGCTCAATCGCGACATTAAACGCCTGGAACAAGTGCTTGATGGCCTTTACGATTTAGCCATCGGTGGAACTGCTGTGGGCACGGGACTGAACACGCATCCGGAGTTCGCCGAACGCGCTGCGAAGAAGATTGCTGAATTGACCGGACTTCCCTTCCGTTCGCATGGCAACAAGTTCGCCGCGCTTTCGGCGCATGATGAGATTGTCTTCGCGCAGGGCGCGATGGAAACGCTGGCCGCATCGCTGATGAAAATTTCGAACGACATTCGCTGGCTGGCTTCAGGGCCGCGCTGCGGGCTGGGCGAGATCTCCATTCCAGAGAACGAACCTGGGTCTTCGATCATGCCGGGCAAGGTCAATCCAACGCAGTGCGAGGCGATGACCATGGTCTGCGTGCAGGTTCATGGCGCTACTGCGGCCGTGGGCTTCGCCGGCTCGCAGGGCAACTTTGAACTGAACGTGTACAAGCCGGTGATCATTTACAACTTTCTGCACTCGGTCACGCTGATTGCCGACGCCTGCCACGGGTATGTCGAATACATGATCAAGGGCATCGAGGTCGATCGCGCTAAGGTCGACTGGTACGTGAAGAACTCGCTCATGCTGGTAACGGCGCTCGCTCCGAAAGTGGGATACGACAAGGCCGCTCAGATCGCCCATACTGCGCACGTGGAACACAGCAGCCTGCGCGAGGCGGCGCTGAAGCTGGGATACCTTACCGGCGAAGAGTTTGATCAGCTGATGAAGCCGGAGAGAATGACGCGGCCGTAGTGGATTTCGGTCGGAAATAAATTGAGCCTTCGTTCTCGCAGGTTTTGGGCTTCTCGCCCTTGGGCCGAAGATGCACCAAGAATAGGGCGGTACCCCTCCCAGTGGGGTGGGCCTGCTCAATGCAGTTACCTTGTCGCAAAAACCACGTGCGGCGCAGCGTAGTTCGGCACGAATGAGTGAGTGTGTGCCTCTCTGAAGCTCTCTGTGGGATGTGATGCCAGCTAGTTGCCGGGGACGTTCCGTGTGTCCCCGAAATTCAAACCGGCGAAAGACCCGTCTGTTCCTGTCGCTCCCCTAGTCGCTGGTCCGCTTGGCCAG
>JBEKJF010000390.1:0-4770 GCA_050011375.1 Candidatus Sulfotelmatobacter sp.
GGCGAGCGCTTATTTTCGCCTTACGCGATTGCCGATAGTCATAATCATGGCGAACCCCGATGCGGGATGTGCCGCCGCATTGAACCTCTGTTCGCGCGAGCCGCGGCTTACGGCAGCTATGAAAGCGGACTGCGCGAGCTGATTCATCTGCTGAAATTTGGCGGCGTGCGCCCTGCGGCGGACGTTCTAGGACGAATGCTCGCCGAAGCGATCGCGAGGCTCAAACCCGAGTTCCCGGCAGAGGGCGTGGTTGTGGTTCCCGTCCCTCTGCATCGCACCAAGCTTCGCCAGCGCGGCTTCAACCAGGCAGAAATGATTGCACGCGCCGCTTTGAAAACCAATCCGGCGCGCGATCGCTTGCGCTTGTGCGCAGGACTGCTCGAGAGAACGCGCGAAACCGCGTCGCAAATCGGCCTCACCAGTCGCCAGCGTCGCGAGAATCTGCGAGGCGCCTTCAAAGTGGCTCAGCGTGAACTTGTGCAGGATCGCGAAGTGCTGGTGGTCGATGACGTTTTCACTACGGGCGCAACGGTTTCGGAATGTGCGCGAGTGTTACGGCGCGCCGGCGCAAGTAAAGTTTGGGTCGCAACCGTGGCGCGCACCTTGAAGATTTCGGCACAGCATGCGGAAATTAGACCGCTGGAAGATACTGACGAGAGCACAGAACCCGTTCCATTGGCCAAGGCCGTAGGAATTTAGATACTAGAGACATATGTCAGGCAGGCTCGAATCCGACGCAGGACCAACAGGCCGGCACGCCGCCGGGCTTTTCGCCGCGGCGGCCATGCATCGCGATAGCAACGGCAATGCGCTGCACGCACCGGTGCTTGTTCTGAATGCGTCCTACGAACCGATTAATGTCTGCGCCGCCCGCCGCGCCTTGGTTCTGGTGCTCAAGGGCGTGGCCATGACGGAAGAAGAGAATGGCCACTTTCTGCATGCGGCGCGCGTCGCCATGCGCGTACCTTCGGTGATCCGGTTGCTCGAATATCGTCGCATCCCACACCAGAGCCGCGCCCTGTCACGCAAAAACATTCTTTTGCGCGACCGCAATACTTGCCAGTACTGCGCCACTGTGCTGCCTTCCGGCGAGTTGACGCTCGACCACGTGATTCCACGCTCTCGCGGAGGCTCGTCCACTTGGGAGAACCTTGTCGCCTGCTGCCATCTCTGCAATCGCCGCAAGGGCAACCAGTTTCCGCTCGAAGCCGGCATGAAGTTGATGCGCGAGCCTCGCGCCTTCAACCTGCATACCAGCCGCCACATCATGCGCCTGATGGGCCGGTCAGATGATAAGTGGAGGAAGTATTTGTTTTACTAAGGTTTCAAGGTTTCAAGAGTTTCAAGGTCAGAACCAGTTCGATGTAAATTGAAGCGACGACCCCGGCAGGAGACGGAGTGGCGCGTACGTATCGTGAACTGCTCGTTTGGCAAAAAGCCGAAGCCCTCGCTGTGCATATCTATCGCGCCACGGAGCAGTTCCCCAAAGCTGAGACTTATGGTCTAACATCCCAGATAAGACGAGCTGCCGTGTCCGTGGCCTCGAACATTGCAGAAGGTCAGGGCAGATTAACATCTGGCGAATTCCTGCACTTTCTAGGGCAAGCCCGCGGCTCCCTGTTGGAACTCGACACGCAAATAGCAATCGCGCTGAACCTTATGTATTTTAAGCCCGATCAATACGAAATCTTGGACAGTGAGATCTATCAGGTTCTAGGTCTCCTAAGCCGACTGATTGAGTCTTTGCGCAAAGGCCGGGGCCAGCCGGGTTTGAAACCTTGAGACTCTGAAACCTTGAAACTTCACTTCTGAGGGCTCGGCGGCGCATCCGGTTTCTGTGGATCCGGCTTCTGATCGGGAGCCGGTTTTTCATCCTTCTGATCCGCCTTCGGAATTTCCTGGCCCTGATACAGAATCTTCACGCTCGATCCAAACCGTTTGTAGTCCTCATATTTAACGACCTCGCGAATGTGAACGTCGGTCAGGTTGAAGTGCAGCGTGTCATCGGCGCGGGTGTAGCTGGGAAACCAATATTTGCCGTCGACTTGCGCCCGCCAGGTTGTAAACTTGGGATAGAGATGTTCTGTCTTGTTCCCCTTCTTCTTCGTGTCGCGAGTCTCGGGCACTGCTTGACCGTAAGTCTTGACGATTTGTAGATCGTGGTCGTCCACCCAGATACGTCCCTGAAAATACCGTTTCTTGCCGACAATCTGCTTGGGTGCGATGTCGAAGACGTAGCAGTGCAACTCGTCTTCCGTCTGCTGGCCCACATAGAGAATGTTGTATTCCGGAATCTCGTCGCTGGTGAGCACAAAGGGCAGGCGGTTGCGGAAGTCCTGAACATCGCCTTCATCGAGCGACAGGCCACCATTTTCCAAAGTTGATTGCGGCGCAAACACCACGTTCTCCAGGCGCCGCCCCTTGTCGTCAAATAGCACGTCGAAAACTTCGTGATACTCCCCCGTGGGGGTGTTGCCGTCTAACGTTTTTACGGTGATGTCTTGCCGGTAAGTGTAGTGATCGCGCGCCTCTTTGAATTCCTTTTCTTTGGTGGCAAAGCGCTTGATGATTTCCTCAGACGTGATGCCTGTGGGCGGGGTGTTTTCGAGCGGACCTTCCTGTGCAGCAAGAATCGAGGAAGAAACTGCGCAGGCAGCCAGGATCGTAAGAAACACGAATCTGCGGACCGGCCTTCTCATACATCTATTTTAGCGGATAACTAGAAATCGCTGTTCTTTCGGCAGCGGGCATTAGCGGTGTTCTCCACTAATCCACAAAAAGGCATAACCGCGGCGACCCTCCCCCGACCCCTCTCCGCTCAGTGAGGCCGGGGGTGGGCGCTCGCAGTTTCTGCCGCCTACTTGGATGCCATTTCGTTCAAGGGGTTGTCGTGAGAAAAAAATGGCTTCGGTGTTTCGCTGGTGGCCGAGTTGAATTCGTTGTGAAAGGGCTCGGCTTCAAGCCGCGCCGCCGTGAACGCTTCAAACTCAAATCGCGGCTTTCAGCCGCAGCGACGATAGTTTTTTCAAAACTGCGCCGCCGACCGACTCCGGGAACAGGCTTCAGTTTTCGGCAAGATGGGATTAATGGGATTCCAGTCGCTAGCGAGGGGCGACCCGGAAGGCGAGCGCCGGAGGCCAGAAGCCGCCTTTGCAATCAATGCAATCAGTGATATCATTGATTGCATGGCCAGTATTACCATCCGCAAACTGCCTGAAAGCACCAAACGGAAGCTCCGCATTCGCGCCGCCCGCAATGGCCGCTCCATGGAGCAGGAGGCTCGCGAGTTGCTGGAAGCGAGTCTGGCCCAACCCGATCCCGAGCCCGTCAATATCGGGGAGGCCATCCGCCGAATATTTGCTCCTTTGGGCGGAGTCGAACTCAAAATCCCCCCTCGCCGCGGCAAAATCCGGGAGATCAGTTTCGATTGATCCCCGAAAATGATCTCCGAAATCACCATCCTCGACACCAACGTCATTTCCGAACCGATGCAGCCTTCGCCCTCGGCGACAGTGTTGGTGTGGTGGGCGCAGCAGTGTTCCGGCGCACTGTTTATCACATCTGTAACCGTCGCTGAAATCTTGTACGGAATCGAACTGTTGCCGCACGGGAAACGGCGCGCCTCCCTGCTCGCAGGCGCGGAGCGAATGTTTGGCAAGGTCCTTTCCGGACGCATCCTGCCATTCGACGAGGATGCGGCGCGAGCCTTCCCGGAAATTGCGTTCCGACGCCGCATGCAAGGCCGCCCCATCGCGGATTCAGACGCGCAGATCGCCGCCATCGCCCGCTCCCGCGATGCCATCCTGGCCACGCGTAACACCGAAGATTTCGAAGGCTGCGGCGTGCGCCTCGTAAATCCCTGGCAACTGACGGAACGGTAGTCGCCCAGCAATAAAAGCATTTGTCATTCCGAGCAAAGCGAGGAACCTGTTGTCCTCGAAGCCACGATGCTCGATCCACAATCCCGCGGCAACTATTCTGCTAGACTTCTGGGTTTGCCAAGGAGTCCTTCATGCGCCGCCCTTTCCTGATTTTCTTAGCCCTACTCGCTTTTGCATTTCCCGCGTACGCGCAAGCCAAGCATCCTTTCACCTTCGAAGACATGATGAAGCTCAAGCGCGTGGGCGAGCCTGAGGTTTCACCGGATGGCAAGTGGGTGATCTTCAGCGTGGTCGATGTGAACCTCGAAGCCAACACCAAGACGCCCCACATCTGGATCGTGCCCACGGCGGGTGGTCAGGAGCGGGAGATCATCGCCGATCAGGACGCCGACCGTCCGCGCTGGGCGCCCGATGGCAAACGGTTTGCGTTTATGTCGACGAAAGAAGGCGGCTGGCAGGTTTGGACCGCGGATTTCGACGGCGCGGCGGGAACCGTAACCGGCAAGCACAAGCTGACTTCGATTGCGACTGAGGCGGGCGGTGAACTCTGGTCGCCCGATGGCAAGAACATTCTTTTCACCTCCGATGTTTACCCTGCCTGCGACGGCGCTCCCGCGGACGAAGCCGCGTGCAACGCAAAGAAACTAGAAGAGCATGAAAAGTCGAAAGTGAAGGCATTGATCTTCGACCGCCTGCTCTATCGCCATTGGAACGCCTACAAGGAAGGCAAGCGCAGCCACATCTTCGTGGTTGAAGCTCCTCCGGAAGTTTATCCTTCAGCAGTGGCTGGTCTGACCGTGAAGTATCCCCGCGATATGACGCCTGGTGACTACGACGCGCCCGTGTTCTCGCTTGGCGGGCAGGACAACTATGCCTTCTCGTCCGACGG
>JBEKJF010000391.1:0-4734 GCA_050011375.1 Candidatus Sulfotelmatobacter sp.
CACGACTACCGCTTGACCGTCGGCGGTCCGAGCCACTACCAGCGCGAACGGCGCGACCACGCCGCGTCCGGCAAGCGTGGCTTCCACGCGCGCGAGAGTGCCGCCGGGAAGGGAAGCGCCTTCTTTTCCGACAAGAATAATGTTCGCCCCATAGTTGCGGAACTCGCGGCGCAGCTTGGCCTGCACATCGATATAAAGATTTAGCATTGCCGTGGCGACGGCAGCTGCGACCACCATGGCGAACAGCGCGGAGGCGGCGCGTCCGCGACGAAGCACAGCAGCGCGCACCAGCATCCGAATGAACATCGACGTGTGCGGAGAGTTTGCCCGACCAGCAGCTACGTTTTGCGAGTTCGCGGTCACAGTTGACCTCGCAGGGCAAACACTGGATCCAGCCGCACTGCATTGCGAATGGCGGCGGCGCTTCCTGCAAACGTAACGATTACTGCGATCCCGAGAATCACGGGCAAGAGCACGGGCGGAATCGCGATGTCAGAATTAAAGATGGAACGCCCGATCTGATGCGCGAGTAACGCGCCGGCAGCAAAGCCTACGAAACCGCCGATCAGCGCGAGCAGCGTAGCTTCGGCGAAAAAGATGGAAGCGACCGCGACCTTTCCTGCGCCCAGAGCTTTCATCAACCCCACTTCCGCGCGACGCTCGAAGATCGCCGTGGCCATGGCCGCCGAGACTGCCAACGCCGAGGCAAATAACGCGGCCAGCGTGATTAGAAATATCAGGCCCTCGATGCGCGTGAGCACTGCGCCCTCGTTCTGCGCGACCTGGCGAATCTGTTCGGCGTGCGAATGCGGAATCGCTTCCTGCAACTGAAATGCAATCGACTGCGGATACGGCGAGCAGTACCAGCGGTCATAGATCGGTCCAGACATGCTCTTGGGGTCGCGGCGGGCGAATGCGTCCTCAGGCTTGGTAAGAGCGCTCACGTAGATGCGGCGCACCGCGCCCGGTTTGCCGAGTATCTCTTGAGCCAACGCGATCGGCGCGATGATCTGATCGTCTTCGATTCCGCCTGTCGAGAGAATTCCGCTCACGTGCAACTGGCGACCGGAAAGCGTGACTTCATCGCCGGCTTTTGCAGACAGCTTCGCCGCCAGCCGCTCTCCGATCAATACGTCGCGCGAATTGTCGTCAGGCCAAGCTCCTGAAACCTTCCACCACGGATGCGTTGTTCGTACGCCAGTGTTGAATTCTTCTTTGCCGAAGGAAACCTTCTTCGCGAAGTAGGTGCCGAGCAAGGTAAGGCTTTCCGTTTCGCGGTCGCGCTGCAGAGTAACGCTTACGGGAAGCATTGGCGCAAATCCGGTGATGTTGTTATGCCAGAACGTTCCCTTAATCTTCGGCAGATCGGCCTCATTGAGGAATGCGCCATCGCTCTGCGGTTTCAGGTTGACGCCGCCAATCTCCACGTCCAGCGTGTCTTCCTGCGGGGTCACAAGTATGTTCGCGCCGATGGTGCGCAGTTCGCGATTAATCTTGTCGCCAATGTCGGTGGCCACCCCGATCATTGCCGTAGCCACAGTGACGCCCAACGTAATGGCTGCACCGGCCAGTAATTTGCGTTGCTTCTGGCGCCGGAAGGATTCGTAGACGAGCCGCGCGAACATTGCTTATTGTTTCTCGAACACGCGGCTGCCGGCCGCAATGTTCGCCTCCTGAATAATCACGGAGTCTGCGGTCTGCGTGGCCTCGAGCGGAATCGGATTACAGCCGCCCTTCACGCCGACGGACTGCGGATTGATCGGGGCAGCGCAGTTCTTGCAAACGACTCCGTTGCCCGACTTGTAGAAGCCGACCGCGCCGCAAATCTCGCAGGCATCGAACACCGTCGCAATTTTTCCATCGGGCTTTTGATAGAGCCAGAAGCGAACCGCCGTGCCATTTTCTTGAGCCTGAAAGCGGTGCAAATCCCCGTCGGAAACCTGGGCCAGCGGAATCTTCACCTGACCGTTTGTAAAAGTAACTTCTGTGGCGGGCGACAGCGCGCTCGCGCTTTTGGCATAGACAAACTCAGCAGTTACCATTCCGATAAATAGAAAAGAAAACGTGTAGACCGAAGTCATCCACAAGCGTTCTTTGCGGGCGCTCCAAATCGCTTTCCGGCGCTCAGCTGCTGACGTGGATACCAGCACCGGCTCACGCCGCTTGGCATCGAATAGCACCATCAGCGCGGCCAGAGCGAAAATTGTGATGAAGAAGAAAAGGTCGTTGCGCACGATCGGCCCGATGATCGCCATCTCGGTCTTCGAAGAAGCAATCACGCCGCTTTCCGACAACTCATGCAGACCGGAAACCACGAGCTGCAACGCCACCAGAAACAGGATCGCCGTCGTAACCCGGAAGAATTTCTGCAGGTTAATCCGTACGCTGCCCTTGACGAACATCACGCCGAAAGCAATCGAAGCCAGCACGCCGAACAGCGTGCCCAGAAAGCTCATCAGTTCGGTTGAGTTCAGCGAGACGGCGGAAAGAATCAGAACGGTCTCCGCGCCCTCGCGCAGCACCATCAGAAACACAAAGAAGAACAGGCCGATCCACGCGTCGTTGCCGGCCAGCAGGCCGACTTTGCCTTCGATCTGGCCTTTTAGTTTGCGCCCCGTCTTCATCATGAAAATAACCATGGTGATGACGAAGAAGGCGGCGACCAGCATAATCCAGCCTTCGAATACATCTTCGTTCCAGTTCAGCCGCGAAATCACCACGGCGATCCCAATGCTGCCGACGAAGGCCGCACCAAGGGCCGCATAAACCGTTTTGCGCAGATCGTTTCGGCCAATCTTGGCCAGGTAGGCCAGCGTGATGCCAACGATCAGGGCGGCCTCGACCCCCTCGCGCAGCGTGATGATGAAAGCCTGGAGCATTGTGAGTGACCTGGATTTCTGAAAACGATAGTGAAAATAATCTTGAAAATGAATTTCAATTTCAACTTCAAGGATATGCTGCGGGCCGCAGAGGCGTCAATCCGCGGCGTCACAAATGGGCGTGATCGGCATCACACGGGGAATATGGGGATTAAACGGGATTCGCGGCGCGGTCGGCCTGCGTGATGGGAGTCTTCGCCAACGACGTTTTCGACTCGCCAATCAAGCGCAGGCAGAGTCTTAATCTTAGGGGCTTATTTCAGACCGAGCTCGCCATCGTACTGCCGGATGACCCCGTAGCACTCGCAGGCAGAGTCTTCAAGTTTCTTGCGGTTCACGATCTTGACTGCGCCACGCGTGTACTCGATGAGCCTCTTCTTCTGCAACGCGCCAGCGGCCAGGCTCACGGTAGGCCTGTCTGTCCCCAGCATGGTTGCCAGAAAATCATGGGTGATGGGCAGCGCGCCCGAATCCACTCGATCTTGAGTCATTAGCAACCACCGTGCCAGACGCTGCTTAATATCGTGCAGCCGATTACAAGCGGCGGTTTGTGCCACCTGCATACCCCGAATTGCGGCATAACGGTTCAACATCATTTGCAGGTGTGGAGTGGATTCCAGCGTCTTTTGCAAAGCGCCGACTTTTACCCGAAATCCGTCCCCCGAGACTTGTACCACCGCCCGCAGCAGGCCCCTGCTCAGGCCAACCGCCGCCGGCGCTCCCGTGAAGCCCTCATTGCCAACTACGCCCGCTTCGGCGGTTCTTCCATCCTTCATTACCACTACAAGAGAGATCAACCCTCGATTCGGGAAGTAGGCAAACTCCAGCCTTCCGCCCGTCTCGTGAAGGACCAGATGGTTAGGCAAGCGGACGTATTCAAGGTGTGGGCGAAGTAAGTTGTACTCGCTATCGGAGATCGATAGAAGGATTTTGTTGCTGACTGGCTTGCCCGCGGCATTTGTCCGCTCGCCAGACTGCACGGTTTGGAGGTCTTTGCGCGCCACGAGCCAGGGACCGAAAAGCCTCCAGGACGCGGGGATGCACTCAACCCGCTTTAGTGTGCGAAACAAAAATTCTGCTTGTTTCGTCTACCCGGCGGAGTATACAGGCTCCAACACGCTGCTTCGGTAGGGTATCTTACATTGGCCTCACCGCTGCGCCGCCCCAAACATCCACGGCACGCGAAACTTGACCAGGACTTGAACGATTCCGAGTCGCCTCAAAACACCGGCCCCGAAATCAGACATTCCGCGAACGACCCTATTCCGTAGGATGCCCGACAGACCATTCAAATTGGCGCCTGTAAGATTTGGCGGCATGAACCGGAAGCTGGTGTGGATTGAGCAACAGCGTTTTCGGGGTTTTGGTTGTTCCCAATGTGGCTGGCGGTTCGAAACCTCTGGAACGCCGACCGGCAGCTCATTCAATGAAATGATGCGCAACTTCGAGTCGCAACGCGACAAAGAGTTTAGATCGCATGTTTGCGCCGATCACCCCAAAGAGGCCTAACACCCGCCGCTTTAATTTCCGAACGAATCGCGTGTGCCCGTCAGTGATAGGTGAGCAGGCCTAAGCGCTCATAACCGCTTCAAAAACCCGCTCGAACGGGTCGGAACCTACGGGCCCTTCGCGTTCACCGCCGCCGTCGAAGTCCTCCGCGTCAGCAGCATAGTTACCGAATTCGTGGTATTGCTAGCGGCAGCCAAATCCGGCACGCCGTCGCCGTTGAAGTCTCCCACGGCGGCGTAGACCGGGTCTGTCGCCACCGCAGGACTAATCGGCGGAGCGAAGTTTCCATTTCCCGCGCCCAACAGAACTGTGATCGTATTGCTGCCGGCATTGGCTACGGCGAGAT
>JBEKJF010000392.1:0-4705 GCA_050011375.1 Candidatus Sulfotelmatobacter sp.
AAGAAGGTGGAAGGCGCCGCAGCTGCCGGAGCCGTAACCGTCACCGCAAAGCTGTAACCACTCTTGCCGTTGCCGCCGCCGTTGGTGGCCAGGTTGTTGTCGATCAAGCAGCCGTTGGCCGTTCCCGGAACGCAAGGTGTGGCAGCGCCGCCCAACTGGGCCAGCGTGGCATAACCCTGGGTAGGATAAGCGCCGTAATAGCCGACTTCTCCGACGATGATGGTGTGCTCGGAAGCAGCCGCGGACGAATCGTTGGCAGCCATACGCGCACGCATAAGGTTAGGAATCGCGATCGCTGCGATGATCAGGATGATGGCAACCACGATCAGCAGCTCAATCAGTGAGAAACCCTTCTGTTGTTTCCGCATCTCTTTATTTTCCCCTTGTTTTTGAATTCGTTGATTTCATGCTGGTCATGGTGATGACGCAGTCGAACTTGATAATGGCACTTGCCTCGCCAAACCCGCTAGTTACCTTGGTTCGGGGCGGATCAAGGACAAGGTCTTTATTTTCATTATAGAGTCAAACTTCGGTCCCATGGTAACCTCCACCAACGTCCGGCTTCATGCCAAAAACTGTCATGCAACTGACGGTTCACGGCATTGATGGGTCTCTGCACACAAGATTGGAACGCCCCAGAATCAGGATCTTGCGGCATCTCACAGAAGTAACTTAGCCGCCCGGACTGTTCTGTGCGAGCGCAGCGGCGGTGCATATAATCATTCTGAGACAGCGTTGAGGATCGAATTGGCTCCAACTGAGACAGCGACTGCGATGCAGCCCACGGTGATTACCCGCCGACCCGCACATTGGCTTATCTCGCCTCAGAGGCAGAGTACAGTTTTGTGCCTGGTTTTGGCGCTGGCGACGCTGGCTGCCTACAATCCTATCGTTCAGAACGGGTTCACGAACTTTGACGACGACATCTACATTCTGAATAACGCCCATGTGCGGGCGGGCCTGACCTGGGAGACGGTGAAGTGGGCATTCACGAGTTTTGATGCGGCAAATTGGCATCCGCTGACGTGGCTGTCGCACGCTCTTGACTGGCAACTCTTCGGGCCGAACCCGGCCGGTTCTCACTATGTGAACGTTCTGTTGCATGCCGGCAGTGCGCTCTTATTGTTTCTGCTGCTCGAGGGCGCCACGGAATTGACCTGGCCGAGCTTCATGGTGGCGGGGCTTTTTGCGCTGCATCCGGTGAACGTGGAGTCGGTGGCATGGGCTGCGGAACGGAAGAATGTGCTCAGCATGGTCTTCTTTCTGCTGACGCTGCATGCTTACGGATGGTATGTGAGGCGCAGCGGCGTTGCGCGTTACCCCGTGATGGCTGCTTTGTTTGCTCTGGCATTGATGGCGAAGTCTGAAATCATTACGCTTCCGTTTGTTTTGTTGCTGTGGGATGTTTGGCCATTAAAGCGGGTAGTTCTCAGTTCTCGGTTCTCAGTTCTCAGTAAAGAGCGTGGTGAGAATCTTTCTCGTGCGGGCTCGGCGGTTCCTCGATCGTTCTCATTTCTGCTTCTTGAGAAGATTCCGTTATTACTTCTTTCTGTTGGTTGCGGCGTGATTACTTTGCTGGCGCAGCGGGCTGGACACGCGGTGCGTAGTTTGCCGGCTGGCGCGCGGTGGGGGAATGCTGTCGTTGCCTACGTGCGTTATCTCGGGAAGGCTTTTTGGCCGGTGCGCCTGGCGGTTTTGTATCCGCATCCTGGGAGTTCGCTTGGGGTTTGGAAAATTATTGCTGCGGCTGCGATTTTGATTTCGATTACTGCGCTTGTGTTGTTGTGGCGTGAACGGCGGTATCCGATCTTGGGCTGGTTCTGGTTTCTGGGCACGCTGACGCCGGTGATCGGCATTCTCTCGTTCGGGGAGCAGGCGATGGCTGATCGCTATGCTTACCTCGCTTACATCGGATTATTCATCGGCGTGGTTTGGGGAGTGGCTGATGTTGCGCGGGCGCGGAAGATTCCGGCGGTGTGGATCGCGATGCCGGCAGTTTTGATCCTTGTGACTTTGGGAGTGCTGAGCCGCCGTCAACTTAGTTATTGGCACGACAGTGAAGCTTTGTGGAGACATACCCTGAGCGTCACGGAAGGGAACTACATGGCGCATGGCGGCCTGGCGCGCGCTCTGGCTAGAGAGGGTCGAACGGACGATGCCATCGCCGAGTTCAACGCAGCCGAGAGTTTACACCCGTATTCCTTCTCTGATCTGATCGGAGTTGGAGTGTTTGAGCAGACGAACGGGCGTTCGCAGGATGCAGTTGCGCAATTCGAGCGGGCGCTGGGCGCCGCAGAAGATTCGAATTCGCGAGCCGTGGCTTTGAGTGATCTGGCTACGGCGTACTTGCAGACCGGCGACTTCGATCGCGCGAGAACGAATTACGCAAACGCATTGCAGCAGAATCCTGATAGTGTTCCTGCTCTTGAAGGAAGCGGCTTGCTGGCGGAGCGAGATGGCGACTTCACGGTTGCGATCACGCGGATTTCTCATGCTGCGGAGGTGGAACCGAGCGACGTGGGTTATCTGCTGCTGGAGCAAGCATTGCGGCGAGCGGGCCGTGGAGCGGAAGCGGATGATGCCGATGCGCGCGCGCAGCGTATGTCCCGCGACATCGCGCAGGCGCGACAGTTGGCGGCGCAGATTGCGGCTGCGGTTGGGATTAGAAGCGGCGGGCAGTGATCAGTGTTTGAATGCTTACAACCAGCTTCTGACCACTAACCACTGACCGCTCATTTCATCATTCCGCTTTTACCAGCAGGCACGTTACGTCGTCATGCTGTGGAGTCGAGCCTACGAATAAATCCACTGCTGCCATCATGCGATTCAACATTTCGGCTGGCGTGGACGCTGCTGCCGAATTGATCACGCTTAGAAGCTGCGCTTCGCCGTACTCATCCTGACGCGCATTTTCCGCTTCGACTAAACCATCAGTGAAGATGATCAGCCAATCGCCGGGGGCCAGCGTCACGCTGGCCGATTCGTACTTTGCTTCGGAGAGAATGCCGAGAGGCAGCCCGCCGACGTCGAGGCGCTCGATCGATCCGTTGGCGCGGCGGAGGATTGGATTGTTGTGACCGGCGTTGATGTAGAGGAAGGTGCGGCGGGCCGCGTCGAACTCCGCCAGGAACGCGGTGGTGAAGCGCAATCCACCCTGGCTGTTGGAGCAGGCGTACTTGTTCATATCCGACACCAGTTCAGGCAGGGCGATGGGCTCGGTGGAAAGCGTTTTGAGGCTGGCCTGAAGAGTGGCCATGAGCATGGCGGCGGGAATGCTTTTGCCGGCGACGTCGGCGACGGCGAACATCACGCGATTCTCTTCGGTGGTTTTGCCGGGACGGGGAAACACGTCGTAGTAATCGCCGGCGACTGTGTTTGCCGGGCGCGTGGTGTAGGCAATCGAAATTCCGGGAATCTGCGGCGGAGCGCCGGGCAGCAGCCAGGTCTGAATCTCGCGTGCAATTTGCAGATCACGCTTCATCACGACGCGGTCGGCGATCTCCAGCATGAGAAGGAGAAACATGAGAAGGCCGCCCCAGAAGTGGAAATCGAGTTCGACGACGTGCAACTCGTGTCCGGAATCGTGATAGCTGAAGCCGCTGCTGGGAAATATAAGCAGGATGAATGCCGCGAGCAGCAAGACGCGGCGAGCGGGCGAGAGTTTTTCGAGTACAGACCAGAAGAATTCTTTGACGACGTGCAGATGGTGGCCGCGATGGGTAAGTCCTTCGGGAGTTTTAGCGGCAACGTCGCGGGAATAGAGGCGGTAGCTGGTGCGCGCTTCGGTTTCGAATTGCGACCAGAGCTGGCTGACCTCCAAGCCGTCGGTGACCCGCTGCCAGAATTGCTGGAGACGCACTCCGAAGGGAGGACGTGGCGCGGTCGCTGGCTGGGGAGTTGTTGCCATGGGAGACAATGATTATAGAGGACGGCTTCGATTACTTTGGCGGCTGTTTGCGCGGTGTTACATCTGAGCCCGGACCCGAAGAGAATTCGTCGCTCTCTAAAATCTCCTGAACTTGTTGGCTAGTCAGCACTGGCGCATCTGGGCCTGCAGTGAAAACGGGCAAGCCGGTCACGGGGTCAATCACAATTCTCCCTCGAGTTGGCCGCGTTTTCATAGTAAGACAATCTTACGACACTTATCATTTCAGAACAGTGCCAACTGCTCGCCCAGAGCCTGCGCGGGCCACTTGTTCGCCATCCTTCCGCGAGGGTCGGTGGTCATGCCGCACTTTTGGCGGAAGTGCGCGATCAGTTGTGTTATGCGCTTGCCGTAGGAAGGCGGCAGAAAGGCGCGGTCCTGATAGCGCTCGCGATAGTTCTCGACCAAATGTGGGAATTGTTGCTCAACGAACGGAAGAAAAATTGCGGCCGAACACGGCTTCAAGAACAGAGGTCCGGCGAAGATGTGGCGGGCTCCGGCTGCGGCTGCGGCGCGCACCACGGCCTCCAGATCGGCGGGCGCGTCGGTGATTCCGGGCAGGACCGGTGAGCAACTCACTCCGACGGTAAAGCCTGCTTCGCTGAGTTGTCGAACTGCGTCGATGCGCAGGTCGGGGCGGGGAGCGCGCGGCTCGAGAATCCTTGCGAGCTCGACGTTCAGAGTGGTCACAGTGATGTGGATCGAGAGCGCATTATTCTGGGCGACTGCGCGCAGAAGATCGAGATCGCGGACTACGAGATTGGATTTGGTGACAATCCC
>JBEKJF010000393.1:0-4686 GCA_050011375.1 Candidatus Sulfotelmatobacter sp.
CGAAGCAATGTAATCCTCTTCCGCATCTTCAGGAACAGGCACGCGCTGCGCGTATCCCAACTCACGCACCGCCTTTTTAATGCGGCTCACATCGCGCCCGCGAACAAATAAATCCATATCGCCTGACCGGCGCAGCGCCATGTCGCCGTAATAAACCTCAGCCATCACAATGCCCTTGTATGGCACCACTTCCACGCCGATCGCATCGAGGCAATCCAAGATACGGATCAACTCGCGCGCCAGAAACAGCGACTTGTACACATTCCTCTCATAGCTCTGCCGCAGCGCCGCCAACGCACTCGAAGGAACGATATCGCCGAAACGCGAAAGGTTCTGATAAAGCAGGGAAGATGTGCCGTGATGGTCGGCCAGTCGAAGCGCAGCCTCCCACTCGACCGACTTCGTCGTGGCGAGCAAGCTCCGAATACGGGCAAGGTCGCTCTCCCGCGCATCGGCACAGCTTGCGGCCCGAACAAGATCCCACTCGAGCTCAAGCGGGGCAGTTGCCGCTGAATGGTCCACAGATATGGCGGATGTTGAGTTCACTGATATGGCGTGTTGATGCTGATGTCGAGCCATCTTAACAGGCGGGATTCTCAGCAGGTTACCTTCGTCACCCTCATCTGTTTTTTCTTGGGCTTGCCTCCAGCCGCTTCTGTAAAACTAATGAGTCGGGACAGCGCATCCGATGAAATAGCGGAAAATGGAAATACTCACACCCAGGCCGGTGCGGCGCAGCACGCGATTGCGAGTGGAGATTCCCGTAACCGTGACCAGCCTCGACCGCAAACATCCTTTCTCCGCAAGGTGTATGGCTCTGGTGGTGAGTCCACAGGGCTGCGGAGTTCGCGCCTCGCAAGCCTTGCCGCTCGAAACTCCTATACTGCTGAACGATCTGCCGGGCGGCGGCAGCGCTTCGGCTCGCGTGGCGACTTGCCTGCCCCTGGGCAACGACAAGAAACATTTTCTCATCGGAGTCGCGCTCTACAACCAGGCAAATGTCTGGGGAATTACCAATCCGCCAGAGGATTGGAATTGCGCTTCGAATCTAACTGCGGCCGTCGCCGCAGGCGCGGACAAAGCCGCAAGCAAACCCACAGACAAAGCCGCAAGCAAGAGCGGCAACGCGTGGCCCTACAATTTGTTCTCAGGCCAGGGCGAATCCCACCCCGGCAGAAAATAGCAGGAAGGAATTAGCAATCAATCAGCGGGCCAGTGTCCAAGAGGCCGTAAGAGGTACGAATAACTGACCACTGACCACTAGCCACCGACCACTGCTCTTCGCTCTTTCGTAACCTCGCCTCGGGCACATCCAAGCTCCATACTCTATCCACGATGTCGACCCCAGAATCCCTTCCCCCCTCGTCTTCAGCCGGAACAGCCCGCCAGGAGCCGCAGCGCCCGTTTCGCGTTAAGCTGCGCGGATCGGTCCTCACACTCATGCGCCTGCCCAACCGGCGCGAGGTGCGGGGAAAACTGCATCAGCTTTCCACCTCCGGCGGCCTCATGCATGTAGACAAGCCGCTCGACGAAAAACTCGAAGTCGAACTTATTTTCAACCTCGGCAAGACTACAATCCGCGAAAAAGCGCAGATCATGTTTCCCATGTGGGCGACGCAGGGCTGGCTGCAGCCGTTCCGCTTCCTCGAGCTGCCTGAGGCGAATAAGAATGTTTTACTGGCAGGCTTGCTGGCATTCGTTCAGCAGCCCCCGGATTCTTAAGTCGCGCTCACTTTTCAACAACCACGCGAATGAAACACGCGAGTGCGAGTCCCAGCCCAAACACAAAGGCCGTAACTTCTGTCAAAGGCCGTAGCTTCTGTCATCCCGAGCGAAGCGAGGGATCTTGGTTCTTGCTTGCGCGACCGGCGTCGCCGGCGCTCGCAAACCCCAAGATCCCTCGCGTTGCTCAGGATGCCAACATAACTCGCACGCTCGCTTCCTTATCGCGACTACTTAGCAGCGACTCGAATCACTCCGAACGTCCCATTAACATTGTTATTCGGACCGGCGGTAAAGAAAAGTTCGTTCTTGCCGCCGTCGTATTGCGATCCGCCGCCAAATTCAATGCCCCAGATTTGATCGATATAAACTGGCTTGCCCTCACTGTACGAAAGCGTGGCGATAAATTCTCCTGTGGTGATGTTGAATCCGTTGATTTCTCCGGTGGTGTTGAGGTTATTCGTAACCAGCAAAGCCTTGCTCAACCGCCCGAAGTTATACGGCGCAACCGCAAACCCCCAGGGCTGATTCAGCTTCGAACTACTCGTCAACTGTTTCACAAACACTCCGGCTTCGGTAAAGATGTCGATGTATCCGCCTGACCCGCCCGACGTGCTGGCAAAAGACACATAGACCTGCCCGTCGATGTCCTGAATGCCAAACGGCGCAAATCCCGGCGGAAGCGTCGTGTCCGTAAACGAAGTCACCAGGTTAAAGTTGCCGTCGTAGATATCTACCTTGTTGTTCCAATTGTCGGCGGCAAACAGATAGTTGGTTCCCGTGGGATAGTTCGTAATCGTCAGCCCCGTATACACGGCGCCTGAACTCCAGTTATTCACGGCCACAATCGCCTGCGTAGGATTCGATTGCGGCGCCCATCCGCTGATGGTTCCGTCCAGCGTGGCAAACAGGAAGATCGCTGGCCAGCCCTCCACCGAAAATTGCTGCGATGAGTTGTAGACAATTCCCGTGGGAGATCCCGTCCCGCTACCGTTGAACGTCGGGATCACGACTTCCAATCCCTGATTCACTCCGCTGTCGTTGTAAAGCGTGGACCAGCCTGTGCCTTCATCGCTGATCCAGAATGGCCCGCCCGGCCCGTACGCCAACCCCCACGCATTTACCAGCAGAGGATCCTGGTGCTTCGCGGCCCCTGCCTGATTCGAAACCAGGTTTGTCAGTGTATACTGCGCCACGGCTGCGCTGGAAATAAACATCAGCGCCAAGCCAAGGCAAGTGGCAAAAGCAATTCTGCGATGCTGCATAGAAGTCTCCTTTTCGGATGTGCAAAAATGTGCAGAAATGAACAGATCAGAGGCAGGGGTGAGCCACAAACCAAATTCCAAGTTAGATGGTCCGCAATTTCTCTGACAGCTGCAGACCAATGCTAGGATGACCCGCACCAGCATTTGTCACGGCCATGTCACGACTTTGTGAAATTCTTGTCGCCTCACCCTGTGAACCTCTGCGCCCTCTGTGTTAAAGATGTATAAGAGGTCGGGCATACAAAAATGTCATCCAGCAAACAAGTTTTCTGGGAAGTCGACACGCAAGCAGACTTCATGCTGCCGGGAGGAAAGCTCTACGTCCCCGGAGCCGAGCGCCTGCTCCCGAACATTCGCCGCCTCACCGACGCCGCGCGCCAAGGCCGAGTCCTACTGATCTCGCACGGCTGCTACCATCCGGAGAACGACCCCGAATTCAAAACCTTCCCGCCGCACTGCATCAGAGGCACCGCAGGCTCAGCCTATGTTGCAGAAGCTCTGACGGAGAAAGTTGTCATCATCCCAAACGATCCCGAGGCAAAGCTGCCGAGCGATCTGTCTCAATACCAGCAAATCCATCTCGAGAAACAGACGCTGGATATCTTCCAAAGCCGCCACGCAGACGAACTCGTAAAGCGATTGGGAGATGCCGCGGAATTCGTAGTCTTCGGAGTGGTAACCGAATACTGCGTCCGCTTCGCAGCGAAAGGATTGCTAGAACGAGGCCACAAAGTCTCAGTAGTAAAAGATGCAATCGAAACCCTGAAAGCAGAAGATGGAGAACGCGCCACGGCAGAACTGCAAGCCCTCGGAGCAAAGTTCATCACCACAGATCGGGCGCTAGCACAGTTGTGATCCAGCACCGTCAGGCGGCATGTGAAAGCCCGGCGCGGGAGTGCCCGGAATCGAAGCTGAAATAAACTAAGTCCAATTCAGCGGACGTCACGCATTTCGCAACCGTTCGAACTGGACCGCGAAAGAGTAGCGACTGAAGGTGCGTCACCCCGCCAAACCCTCAATCGCCCCAACCGCATCCTCCGAAAGCACAATCGCCCCGCTGTCCAGATCCTGCCTCATATGCCCAGCGTTCGAGGTCCCTGTCAGCGGCAACATCCCGACCGCTCGCGCGAAAGCAAACACAATCTGTGCCGGAGTAGCACCAGCGCGAGCCGCGATCCCAGTAACCACAGGATGCCGCACCACTTCCATATTCGCAGTCAGCAGCGAGAATCCCTGATAAATAATCCTCCGCTCCTTGCAGAACGCCCTCACCTCGCGGTCCCATCCCAGCCGCGCATAGCATCGATTCTGTACAAACGCCGGCGCCTCTGAATGCACCTCAACCATCTGCTCCAAATGCCGCAACGAAACATTGCTAACCCCAAGCAAGCGGGCCCGCCCGGCATCACGCTCTCTGCTCATCGCGTCCCAAACTTCAGCATCAGCATCAGCCCAGCCGTAGCCCGCCGCAGGCCCATGCAGCACAAAGCTGTCAACGTAATCCGTCCCAAGATGTTCGAGAGAACTAGCCAGCGACTGTGCAACCTGCGCAGAAAGCCGAGCCGCAGGATCATAAGGAAGTCGCTCGTCCTGCCCCGGCCGGTAAGTGAATTTCGTCTGAAGAAAAAGATCGGCGCGTGTAACCACTCCCGCGCGATAAGCAACCGCCAACCCCTCGCCAACCCCAGCCTCAAAGTAG
>JBEKJF010000394.1:0-4674 GCA_050011375.1 Candidatus Sulfotelmatobacter sp.
TTCTGTGCGTGAGACGGTCGAACTGTTTGCCAGCTTTTACCGGGAGCCGCGATCATGCGATGAGGTGCTTGAAGAGTTGCGGCTTACGGAGAAGGCTGACGCGTGGGTAGGAAAGCTGTCGGGCGGACAGAGGCAGCGGCTGGCGGTGGCTACGGCGCTGGTATGCAATCCGAAAATTCTTTTCCTGGATGAGCCGACTACCGGGCTCGATCCGCAGAGCCGTCGGCAGTTGTGGGATATTATTCGTGAGTTTCAGCGGGCCGGCGGCACGGTGCTGCTAACCACGCATTACATGGATGAGGCCGAGCGGCTGTGCGACCGGCTGGCGATTGTGGATCACGGGCAGATTATCGCGGAGGGTTCGCCTCCAGATTTGATTGAGCGCTTGGGCGGGCATCACGTGGTGGAGTTTGCCGTGGGGGCGAAGACTAGTTCGGACGGCGCCGCGCTGGAGGCGTGGCGCGCGCTCCCGAGCGTGGAGTCGGTGCGTGAGGATGACGGTATGGTGGCGCTCAGCGTGAAGGAGCCGCATCTAACCATCCCAGCGCTGCTGGATGTGATCGGAAAGCAGGGAAGCGAGCTGCAGCATTTGACCACGCGGCAAGCCAGTCTGGAAGATGTGTTTGTGCGATTGACAGGCCGGCATTTGCGGGAAGAGTGATATGAGGCGAAGAATGACGAAGATTTTTACTGGACATTTTCGTGAAGTGGTTCTTGCGGTTGTAACGGCGGCCGCGATACTTGGCGGGCAATCTGCTTTCGCGCAGGCTTCGACGGCTGACTCGTCAACTGGTTTTCCTCCGCTGGATCAGTGGAAGGCCGCGGTTGTTGCGGGAGATGCGGCGGCCTTGACAGCGCTCTACAGCACCGACCCAGCGGCAAAAATTGAGGCGAATGGAGTCGCGGCCGGCGCGGATGCGGACATCAATTTCTGGCTGGGCCTTAAAGCGCGCCGCATGAAGATTGAAATCGTCCGATTGAAGGAGAAGCCCGGAGCTGAGAGCGCAATCTTCAAAGCCGAAGTGCAGCTGGCGAACGGCCAAACGGAGACGGTAACCGACGCTCAGGGTTGGCGAAAGCAAGGGGAGCAGTGGCGCTTGGTCGGCGCCGAAAGAACGGACGCGCCTCACCTGACGCAACCATCGGACATGAAGAAGAACATCTATCCGCCGGATGCGGATGCGCACGCTGAGATCAGAGAGGCCGAAGAGAAAGCCGCGACTGAGCACAAGCGTGTGCTGCTGGTTTTTGGAGCCAACTGGTGCTTCGACTGCCACGTGCTGGATCTGGCATTTCATCGTCCCGATTTTTCGGCGGCGATGTCGGGGTACGAGGTAGTGCATGTCGACCTTGGAGACGACGAGAAAAAGAACGCCGACGTGGTGAAACAGTTTGACGTCACTTTGGACAAGGGCATTCCAACTTTGGCGGTGATCGAAGCCGACGGCAAAGTAGTGGTCAGCCAGAAAAACGGCGAATTCGAGGACGCACGGTCTCTCACGCCGGAGGCGCTGCTCGAGTTCCTGAACAAGTGGAAGCCAGAGGCGCGATAGCGAGGTTCATCGTCACATCTACATTGCAATATGGGTTTGTCATGGCAATGTCGGCTGGTCTTCCCGAGCGAAGCGAGGGATCTTGGTGTTTGATGGCACTGCATGATGAACGGCGCGGGCAAGAACCAAGATCCCTCGCTGTGCTCGGGATGACAATACCGTTGGATTGTTCTAGCACGGTTGCATTGTTCTAACAGGTTCGGATTGGCCCTATGAGTGTTGCAGAGCAAATTCCGGCGGCAGAACGAAAGGTTCCGCCAAAACGGCCGCCCAAGCGGAACGGGCGCTGGTCGGGATACCGTCATTTGCTGATGGCGCGCATGCTCGAACTGAAGCGCGAGCCGGAGGTTGTGTTCTGGGTGTTTGTGTTTCCTCTGCTCCTAGCCAGCGGCCTTGGAATTGCGTTCCGCAACAAGCCCGCGGATGCATCTTCGGTCGCAATCGTCGCGGGCGCGGGTGCACAGGAAGCGGAGACGCTGTTACAGCGTTCCGCGAAGCATGCAGCTTTCAAGATCGATGTGCTGGAGGATGCGGCTGCGCGCAAGGGTTTCCGTCTAGGAAAATATGATCTTGTGATCGAACCGGACGGTGTGGGAGGGCTTCGCTATCGCTACGATCCGGCGCGGCCTGAGAGCGTGCTCGCGCGCTCCGAAGTGGACGAAGCTTTGCAGAGTGCGGCCGGGCGCAAGGATGTGGTCGCGACTTCTGAGTTGACTACATCCGAGCCGGGCTCGCGCTATATCGACTTTCTGATTCCTGGCTTGCTGGGGATGAACCTGATGAACTCCGGCATGTGGGGTATTGGGTTTGCGCTGGTGGACATGCGGCAGCGCAAGCTGCTGAAGCGGTTCGTGGGCACGCCGATGCGGCGCGGAGATTTTCTGCTGGCTCTGCTCTCGAGCCGCCTGGTGTTGATGATTATCGAAATCGGCTTGCTGCTGGCGCTCGGCGTCATCGTGTTTCACATGAAGGTGCTGGGCTCGTTGTTCGCAATCCTGTTGCTGGGTTCGCTGGGAGCCGTTTGCTTTGGAGGAATCGGGTTGCTGACCGCGAGCCGCGCGCAGAAAATCGAGAGCGTGAGCGGATTGATGAACTTGGTGATGATGCCGATGTGGATTTTTTCCGGCGTGTTTTTTTCTTATGAGCGTTTTCCTGCCGTGATTCAACCGCTGATCAAGGCTCTGCCGCTGACGGCACTAAACGATGCGCTGCGGGCCAGCATCCTCGAAGGCACGCCGTTGATCCATCAATGGCCGCGGCTTCTGGTGTTGTCTCTGTGGGGTGGGGTTTCGTTCCTGCTAGCGCTGAAGTGGTTTCGGTGGACTTAGGAGGCGGCGCCGGTATACGCTCCAGACGCCCGCCCTCCGCGAATCGACCTTAATTCTTTCACTTACTACTCAGTTACTACTGCTTGTCGTACACTTCCTTATATTCGGCCTTCTTGCCCGATGCGTCGACTGCTGTCACCGTTACGGTGCGGGTTTTTCCGTCGGGCGAAACGGTAATCCGAGCTTTGAGACCAGTGTTGCCGTTCTTCTTATTGATTAACTCGAGCGTGTGGTCGTCAACAACGTTGTACGCTCGCGTGGTGGCAGCCGGATCGCCGGTCAGCGGGTAATCTTTCCCGTCAAACTTTCCAACCCAGGTGCTGTGAGTCGGTTCTCCCTCGGCCTCGACGCCGTCAACGGTGCATTGGATTTTGTCGCCCACGGCCTCGTAGACAACCATTGTGTTTTTCGGGGCGCCTGCGGGAAAATTCGATTTGGCCTCGTTCAGTTTCCAGGCGCCCATGACTGGATTTTGGGCGAAGCCCAATGCGGCGACGAAGCATAGAGCCAGGGTGAGTAAAATTGATCTGGTTTTCATTTTTCTCCTGATTTGAGAAGCAAAAAATTGGATTGCTGGAGTAGTTGGATTTTACGCCAACCGGAGGGTTCTCTCAAGAGGGGTCCGAAGCTGGGGCCTCGTCCGCAAGACTTTAGGAGAAGTTACGAACGAGGCCGGCTGCGGTGCTTGCGAAAGCATCTTTCTACTACGACTTCACCAGCTTGGCGGCTTCCTTTCGGACTTTCGCCCAGCGTAGTTTTTGCGCCTCGGCGATCCGCCTGCGGGCATCCTTGCTCAAGGTACGGCCTGTTTTCTTGAGCTTCTTTCCCCCGGCGTGACCGAGAGCGTCGAGCGCTTTCCCCACTTTTCCTATCTCTTTTTCAAGACGGGAGTATTCCTTCTGCAGGGAAGCGACCACTTTGTTCATCATCATTAGTACCCCCTTTGCAGGTAAGGCTAACACGGCAGCACATTGGTTGGAATTTAATTAGAGCTTATTCAAGCTAAGAAAAATGGCTCCGGGAGCCGATCCGGGATTCCCGCGCGAGCGGGTACGCGTAACTGAAATGCGGTTAGTTATCCCTCATCGATTGTAGATAGGAAGCGCGGCGCCTGACGTGCTTTGGTGGATTGCTCGAAGGCGAACGCGAGGCGGATGAGAACGGGTTCGCTCCAGGCCCGGCCGAAGAAGGAAATGCCAACCGGCAGGCCGGAGATAAATCCGGCGGTGACGTTGATGTTTGGATAGCCGGCGACGGCGGCGGCATTCGAACTTCCTCCGGCGACGTGGTCGCCGTTGACCAGATCGGTGAGCCAGGCCGGACCGCCGGTGGGCGCGACGATGGCATCGAGATTGTACTTAGCCATGAGGGCGTCGATGCCTTCGGCGCGTGCGAGTTGATGATTCTTTTCGAGAGCGTCGATGTAGGCCTTCTCTGTTAATGGGCCTTTTGCCTCGGCTTTCAAGAATAAGTCCTGGCCGAAGTAGGGCATTTCTTTCTGGCGATTGCGATCGTTGAAGTCAATGATGTCTTTCAACGTGCGGACGGGAGCGTTGGGACCGAGTCGCGCGAGATAGGCATTCAGGTCCGCTTTCAGTTCATACATGAAGACCAAGAGTTCAGTGTCGTCAAACTTACCAAAGGTTTCGATGTCGGCGGGATCAACCAGAGTGGCTCCCTGTTTCTTCATGGCGTCGAGGGATTGCTCCATAAGAGCGTCGACGGCATCGTTGAAGCCGAAGTATTTCCTGGCTACGCCGATGCGTGCGCCTCTGAGCCCGTTGGGGTCGCAG
>JBEKJF010000395.1:0-4652 GCA_050011375.1 Candidatus Sulfotelmatobacter sp.
CCCAGCCCCGGAATCGGATTGTCGGCCGCGTTCAGCCCGCTCGTCGCATCCGATATGCTATTGCGCAGCTTGAGATATTCAAACCGAAGGCTGTGCGCATAGACGCCCGTGGTGAAATCGACTCCCACAGTATTTGTCGCGACGTTATTCGTATTGTCGAGTTGCTGTGCGGAAGTCGTCGACCCATCGGGCCGCAGATCGCTGTTCTGAAAATAATTAACGCGGTAGAAGGCGCGCGTACTCCCACGCATGTTCCAGTCGACGCGCGCGTCGGTGTCGAACTCACGGTAAGGTTGCGAGAGAACAGTATTCAGTGTATTAAATGGAAAACTAAACGGCTCAATCGACGTGAGATTCTGCTGAGTGCGCTCGGCGTCGGCGAACAAGAACACTTTGTCCTTGATGATCGCCCCGCCCGCATTCGCTCCAAATTGCTCCCGCTGAAAAGAAGAGTCAGAACCTGCCGACGAAGCGGGCAGTGGCGCCGCGCCCTGATCGCCGCGGTACACACCAAATACTGCTCCGTGAATCTGATCGCTCCCAGACCGCGTAATAATGTTCACCGTCGAAGCGGCTGATCCGGCAGAAAGATCGAGCAACGATTCCGGAAGCTGAAATTCCTTGATTGCACTTGCAGGAATGTTCTGCGTGGAAGCGCCAGTGGTCTCGTCGCTGACGTTGACTCCGTCCACTTCGGTTCTCACGCCGCGCCCGAATCGGCTCAGCACCGAAACCGAAGAGATCCCATCCTTGCTCGCACCGAAGACGCTGCCATCCTGCAACTGCACTCCGGGTTCAAGCTGAGCCAAATCCAGAGGATTTCGTCCGCCGATCGGCAAATGCTCAACTGTCCCTCCATCGACCACGCTTTGCACGCCGGCCTGTTCGATATTAACGGCCGTGCCGCCTACAGTCTGAGGACGCGGCTTCTCCGTCCCGACTTGCATGGTTACGTCCGCGCGAGTCGTATTCCCTACATGAACCGCCAGGGACAAGTGCGCGATGTTGAAGCCCTTGACCTCGATGCGTACCGCATAGTCTCCCGGCTGAATCGGTCCCGAGGAATACAATCCAGCCGAAGAAGTGGTGCCATGGATGACGCCAGCCGTGGCTTTATCCGTGATCTCGACCTTCGCGCCAGCGAGCGGCTTCTGTTGCGGATCGGCGACAAAGCCCACGATGCTTCCCGTTCCAATTGTTTGCGCGATGAGCGACGGCGAAACCGCCAGGGCAACTACCGCGAACACTGCCACACGCACGGCGAAGTGCCGAGAGAAATGACAGTTCAACCGGGCAAACCTTCCATTCACACTATTCACTGACCCTCTTTTTCAGTTCCGTTTCAAGAACAAGAAAGCAACAACAGACTGGATCGGCAATCGCCGTTCGATGGGACAAGCACGCGCATCTCAACTTGCCGCGAGCGCCCTCGTCAAAAGCAAACCCGCGAACCCAAGTTGATCTTATAGGATGGAAAATCAATCCTCAGCCATGTAGAAGCAAGTCCGAACAATACCAAACCATCCACCATCCTTGTCAATCAAGCCCGCGCTTCGGTAGTGGTGCACTCTGAAGAACCTGTCCCCTCGGCGGCTGAAGCCGCCATTGATTTTGAGGTAATTGCGGCGTGGCTGAAGCCACGCCCTTTCAAAACGTATTCACACTGAACCACTACCCGCGCTTCTGGCCACTGGCCACTGCTTCTAAAAGTCTGACTTAGTAGTGTAATAGCCGGCTCGATTTCGCACATGATAAGCAGCGCCCTCGGCCGGCCCTGTGATTGCTACCTGGATGTGGCGAAACTGTGAGTTCGAGATGCGTTGCGACGGATAGTAAGCCAGCAAGTACTGCGTCCTCAGTTCGTCGCTGATCTTCCGAAAGGCGTCATCGAGCTGCGACGTCGAAGTCGCGTAATAGTACTTCCCTCCCGTATCTTCAGAGATCTGGATCAGCGCATGCTCGCCGCCAGTCTCGCGCCCCGCGCTGCTCTCAATTGGCACCACGATGATGCTGTAGACGATTGCTTCCGCCTCCTCGGCCGCGCGCACCGCCTCTTTGTAATCGACGCGGCTGATCGTGTCTCCTCCGTCAGTGATCAGCACGATGACTTTCCGTCCCTGGCGCTTGTCGAGTGAGCGCGAGGTCACATAGACGGCATCGAACAGCGCCGTGGCCGCACCCAGGCGGATGTGGTCGATGCCCTCGTCAATACGCTTCAGCTCCGCCGTATAGCCGGTCACCTGAGACACCGTCTCACTGAAGCCATACACCGACAAAGCATCCACAGGCCGCAGAATCGCCCGCGCAAACCGCTTCGCTGAAGCCTGCTCGAGCGGCAAGTCGTGACGCGTGCTCAAACTTGTGTCAATCGCCAGCGCAATCGAAAGCGGCACCGCCGATTCTTTGTCGAACACCGAAATCTTCTGCTCCCGCCCATCTTCCTGAACTACAAAATTTTCTTTCTTGAGTCCGCCTACTGGCGCTCCATGATCGTCGGTCACAGTCACGTAAACGTTGACCAGTTTGACGTCGACCTTGAGTGTGGTCTCCGGCGGAGACGGAGATTGCTTCTGCGCGGGAGTCTGCTGCGCGTAGGCGGCGCAGGCCAGCAGCAGCAGAGTCGCGGTTAAGAATTTTCTCATTCAGTAAAGTGAAGTATACGTGTGACCGTCGGTCACTGTGTGGGGACGGCCACCCGCAAGCCTGCCCTGAGCAAAACCGAACGGTCCAGCGAGCACAGCGAGGCGCGTTCTGCCATCCTCAACCGCTCACTTAGATGCACCCCCCTGTCCGGGGCTGCCTCAGCCTAGGAATTTCCGCGCCGAACTTCCTCCGGAAACGCTTCCCCATCCGCCCATACGGCTCCGTCCTCGAAATACTCTTTCTTCCAGATAGGAACCGTACGCTTGAGCGTATCGATCAGCCATCGGCAAGCGTCGAACGCGGCCGCGCGATGAGCCGACGCCACCACGATCAACACGCTGGCCTCACCGATCTCGAGCCGCCCCAGCCGGTGCACCAACGCAACGTCACGTACTGCGAATTGTTTTAGCGCCTGTTCGGCCAGCTTCTCCATCTCAGCCAGCGCCATTTCTTCGTAAGCTTCATACTCGAGATAGAGCGTTCGGCGTCCCCGTGTCTGATTTCGCACAACTCCCTCGAACACCACGGCGGCTCCATCTTCGCCGTGCTTGATGCGCGCCAGGACCCCTGCAGTGTCGATGGCATCGCGGACAATCGAAGCGTAGCGCCGGCGTCCCGCCGGCTGTCCGGAGGGTGTCTCGCCCTCCGACCCACCACTTACCGGGGGTAGCAAGCCAACTTCGTCGTCCGACTTCAGCACGACCCCCGGTCCAACATATTCTTGATTGACCGCCACAGCGATCGACGCGAGCGCTTCTCTCATCCGCGGAACCTCGGTCGAATAATGATCCAGCAAATCGCGCACCACCGCCTTGTCGGGCAACTCGACAACGTCGCCGGACCTGCCCGCCAGGTCTTTCAACATCCCGAAGAAGAGTACGCGTACCCGCATAGAGTTGATTGTTAGAAGCAGTTTAACGCGAGCGCAGGCGTTGCACGTCAGTTCATAACCCGTGGTGGGGTCCAGACGCGCCGTCGATCCTCTGATTTCGGTATACTAGAACCACATGCCGGTCCTGAAAAATATCGCCGCCATCGCCAAAGGCATGAGCATCACCTTCATGGAGATGTTCCAGCCGACAACGGTGGAAAATTATCCCGATGGCAAAGGGCCATTGCGCGGCGCGCGTTTTGAAGCCCGCTTTCGTGGCGCTCACGTGCTGCAGCGCGACGAAAACGGACTGGAAAAGTGCGTGGCTTGCTTCTTGTGCGCGGCCAACTGTCCTTCGAACTGCATTTATATCGAGGCGGCCGACAACACCGCCGAACACCGCGTCAGCGGCGCTGAGCGCTACGCCAAGGTTTATAACATCGATTACAATCGATGTATCTTTTGCGGGTATTGCGTGGAGGCTTGCCCTACCGACGCGATCACGCATGGGCACGGTTTTGAGCTGGCCACGTTTAACGCCAGCAATCTGGTTTACCGCAAGGAGCAGATGCTGGCCTCACGGCCAGCACACATGGGAGCCAACGTCGTATTCAATCAGGCCGACGTGGATGGTGGAGCTCCCAAGGAGATGGTTGCCGGGAGTTAGATTCCGAAGAGAGTTCGCAGTCGATCACCACGCCGGTCCTCGGGGCCGGCGTTTGTATTGAGGAAAAGCGTCGTTCGCCGTTCGTCGTTGGTCGTTGGCAAAACCCCAAAGCCAGCAGCAACGACGAATGGCCAACGACCGACGACTAACGACCAATGACTGATTTTCTACAGACCGTTCGAGAGCGCGTTGTGGTTTACGACGGCGCTATGGGGACTAACATCCAGGCGCGGAATCCTACCCTCGACGATTATTGGGGTAAGGAGAATTGCAGCGAGGTGCTGGTGCTGAGCCGTCCCGACATTATTCGGGATATCCACGCTGACTTTTTTAAGGTTGGCTGCGACATTGTCGAGACCAATACGTTCGGCGGTTCGCGCATCGTGCTGAGTGAGTTTGAACTTCCCGACCGCGTGCGCGAGATCAACGTGAAGGCGGCACAACTGGCGCGGGAAGTGGCGCAGCAGTTCT
>JBEKJF010000396.1:0-4607 GCA_050011375.1 Candidatus Sulfotelmatobacter sp.
AGTTCGCGGATGATCGTGGCCGTCAGCTTGGCTCCGGTGCATCCCAGTGGGTGTCCCAGCGCGATGGCGCCGCCGTTCGGATTCACCTTCTCGGGGTCGAGCCCAGCTTCTTGAATCACGGCGAGGGATTGCGCGGCGAACGCTTCGTTCAACTCGATCACATCGATATCCGAAAGTTTCAGCCCAGCCATCTTCAAGGCTTTTGGAATTGCGAACACGGGGCCAAGTCCCATTTCTTCAGGCTTGTATCCTGCCGTGGCGAACGAAACATAACGCGCTAGCGGCTTGATGCCGAGGGCTTTGGCGCGCTCAGAGGACATCACCACAGCTGCCGCGGCGCCGTCAGACATCTGCGAAGAATTTCCCGCCGTGACCGTGCCCTTCACGTGGAATGCGGGCTTCAACGCGAGCAAGGCTTCGAGCGAAGTGTCGGCGCGCGGGCCTTCGTCCATTTTGAAAACAATCTCCTGGCGCTTGGGCTTCGATCCATTCGGAGTGGTGAAGCTTACCGGCACAGGCACAACTTCTTCGTCGAAGTTGCCGGCCTGAATCGCAGCCAGTGCCTTTTGGTGGCTGCGAAGAGAAAATTCGTCCGCCGCCTCTCGCGTGATGCCGAAGCGCTGGCCAACGCGTTCGGCGGTGAGGCCCATGTTGAGGTAAGCGTCCGGATAGTGGTCGACGAGCCACGGATTCGGCGAAACTTTGTGTCCGCCCATCGGAATCATGGTCATCGATTCAGTGCCGCCGGCGACAATCGCTTCGGCGCCACCGCTCATAATGCGTTCCGCCGCCATGGCGATCGCCTGCAAGCCTGACGAGCAAAATCGGTTGATGGTGAGCGCCGAAATTTCCACCGGCAAGCCGGCGCGCAGCGACGCAATGCGCGCCACGTTCATCCCTTGCTCAGCCTCGGGCATGGCACAGCCCAGGATGACGTCCTCAATTTCTTTGGGATCGAGTTCCGGAACGCGCTCGAGCGCGCCTCTAATGGCAACGGCCGCGAGTTCATCGGGACGGGTGGCGCGGAGCGTGCCCTTGTAGGCGCGTCCCACGGGCGTGCGAACAGATGAAGCTATGATTACTTCTCGCATGGCAGGTCTCAGTTCCTAATTCTCGCGATCAACTTCATTCGATGCCTGGCGGCCCGCACGGGCTTCACTTCGCCGGAGCGTAGAAGTAATAATCCGCGGTGTAACTGCTCTTGGTTTCGTCGCCCTTGTGAGCCGCATCGCAGCCATCGGCGGGAGGCTGGCCGCCATGGGTATGAACTCTTTGAATGTCCGTCACGTTCGTCAGCAGACCGTTTCCCGCATGACTCACGACCTTCACCAGCAGCCATGGAATGGAGCCGGGATCGAGCGCGTCCACATGAGCCGCCGCCTTCCCGGTGACTTCGCTTCCATCTTTCAGTTTCCACGTCGGCCCGGCAGAATGCTGGCCGATCACTTTATCTTTTCGATCTTTCAGTTCAGCATCGGGACCCTTGAGAGTCCAACTGAACTTTCCGTCAGCCGAAGCCTGGCAGGTGTAGATCTGCGAACCTGTCGCGTGCGCGAGCAAAACAACTTCTTCGCCCGTGGGCGCTTGAATCGAGTCCGGCACGTCCGGCGTCTCTTCTTTCACGGGAGCATCTTTGGCTTGGGCGTTCGCCCGTGACGCTACAAGCCCCACGGCTACCAGCCCGATCACAACAACTGCGGAAATAGTTAGCAGAAATCTGCGCATGAAGGCGATTGTAGCAGGCAGAAATCCAACCGGCTAAGGCTTCTCCCAATGTGTTGAGTTGAATTGCTTAGGATCAAACGTGCCCGGATCGAGCTTCGCATTGCATTGGATGTCCGAATATTCCTCGCTGAAGACTTTTTTGTCGTCTGCGTACACTTCTACCCGCGCTGCCACCCAGCCGCCCGCCATCTCGCGGTAGTCTTCAAAGCGAATGTCCTGGAACTTGCTCGCGTCCGTCCGCGTTGGTTCAAACAGCCGCACAAACAATAAGCGATTCTTATCCACCCAGAACTGCTTCGATTTCAGATCGCCCTTGTCCGCTCCGACCACATAAACCGGCTGTCCCTCCCATGTCTCTTCGTGGGTCTTTTTGAGGTCATAGCCCTCGGCCTGCACGATCTTGATAGTGTTCTCCGGAGCCTGCCGATATACGTCGAACCCTAACACCAGAAGCATGTTCACCAGCGGGCGGCTTCCAGCTTCCTTGCCTGCCTGCAGCACCGTCACCGTTCCATCCACGAGGAGATACCCGTTGTTGTCGTTTGGAGTTCCAATGTCGATGCGTAATCTTCCTGGCGATAACAGTGCTTCATGCCACGTGTCAACTTTGGTTGTTCCATCGGCATTGTAGGTCGTGCTCTTTTGGGTGAAGGTCAAAGTTTCATACCACGACTTCGCGTAGCGATCATGCATGGCCCGCAAGACGTCCTCGCCAGTTCGGATGTCTTGGGCATGAGCCAGGGTCAAGCTGAAAAGAATGAGTAGGGGCAGACGCAGTTTTGCAGAGTTCATAGTTTCCTTCCGGATGTGGACTTCGAACTCAACGCCGTTCTGAGCTTAGACGAAGGAGAAGGATAAAGGTCTTGCGACGCTATTTTAAGGCTTTGCCCAATCCTGCCAGGAAAGTCCCTTCACGCGTGAAAATTCGGAGACATTGGCCGTCACCAGCGTGAGTTGGCGCGCCAGAGCTTGACCAGCGATCAAGTAGTCGTATGCGCCGATCGGTCTGCCGGCAGCTTCTAAGACAGCTCGGATCGTGCCTGCCACGCGGGAATCCTCGTTATCGAAGGGAAGCGCGATGACTGAACTAGAAAGGAGTGCTTCGAGTCGATGGGTATTCGGTTCAATTCTTGCACTCTTGGCAATTCCGAACCAAAGTTCAAAGGCGACGATCGAGGAAATATAGACTGGGAAATTCCCGCGAATAGCCTTCTCAAATCGGCTGCGAACGCTGGTCGGCGCCCCGTTCATCAGCGCGATGCAAGCGTTGGTGTCCAGCAGGTAGCTCACGTAAAGTCCGGACGCTTCGTTGCGGGGGGCTGTTCGTCACGGGAGGGAAATGGCTCGGAATTCAGTTCATCGAGCCTGCGAAACAGTTCCTTAGGATCTTGAATGATCGGTTCCAGAAGAACGCCGTTGCCCACGCGCCGGACGCGCACTCTGTCGCCCTCGAAACGGAACTCACGCGGCAATCTCACTGCTTGACTGCGGCCGTTCTGGAAGAGTTTGGCGATGTTCGTCTTCGGCATTAATAAACCCTCGATATATACTCATAATATATACTAAGTAAACGCGATGGGAGCAATCTTTTCCCACCTTAGCGCCGGATAGCCAATTGGTAGAGCACGGCGTTTTCAACGGCGGTGACATCGGCCCGAGACAGAACCCCCAGTTTACTTTTCAACCGCTCTTTGGAGGCAGTCATGATCTGATCAGCCATAGCTTTGCGTTTTTCACCATTGAGGGTCACAATGGCCTCGCCGGGGTAGACCTTCGCTATCTGACTGGTTAGCGGTATTACAATCACGCGGTTGAGTGCGGCGTTCGCGGGATCATTACTGAGAACAATGGATGGACGTGTCTTGCGGATCTCACCCCCGACCGAAGGGTCGAACGACGCCCACCACACTTCGCCTCTAATCGGATGCATCGCCAATTAGCCCCTCAATCCACTCATTGGCCTCTCGCTCCCGCTCCGAATCGCTGGCCATTTCACGGTACTGGGAGATTACGCTGTTGGGCGATTCTTCGGCGGCTGCGCGCGCAGCCTCCTCAACTTTAGGCGCGGCGTAGCCATCGACTACGAACCACGTTGGCTGTCGGCGAGACACCGGATTCCCCAGGGGCTGCTCAGCACTGCCATTCCAGCGAGTGGCGATAACGGGCTCCCCGTCCCACAAGATGCGAGCGACACTCATACCCCCCTCGCCTGGATCGTGGATTACCTCAAGGATGCCTCCCACTCGTTTTCTTGGAGACAGAACTGCTTCGGGCCGAACATACGACATAGTTCGTTCCTCCAGCTACAATGCTAGCTACGGACAGAGCTATTGTCAATAGCTAACACGAGAGGAGAAGAGGAGTCACTACTGGAGTCTGTTACTCTCAATTCCTCAATGTCTTCCCAGTCTTTAGCGTGTACTGAATTCTCTCCTGGGTCTTCTTCTCGCCGCACAGCGACTTGAACCCCTCACGCTCGAGGTCAAGAATGTACTGCTCGCTGACGAGCGTTCCGGGCGTGACGTTTCCACCGCACAAGACCTCGGCAATCTTCGCGCCCAACTTCACTTCGTAGTCGGTGATGAAGTCGCCCTGGCGCATCATGTGGACACCCATCCTAAGCGTCGCGAGAAGATTCTCGCCCGGCGCTGGGATGTTCGTGCGAGGCACCGGCGGCTCATATCCGGCGCGCACTAATTCGAGGGCGCGGGCCTTGGCGTCGGAGAGTACGCGCTCGCGGTTCATCGTGATGCGGTCGCTGTCGTTCAGAAAGCCGAGGCCGCGAGCCTCGTGCGCAGAAGTTGCAACCTTGGCCGTGGCGATGGTTTCAAACGCGCGCTTCATCGCCTCCAGCATTTCGATGGATCCGGCGAGGGCTTCAG
>JBEKJF010000397.1:0-4604 GCA_050011375.1 Candidatus Sulfotelmatobacter sp.
AGCTGCGGCGCCTTCCACCTTCTTCACGACTGCTGTGCCGATCTCGAACACGTCGGGCACCAAGTCTTTCTGCGCGGCTGACGACGGCGTAGTCCGCAACGGCGCACCGGGCGTGATCACTGCTCCGGCCACCTACGCGGCTTGCCTGGCTCTGACCCCGATGAACAACTAACAGTCTGAGTTAGCAACGCACCCTAACGGGTACAAGCGAGAGGGCAGCGGATCAAATCCGCTGCCCTTTTGCTCTTTTGCGAGTCTCGCCCTCAAAACGCATCAAGTCTTTCCAGTGGCCTCACGATCGCTTTTCCGGTATGACAATTTCTGTCAACTCAGACCTCCTCATTTGTCATTTTCAGCGGTGCGGTGTCGGCTTGATTCCGCCGTTTTGCCCAGAAAAGCACATCTCTGGCAGCCACAGATGCAAAGAACGTTTTGGCAGCCAGAGTGCAACAAAGTTTAGAACATCGTAAGAAATCTCATCTGCCGACCAGGTGACAATGACTCGGCTAACTTGAGGAAAAATGAACATTCAAAAAAACAAGGGTTTCTCACTGATTGAGCTACTGATCGTCGTTGCCATCATCCTGATCATTGCGGCTATCGCGATTCCTAACCTGATGCGCGCCCGTATGGCGGCCAACGATTCGTCCGCGGCTGCTTCCGAGCACACCATCATCGTCGGAGAAGTCGGCTACTACGGCGCTTATCCTACCCAAGGTTATGCCACGCTGGCCCAGTTGGGCGGCGCTGCAACACCTTGCGTTCCGGGAACGGCCAACGGCTGCCTGATCGACAACAACCTGGCCACCAATGGCGGAGGCAATGGCAAGAGCGGTTACAAATTTGCCGTCACGGTCACGGCTCCGGCAGCTGCTGCGCCTTCCACCTTCTTCACTACCGCAGTGCCGATCTCGAACACATCCGGGACGAAATCATTCTGCGCTGCTGATGACGGCGTAGTGCGCAACGGCGCGCCGGGCGTAATCACTGCTCCGGCGACCTATGCGGCGTGCCTGGCTCTGACCCCGATGAACAACTAGCACAGCTCAAGTTTGGCGATTCAAGTTTGGCAAAGTACCTGGGGGAGGGTACCAAGCCAGAGGGCAGCGGACGCAAATCCGCTGCCCTTTCGTTTTGATTGTAGTCAGCGCAGCCGGGTGAAAGACGAATGAGTACTGCGGTAACCGCCCCTGAAGACCCGGGTTGGCCCGTTAAGTGCGACAGGATTTGTATGTCCCCCGAAGAGAAAGATCGGGTCGTCGCATTGCCACAGGGGCAAGACTGAACTTCATGACGAAACAAAAGGGTTTCTCACTTATCGAGCTGTTGATCGTGGTTGCGATTATCCTGGTCATCGCGGCGATCGCCATCCCGAACTTAATGCGGGCTCGCATGGCGGCCAACGACTCGTCCGCCGCGGGTTCTATGCACGCGATCGACGTCGCCGAAGTTGGGTATTTCGGCAGCTACGAAACCATTGGCTTCCCGGCGACGCTGACCCCGCTGGGCGGGGCGCAGCCTTGCACTCCAGGCATCGCGACGGCCTGTCTCATCGATCAGTCTCTCGCCAGCGGCGGTCCCAAGAGCGGCTACACCTTCGCGGCCACTGGATCCCCCGGCGCAGGAAGCGTCATCAATAATCAGTTCTATGCTACAGCGACACCCCAGACCGACCTGACCGGCACCCGCTCCTACTGCTCTACTGACGATCTGGTCATCCGGCTTCAACCCGCGGGCAATACCACTCTGGTCGCGGGCTATGCTGCTTGCCAGGCTCTGGCGCCAGAGACTAACTGAGACCGATATCCGCAAACTTCCGGCCAAGCATCGACGTTGCCACAGTGCCAGTCGCCGCCCTTTACTTTCGTAATCCCCCCGGCCCCCGCCGCCACTTTACTCCCAATCGGATTTGCATATAATTTTTCCTGAAACAAATATTCATCAACAAACCGCATTCCTGCCATGCCTGCCATAGAAATCTTAGGATTGGAGAAAACTTACAGCGTGGGCTTCTGGCGCAAGCGCCCGAAGCTCGCATTGCACCCGCTAAACCTCACGGTCGAAGACGGCGAGATTTTCGGATTCCTCGGACCCAACGGCGCGGGCAAAACCACAACCCTCAAACTGCTTATGGGATTGGTGTTCCCGAGCGCAGGATCGGCGCGCATTCTGGGCCATGACTGGACTGACCCATCAGTAAAAGCGCAGATCGGCTTTCTTCCCGAGCAGCCGTATTTCTACGACTATCTTACCGCTCACGAATTGCTGGAGTACTACGGACAGCTTTCCGGCGTTCCCGCCAAACAGCGCAAGCAGCGCGTTGAGCGCGTGCTCGACCAGGTCGGATTGCGCGACGTGCAGGGCGTTCAACTCCGCAAGTTTTCTAAAGGCATGTTGCAGCGTGTGGGCATCGGTCAGGCGATTCTGCACGATCCCAAACTCGTGTTCTTCGACGAACCCATGTCTGGACTCGACCCCATCGGCCGCCGCGAAGTGCGCGACCTGATGTCGCAACTCAAGAGCGAAGGCAAAACCGTGTTCTTCTCGACTCACATTCTCTCCGACGCTGAAACACTGTGCGACCGCGTGGCCATTATTCACAAAGGAGAACTCCGCGGCGTCGGTGCAGTTGAGGATTTGACCTCCAGCGTTCAGGGGACGGTGGAAGTGATCTGGCACGGCTCGCAGGTTCCGGCCTCCATTAAGGCTCTGGGAGCGCAATGCCATGTCACGGGCGATCGCGTCCGCGCCACCATCAACGAGAGTCAGCAGGATGCGATGATCGACGCGCTGCGCCGCGAACGTCTGCGCTTGATTGCGATTACTCCGGTACGCACTTCGCTCGAGGCTTACTTTGTCGAGAAGCTGCGCCGTGCCGAGACCACGGCCGGGTCAAGCCTATGAAGATCAAGCCTATGAAGATCGAGCGTATAAAGATCAACCGCATGAAGAGAACAGTATTATGAGAACTCGCATTGCCTACATTGCCTCCAATACTTTCCGCGAAGCGGTTCGCGACCGTGTGCTCTACAACCTGATCGCTTTCGCGCTGCTGCTTTCCGGAGCGGCCATCTTCGTTGGCCAGATTTCGATTGAGATCGAGAAGTTGGTGGTCATTAACCTTGGTCTCACCGCGGTTTCGCTGTTTGGAATCGTGATCGCAATCTTTATCGGCATCGGCCTGGTCTCGAAGGAAATCGAAAAGCGAACGCTCTACACCGTGCTCTCGCGTCCAGTGCGCCGCTGGGAGTTCATTGTCGGCAAGTTCTTCGGTCTTGCAGGCACGCTTGTGGTCAACACCTTCTTCATGGCGATCGGAGTCTTCGCCGCGCTGTTCTATGTTTCTCATAAGTTTGTGCGTGCCGACGCTCTGATTCTTGTGGCCTTGTACTTCATCGTGCTCGAGTTCCTGATCATCTGCTCGCTGGCGTTGTTGTTCTCGTCATTCTCTTCGCCGCTGCTTTCCGCGGTCTTCGCCTTCTCGCTATTCGTCATTGGCAGCTTTGCCGAAGACCTGCGCAACTTTGCCGGCATGGCCCACGGATTCTCGCGCTGGCTGGCCACGGGCGCGGCTTATCTTGTGCCGAACTTTTCGGCGTTCAACGTGATCACATCCATCGCGCACGAACAACCCGTTGCAGCGCAACTCATCCTGCAGAACACGCTCTACGCCTTGTTCTACGCGACGATGGCGTTGAGCGGTGCGGTGCTGATCTTCGAGCGCCGGGATTTGAAGTGAGGAAATTCAGTACCGAGTACCTGGTACCCAGTACCGAAAAACAAAGTTAGGGTGCGACTGGTTCTCGGCGCTGGTTCTCGGCACTAGGTACTGGGTACTAGGTACTGGCACTCGGACAGAGATTCGTTATGAAGCCTCGGCAGAAAACTACGATGGTCGCCAGCGCGTGTCTGATCTTGTCGCTGGCTGCGAGTTCGTTTCTGCTTCATCGTATCGACCGGCTTCGCCCGCAAGGTGCAGCGGATGATGCGCTCTTTCTCAGTTCGCCAAAGGTCATCCAACGCGCGAGTCTCGGTTATGACGGGCTGATGGCCTGCATTTACTGGACTCGCGCCGTGCAGTACTTTGGCTTCCGGCATCATTACTTCGCGACCAGCTACAACCAACTGGCGCCGCTGCTTGAGATCACGACTCACCTGGATCCGCATCTGATGGTGGCTTACGAATTCGGCACCAGCTTTCTTGCGCCCAAACCGCCGCATGGCGCGGGCGAACCGGAGCGCGCGATTGAGTTGCTGGAATACGGCATTCAACAAAATCCCGATACGTGGAAGCTTTATTACGACCTTGGCTTCGTCTATTACATGGAGCTGCACGATTACAAGAAAGCCGCCGAAACATTCGAGCGCGGATCGCATGTTCCGAATGCGCATCCTTTCCTGAAGGTGATGGCGGCGCAGATGGCGCAGCATGCGGGTGAGTACGAGACGGCTCGAATGCTTTGGTCGGCGACTTATCAGACCGCGCAGGACGCGCAAATCAAGGAAAACGCGACCGAACACCTGCGCGCCTTGCGCGTCGATGAAGATGTTGAGCATCTGCAAAAAGCTGTGACTCGCTTTGGAGAGCGCACTGGACGCCTGCC